>NZ_JBILOS010000118.1:0-5514 GCF_044374345.1 Sphingorhabdus sp. | reverse complement strand
CGCCACTTAAAAGATCGGGTCGTTTGCGCTGTCATCCAGCGGCGGAACGGCCGCATGAATTCCGCACTCAACCTTGTCCCAGCCCTTCCAACGCCCCGAGCGCGGGTCTTCGCCGGCCGCAACCTTCGTGGTGCAGGGTGAGCAGCCAATCGACGGATAGCCCTGCGCGACCAATGGATGCACCGGCAGTGCATGCTCGGCCATATAGGCTTCGATCCTAACCTTGTCCCAATCTGCAAGCGGATTGACCTTGAGGCGGCCTTCCTCGATCTCGAACCGCGGCAAGGCCTTGCGGGTTGCGGACTGAAAGGCTTTTCGGCCCGTAAACTGGGCATCAAAGCCAGCAAGCGCAGACTTTAGCGGAAGGACCTTGCGAATTTCGCAGCAGCCATCGGGGTCATAAGACCAGCGCAGGCCCGTTCCGTCCTTTTGCGCCAGATGCGCAGGGTCGGGCGCGATGATGCGCAGGTCCAATAGGCCAAGCATATTCCGCAGTTCCTCGCGATAGCTAATCGTCTCGGGAAAATGCTTCCCGGTGTCGAGGAACAATATAGGCGTGGCGGGGTCAATGCTGGCAATCAAATGCAGCAAAACGGCGCTCTCTGCGCCGAAGCTGGAGACTATGGCCGCATCACCCAACATATTTTCACGCAGCAAGACGGTCAGCATCTCGACGGTATCACGCCCACGGAACATGTTGTTGAGACGGACGGCGTCCACCTCAGTATAACGTGGTGCGATGTTGATACGGTCCGCGATGCGAACCTGTTCACCCATGCCGTAACTTCCAAACGGGAACCGCGGCGTCCGCGGCCTTTTGGTAAAACTGGTCATAGGTTGAAAGCGCGCGCGCGACGGCTTCGGGATTTAACGACGCTTCGGGTGCAAAGCTGTCAAAACCACAGCGCCGCATGAACGCAATTTGGTCGACCAGAACATCGCCTTGTGCGCGCAGTTCGCCGGTGTAGCCAGCTTCACGCAAGATGCGCGCGGAACTGTAGCCGCGCCCGTCGCGATATTTGGGGAACGCAACTTCGATAAGCGTCAGCCGATCCAAAAACGGGATCAGTGCGCGTGCATCATCATCGGGCTCAAGCCGGACTGCGGTGGCGTTGGACTGGTCCAAAAAGGCATCGAGCGTAACCGATGGCTGTTCGGTGACTTCATCCGTGCGATAGCGAAACTCAACCATAAATCGCCTCCTTAAATGGTTCGAGGCCGACACGGCGATATGTGTCGATGAAACGCTCATCGCCTTCACGCAGCATCTTGTAGACTTCCGTGGCCTTTTCGACCGCGTCGACAACGCCGTCTTCATCAAAGCCGGGACCAATGATTTTCCCGATGCTGACGTCTTCCGCGCCAGAGCCGCCGAAGGTCAGCTGATAATTTTCCACACCCTTCCGGTCGACACCCAATATGCCGATGTGACCCGCATGGTGATGCCCGCATGCATTGATACAGCCGGAGATTTTAAGCTTCAGCTCGCCCAAATCACGTTGCCGATCCATGTCGGCAAAGCGCGTCGCAATTTTCTGCGCGACGGGGATCGAACGGGCGTTGGCCAAGCTGCAATAATCGAGGCCGGGACAGGCGATGATATCGCTGATCAGGTCAAGATTGGCGTCCGCCAACTCGGCTTCGCGCAATGCTTGCCACACCGCGTGCAGATCGCGCTTGGCCACATGTGGCAGGACGATGTTCTGCGCATGGGTGACGCGCAATTCGTCAAAGCCATATTGCTCGGCAAGATCAGCCATCACATCGATTTGCGCCGATGTGGCATCTCCGGGAATACCGCCAATGGGCTTCAGGCTGATATTGACGATCGCGTAACCCGCTTGCTTGTGTGGCTTTACGTTCTGGTCGAACCAAACCGCGAAATCGGGATCGCTGCGATCGGGCTCTACGTCTGCTGCGTCAAATGCAGGCGGTGCAAAGAAGGCGCTGATGCGTTCCAGCTCTGCCAATGGCGGATCGATGCCCAGCGTTTTGACATGGGCGAATTCTTCCGCAACCTGACGGCGATATTCGTCTGCACCAATTTCGTGCACGAGTATCTTGATACGCGCCTTGTAGATATTGTCGCGGCGGCCATAGCGATTGTACACGCGCAAGCAGGCTTCGATGTAGCTGAGCAGGTCGTCGGCTTTAACGAACGGATTGATCTCTGGCGCAATCATTGGCGTACGGCCCATGCCGCCACCTACGAATACGCGCGCACCCAATTCGCCATTTTGACGGACAAGCTCTAGCCCGATGTCATGCAAGCGCATGGCGGCACGATCTTCGGGTGAGGCGATGACCGCAATCTTGAACTTGCGCGGCAAATAGCTGAATTCAGGGTGGAATGTGGACCATTGGCGCAGCAATTCTGCCCAAGGACGCGGATCAGCCACTTCATCCGCCGCCGCCCCTGCATATTGGTCCGACGAGATGTTGCGAATGCAATTGCCGCTGGTTTGGATGGCATGCATTTCAACCGTTGCCAGTTCTGCGAGCAAATCCGGGCATTCCTCAAGCTTGATCCAGTTATACTGAATATTCTGCCGCGTGGTGAAATGGCCGTAATCGCGGTCATATTTGCGCGCGATGTGCGCGAGCATCCGCATCTGCCGGCTATCCAACGTGCCATAGGGAATGGCGACGCGCAGCATATAGGCATGCAATTGGAGATACAGTCCGTTCATCAGCCGCAATGGCTTGAACTGGTCTTCCGTAATCTCCCCCGCGATACGCCGGTTTACCTGATCGCGAAATTCGGCAACGCGCGCATCGACGATCGATTGGTCGAAATGGTCATATTTATACATATCAGATTATCCAGTCGCCTGCCGCTGGGTCAGCGGGTTTCAATGTAAGGTCTGGCCGCACCGTTGGCCCAAGCGCACGGACCCTGTCCTTGATATGCGCGGGGCGGGGCCCTTGGGGTGTGGCAACTGCGTCGATGATGTAGGGCGCGTTCACACGGCGTGCGCCTTCCTCGGCATGCAGCACGGCTTCGCCATGTTCACCAACATCAACCGCATCTTCAACATGGAGCGACCAGCCGCTGCCCGTCCACCAGGTCACAGCGCCAGAGCGCAATTCATTTCCAGTCAGTAACTTCACGCAATTTTCTCCGCCTGTTTGGCAAAATGTTTGAGCCGGTTTTCGGCATCGGATTTGAGGACAACGTCGCCGACCACGATGATCGCAGGGGATTGGACGCCTTCACGTTTAATCAGGTCGCCCAAATCGGTGAGGATCGTTTGCATCGCGCGCGCATCGGGCCGCGTCGCGCGTTCGAGCACGGCAACGGGCGTATCGGGCGACAAGCCGTCGGAAATCAGCTTTTCGGTAATATCCGCAGCGGTCGCAACGCCCATGTAAATGACGAGCGTGCGACCTTTGCCGGCAAGGCCAGCCCAATTCTGGTCGGTCAGGCCCTTGCACTGGCCAGCCACGAAAGTGACCGCGCTGGAGGCATCGCGGTGGGTGAGTGGCAGCATGGTCGCCGCAGCACCGCCCATTGCCGCAGAGATGCCGGGAACAACCTCAACATCTATTCCTGCGTCACGGCACGCTTCGGCTTCTTCGCCACCGCGTCCAAAAATAAACGGATCGCCGCCCTTTAACCGGACAACGACCCGGCCAACCTGCGCTTCGCGCACCAGAATGTCGTTAATGCCGTCCTGCGGCACTGAATGGCGCGACCGGCTTTTTGCGACTGAAATCAGGCGTGCGGACGGGCTAATCAGCGCCATAATCGCGGCGTCGACAAGGCCATCATGCACAACGACATCGGCCGACGCGATCAGCCGTGCAGCTTTCACCGTCAGCAGGTCGGGGTCACCGGGGCCAGCGCCCACCAAATAGACTCGTGCTTTTTCCATGACGCCAAAATGGACGGCTGCCGTCCAAGCTTCAAAACAGGATTAGTTGGCCGTGGGTTAGAAGAACTTTACCGGTGCCGATTTTTAAGCGGTACCCTTACTCGCCGCCGCAACTTACCCGTTTCGCGCAATCAGGTCCGCAGACTTTTTCAATTATCAGCCTTCATGCTTCAAAGCTTGCCCCAAGTCCTGAATATGCGACAGTTTTTGATATAAAGGCTGCCAGTCATCCTTTTGGGCAATGGCGTCCCAAATCATCTCAACCTCATCGATCAACATTGCGCAGACGGGGTTGCTTGCCCAATAATCGTCCGATGCGTGGACCGGCGCATAACCGCGCAACATGTCTTCAAATGCGGCTTGGCCTGCCCCGTTGGCTGCGAATGCGCCTGCCCGTCCACCTCGGTAGCCGTGGAAAAATGCAGCGATGGGGATTTGATCGCGGACCATCGCGCGCTCGGCGGCTTCGACAAGGCGCTTATCCTCGTCTGCGCCCTTCGACACAACGCCCAGTCGCCATAAAAATCGGCGAATGACTGATTGTTGATAGAGATCGGGGAAGCGTTCCAGTGCGGCAATCAGCGGCGGCGCGTCTGACACCAATCGCAACGTTACCGCAAGCTGGCCAAGGTTCCAATGCAAGGCTTCGGCTTGCCGCCCGAACGCATAAAGTCCGGATTGGTCGAAATAGGCTGCCGTAAAGCTTGGGTCCCATTTTTCGGTGAAGCGCCACGGGCCATAGTCAAAGCTTTCGCCGGTTATGTTGATATTGTCGGTGTTGAGCACGCCGTGGACGAAGCCTGCGACCATGTACGAACCGGCAAGGTCGGCGACGCGATCGACCGCGAGTTCCAGCAGCTGTGCTGCGGGGTTGTCTGAACCATCGACGCCGTAGAGATGTTCGAGGCAATAATGGATGAGCTTGTGCATCAGCGCTTCATTGCCTTCCGCCGCGATACGTTGGAATGTCCCGAAACGTATATGGCTATGGCTGAGCCGCACCATAACGGCGGATCTGGTTGGCGAAGGCTCATCCCCGCGGATCAATTCTTCGCCGGTTTCAATCAACGAGAATGTTTTGGAGGTGTTGACCCCAAGCGCCTCCAACATTTCGGTCGCCAATATCTCGCGCACACCACCCTTCAGCGTCAGCCTTCCGTCGCCGCGCCGGCTGTAAGGGGTGGTGCCAGACCCCTTGGTCCCAAGGTCCAACAGCCGGTCATGGCCATCACGCAGCTGCGCGAACAGAAATCCGCGTCCGTCGCCAATCTCCGGATTGTACACGCGGAACTGGTGGCCGTGATACCTCAACGCCAAAGGTTCGGGCATGTTATCGGGCAGCGGTTCAAAACGCCCGAAATGGCGGATCCACGACGCGTCATCATATCCATCTAGCCCAACGGTCGCCGCCCAACGGTCGTTGCGAAAACGCAATGTCGTCTCGGGAAAGTTGGCCGCACGTACGGGATCACCAATTTTTTCGCCCAGACTGGCGATTTGTGGATCAGGACAGTAGGGAGAGTGCATAGGTTCGATAATCATTCAAAGCATCTGGGCGGTGCGAGAAGGAAAGGCAAGTATGGCGGCGGTCCGCATCCTCCATTTGCATAGCAGCTTTAACCTTGGCGGTCAGGAATCG
>NZ_JBILOS010000001.1:0-62755 GCF_044374345.1 Sphingorhabdus sp. | reverse complement strand
ACGGACGATGTTGACGACTTGTCCTTGCCCTTGGGTTTCGGTGTCAGCGCCGGCCTGCTCAGACAGCTCAATATATTCGACCTGACTTGCCGGAATCCGGGACAGCATCGTCCATATGTCATCGGATTTTGTGGATGGCCGATCTCCATCGATCAGAACATTACCGGCATTTTCGCCAAAGCCACGACGCCCTTCTCCTTCACTAATGGAAAATCCCGGGATGCGATTCACCATATCCAACGCAGTAACGGGGGCGTAAGTTGTGAAAAAATCGGGTGTGAATTGCCGACTGCCGGCCCGAACTGAAGATGCCTCGGCATTTGCGGCGCTGTCATTGGCAACAGCTTGAGACGGTACAGCCATCGCAGCCATAGCCGACGTCAACAGTGCCAGACGGAGTTCAAAAACGCGCATTAACCCTCCACGAGACCCGCGGGCATCTTCCCCATCGGTCTATGCCGGTGCGTTAACGGACGGCAGGCCTTGGGCGAAAGCTGCGTTCGACCAAAAAGCTTAGAAATCGACGAGTTGCAATTTTGATGCAAATTGGCCGTTGGTCGACAGCCATTACCGGTTGGCAGACAAACGCGTTTACCGTGCGCGATTCTTTTCCCGCTCAATCTGTTCGCTCAGGTCCGCTGCCTTTTTGCAGGCGCCTCGATCACCGTCGGCACAGCGTTTATTCTCCTTGGCACGTTTACGGCTGAGCTTACCAAGAGCTTCGTCGCGTTTACGCATTTCACGGCCGCGTTTTTCATCAGCTTCCGATTGACTGGTCGTAAAAACATCTAACGTCTTTGAAACGGCTTTCATCGGTGCGTTCGTAACATTGGACACGATCGAAGCAACGCATCCTTGGAGGAGCACACACAGCAAAGCACAAACAATCAAACGCATTTCGAAACCCCCAACATCTCGAGCAACAAGCCTATTTTAACAAATTGACCGCAATGGCGCGAACTTCGTCTGCCATATCAGCTCTTTGCAACGCTACAGCCAAGTTGGCTTCAATGTAACCTACTTTTGATCCGCAGTCGTAACGATTTCCGTCAAATGTGACGGCATGGAAAGGTTGCTTGCCGAGCATTTGCGCCATGGCGTCGGTCAACTGGATCTCGCCGCCAGCGCCTTTTTCTTGGCCTTCCAGAATATCCATCACTTCGGGCTGAAGGATGTAGCGCCCCGAAACGATCAGGTTCGATGGTGCCTCCTCAACCTTTGGCTTTTCAACAAGCCCAAGCACCTCGGTAATCGCGCCGCGTGACTCGCCGGGTGCAATGACGCCGTAGCTGGATACCGCTTGCCGGGGCACTTCAAGCACGCTGATAACATTGCCGCCAATGTTCTGATAGGCGTCGACCATCTGCTTCATACATCCCGGCGAGCCATGCATAAATTCATCGGGAAGGAATATGGCGAAGGGCTCATCACCAATGATGTCGCGCGCGCACCAGATGGCGTGCCCAAGTCCCAGTGGTTCCTGCTGCCGAACATACACGCAGTTGCCGGGCGTCAGGCGTGAACTCGCCAACACCGACGTGTCTTTGCCACGCGCCAACATTGTATGCTCAAGTTCGAACGCGATATCGAAATGGTCTTCAATTGCGCTCTTACAGCGACCCGTCACGAATATCATCTGCTCGATACCCGCTTCCCGCGCCTCATCGACCGCATATTGGATGAGCGGACTGTCGACGATGGGCAGCATTTCTTTCGGAATGGCCTTTGTCGCTGGCAAAAAGCGGGTGCCGAGACCCGCGACCGGGAATATGGCTTTTCGAACAGGTTTATGTGTCATGATCTATACTTAACGCGCCAATCTGCATTGTCTATGCGGAGTCGGCGAGCCGTTGGGCAAATCCCTTTTTCAGCTTTGCCAACTTGGGTGGAATGACGGCCAGGCAATATGCGTTCCGCTGACCTTCCCCCTCCCAATATTCCTGATGATAATCTTCTGCAGGATACCAAGTCGCAGGGCCTTCAATCGCGGTGACAATAGGCGCTGGCCAATCCGCTGCGGCTTTCGCAATGCCTGCTTCAGCGGTCGCACGTTGATCATCGTTCAACGGGAAAATTGCCGAGCGATATTGCGTCCCGACGTCATTGCCCTGACGGTTTAACTGCGTCGGATCGTGCGTTGCAAAAAATATCTCCAGCAAATCGGCGTAGCTGATGACTTCGGCATCAAAGGCAATGCGGATGGCTTCTGCATGCCCGGTTTGACCGCCGCAAACCTCTTTATATGTGGGATCAACCGTCGCCCCGCCAATATATCCGCTTTGCACGCTATGCACGCCATTCAGCTGGCCAAAAACAGCTTCGGTGCACCAGAAACAACCGCCGGCGAAAATCGCTTCATCATGTGACATGTGCTTATCCTTAAGCTTGAGTGGAGTCCGGCGCCTTCGCGACATCCCCGCGCACCACAAGAAGATACATGGCGGGTGTGACGATACGTGATAGCACAGTCGAAGAAATCAACCCCCCGATCAATACAATCGCCAGTGGCCCGTACAAACTACCGCCAAAAAGCGCGAGTGGCATAAGTCCGCCAATCGCCGTTACCGATGTCAGCAGCACCGGAAGGAAACGCACCTCTCCCGCCTTTTCAATCGCCTCACGCAGCGCATAGCCGCTGGCACGCAACTGGCTGGTGAAATCAACAAGCAAGATCGAATTTTTGATTTCGATGCCGATGAGCGCAATAAAACCAATGACGGCCAAGAACGATAGATTGTTGCCGGTAACAAGGAGCGCGATGAGGCCACCGAACGTACCCAATGGGATGACGCCAGCGACAACCAATGCCTCTTTAAACCGGCCAAATTCAGCCACTAGAATGGCGAAGATGCTAAATAGGGCAACGATGACAACCGGGCCAAAACCGGCGAATGTTTCGTTGATTTTTTCGGCTTCACCGCCGACCGCTATGCTGTATCCCGGCTTAAGGGGAATGGCATCCATCTTCTTCTGCGCGTCCAAGTTCACCTTTGAAATCACCGCACCGTCGGACACCTGCGCCGTGACGCTGACATTACGTTGCAGATTATAGCGGTAGATTGCAGCCGGTGTGGATTCCAAGGTCGGATTGGAAATTTCCGCCAACGAAACCGCCTGCCCGCTTCGGTTGGACACATAGATGGATTCCAGCGCCGATATGGGCTGGGTATCGATAAGGGGGTGCCGCACAATGATGGGATAGCTGTCGCCCTCCTCGTCCCTAAATGTGCCGGCACGTTCACCGCTGATGGCCAGTCGGACCGCGCGGCGCGCGGCGCCTGCGGGCACCTCAAGCAGGGCCGCTTTTGCGTCATCGACCCGGATATCAAGGTCAATGCGGTCAAAGGCGACTGGGTTGTTAATGTCTCGTGCCCCGGGGGTTTCACGCAGCGCCAACTCCATTTTGGCCGCGACACGTTTCAGCTCGTCTTGGTCGGGCCCATATACCCGGAATTCCACAGGCGCGTTTATCGGCGCTCCGTTTTGGAACAATACCAACTTGATACGCGCGCCAGATATCTCGTCGAATTTCTTACGCAGCCGGTCGACCATTGCGCGGGATTTGGATCCCTCCCAATTGTCCATGATAGCCAATACTTCGCCATGGGTCGGGTTTTCGCCGCGTTGGAAAACATTGTAAAAGACAGGCGGATTATATGCGCCGACATTTTCGGCCCGGACTTTAATCGCGGGCTCGGTCTTCAAAATCTCCGAAACTTGCCGAACGATGCGACCGGTTTCTGCAATGCTAGCACCTTGTTCCGCCTCCACCGTGACGCGGAAATAGGATGTGTCCGCATTTGGAAACAGGCTGAAACCGAGCAATGGGATGAAGAGAAATGCCGCACAAGTGACCGAAAGGGCGCCCCACACCGACCGTCGCGGTCTATCCAGCGCCCAATGCAGCATCGGATGATAAAATCTGTCAATCTTAAGCATCAGCCACTGAAGTAACGGATTGCCGCCTTCATGATCATCGCGCTTCAAGATACGACTGGCCAGGAACGGCACAATAGTAAGCGATACGATCATCGAGGCGGTAATCGTCGACACGATTGTCGCGATAAAGCTTTGCGTGAATTTACCCGCCCCCTCCGGCAAAAAGAACAGCGGAAGGAAGGCAAACACCAAAACGCCTGTTGAACCCAAGACCGCCATGGTGATTTCTTTGGTGCCATCAATGGCCGCTTGGTTCCGGCCTTTGCCCATCCGCAAATGTCGCGCGATATTTTCGACAACGACAATCGAGTCATCCACCAACAAGCCAAGCGTCAGAATAAAACCCGCGACCACAAGCTGGCTAAGGTTAAATCCATATGCCGAAATCGCCAGCAATCCCGAGGCAACCGACAGCGGGATCGATATCATCACAATCACCGACGCGCGCCAGCCCAATGGCAGCAGCGTGATCAGCACCAAAAACAGCGCAAGGATAAAGTCGCGGGCAAGTTCCTGAAGACGCTTGCGAATATCGCGGCTTTGATCAAACTGCACGACTGCCTTTATATCGGGCGGAAGCAGCTTCTTTTGAATCTCAAGCTCTTGGATTAACCGGTTGCGAAGCTTTGTCGCGTCTGTGCCCTGTTTTTGGTTGGCCGTAATGAATACCCCGCGTTGGCCATTATGGCTGACCTTTACGCGCTGTTCGGCCGATCCCATTTTAATGTCTGCAACATCGTCGACGCGCAATAAGGTGCCATCATTGGTCCGGACGGGCAAATTGCGTATGCGATCAAGGTCGCGAAACGCGCCCCCTGCTTCGATGTTAAAACGGCGTGCGCCGCTGGTGACGGCACCTGCAGGAACATCGGCGCCAGCAAGACGGATTGCGTCAACCACGGCGCTTGCGGGAATGCGAAGCTCAGCCAAACGTCCCGAGTTGATGGCGACGGTTATTTCGGGTTGAGGCAGCCCATAAATTTCGGACTGCCGGACTTCTTTGTAACGCCCAAGTGCTTCGCTGATATCCCGCGCATATTTTTCCATGCGGTACCAACTGGCCGTCTCGCTCAGCAACGCGATTTGCAAAATGGATGAATTCGTCGTTCGAATTTTCTCGAACTGCAGCTTTTGCAGATCAGCCGGAAGTTGGCTGCGGATGGCCGTCACTTCGCGGACGGTGTCATTGAAATATTGGTCAGGGTCGCCCGACCAATCAAATTCCGCCCGAATGACGGCGTTGCCATCGCTGCTTGTCGAATTTACGCTTTGAACGTCTTCTAGGCCCTGAACCAATTCTTCGATTGGCTTGGTAATCGTCTGCTCAATCTCCGCTGCGTCCGCTCCCGGTTGCGCGGCAACGATCGACACGACAGGCATCGAAAAATGCGGATCAACCGCGCGCGGCACCTGTTGGAATGCGGAGAATCCAAGCGCGCACAGCAGCGTAAAAAGGACTAAGGTTAATTGCCACCGGCGGATGGCGATTTCGGCGATATGCATGTGTTAAGGCTGCGTCGCAATAATGCGCACGGGCGACCCCGTTCGCAGTTTTTCCAACCCCGACGTCACAATCTTGTCCCCCGGCTTTATGCCACCTGACACAGTAACGAATGTGTCAGAGACACGTTCAATCGCGACATTGCGCGTTTCGACGCGATTATTTTTTGCGACAACATAGACAAGGCCTTCTCCGGTGCGGACGCCGAACAATGCGGTAGCTGGAATCTGCAGCAGGTCGCCGCTTTCCAATGCAGGTAGCTTAATATTGGCCGTTCCAATTTGCCCCGAACGCAAGTTTGCGCGCGACGGCAGCCGGAATTGGACCGTGAATGCGCCCGTTGCCTCATTCGCGCGTCCATCGATTTCTGAAATCGTGGCCGAAACCGGCGCTTCGCCCGCGGACTCGATCATGATGTCCGCCGTCATGCCAACGCGCAATTTTGAGGCGTCACGGTCGACTATGGGGACGCGAAAGACAAAGCCCTCATCTGCTTCACCCAGAATAAGCGCTGGCATACCCGCGGCGATGACTTGTCCCGGTTGGACATTGCGTTGCAAAACGACGCCGCTTGATGGGGCATAAAGCTGCGCTGTGCTGCGCGCAAAGCCAGCCTGCCGAACGCGGGCGTCAGCGGCTTTGACAGCAGCCTCTGCCGCTTCGAAACGCGCTTTGGTTATCCAACCATCGGCATATAATGAACGCACGCGATCAAACTCGGCGCGCGCACGGTCTCGTTCAGCGACGGACACGCTTACGTCAGCGCCAACAATCGTGGAATCCAACGCCGACAATAATGCGCCACGCTTTACAAAATCACCTTCTTCAAAGCGAACAACGGCCACTTTTCCAGGGGTGGTGAAGCCAAGCGGCGTTTCGCGCCGATACCGCACCGTTCCCACCGCGCTAATTTCACGCTGAAGGCTTTCCTTTTCCACGGTGAACACGCGTACAACCTGTGCTGTTTCGACCGCAGCTTTTTTGCTGTCCGATGCCTCACCACAGCCGGCAAGTGCAACGATCGGCAAAAGCCCAATCAAAAATCTCTTCGATGTAAGCAATTTGCTCTCCCCTGCACTGCTATACATCACTCGATAGGCGAGAGCGCGCTGGGATGAAATAGCATTTTGATATGCAACTTATTTTTCTAGTTCGACGGGCTCAACAGGATGCCTACAGCGCATTTCACCGGATAGATGCCCGTTGCAGCCGGTCGTTAATCGCAACGCCAATCCCTTCGTGCGGTATTGGCGCGACCGATATGGATAATGCGGCGCTCGCATCGGCCCTGTGTAGCGCGTCAAATAGATTGGCGGCGGCCTGCGCTAGGTTGCCTGACGCGGACAAATTATCATTGCCCTCCATTGTCCCAAACCCGATGTGCCATTCGCCCGGCTCTGGTTGGATCGCGTTTAAGCGCACAGCCTTTGACGGTGCATAATGGCTCGCCAATTGCCCGGGCGCTTCAATATTATCGCCGGACGCCGTCAAGGGGCCAATCCCTAGAACCCGCTCAATATCGGCCGCGGTGACTGGCCCCGGTCTCAAAATCTGCCAACCGTTGTCACGCACGGCAACAATCGTGGATTCGAGCCCTGCTGAGCAAGGCCCCCCATCCAAGATCATCGGAACCGCACCGCCAAGCCCCGCAAGCACATGTTCGGCGCGGGTCGGGCTTATGCCCCCGCTTTTATTGGCGGACGGTGCCGCAATATTCAGGCCAGTTTTTTTAAGCAGGGCCTGCATGACGGGATGCGCGGGGCAGCGTAATGCAATCGTCGGCAACCCGGCCGTGACGGCGCCCGCAATGCCGGCGTCAGGCCGCAGAGGCAGCACCAGCGTAAGCGGCCCCGGCCAAAATGCCTGTGCCAGTTGATGTGCCACCGGGCTGAAATCCGCCAAGCTTTCGGCGGTTGATTGGTCGGCAACATGCACAATCAACGGATTAAAGTCCGGACGCCCCTTTGCGGCGTAAATCTTGGCAACCGCATCGGCATTGCTGGCGTCCGCGGCGAGGCCATATACCGTTTCGGTGGGAATCGCGACGATTTGACCGGAACGCAAAAGCTCCATCGCCGCCGTTATTGCAGCGTCATCAGCGGGCAGGACCCAGCCATTCCCCAAGGTATTTGAGCCAAACATCATTCGCGGCTATAGGCCTTGGTCGACACGATTTAACAGGATTTTTTATTGATCATGGCCTTTTCTGCACCCGTTACTGAACAAGCATTTGTCCTGAAGCATATCGTAGATATCGAAGCCTTGTCGCAACATGACCGCTTCGCCGATGCCACCCCCGATATGGTGCAAGCAATTGTTGAAGGCATTGGCGCCTTTGCCGAGGGCGAATTTGCGCCACTCAACCGGATCGGCGACACCGTTGGTGCGCGTTTGAAAGATGGCAAAGTCGTCATGCCCGACGGTTTTGTCGCAGCCTACAAAGCCTATGTCGCCAATGGCTGGGGATCGATAAACGCACCGTCGGCGTTCGGTGGCCAAGGCCTGCCATTTTCGATGGCGACCGTTGCGCTCGATTCCTTGGGCGCGGCGAACATGGCATTTGCCCTGTGCCCGATCTTGTCGGTTGGCGCGATCGAAGCCATCAACCACCATGGGTCAGACCGGCAAAAACAAATGTTCCTGCCCAAACTATCAACCGGCGAATGGTCAGGTACGATGAACTTGACGGAGCCACAGGCAGGTTCCGATGTCGGCGCGCTGAAATCAACCGCGACACCGCGCGGCGATGGCACCTACCAAATCAAAGGCACCAAAATATATATCAGCTTTGGTGACCATGATATGGCCGAAAACATCGTCCATCTCGTGCTGGCCCGCACGCCCGATGGCCCTGCTGGAACCAAGGGTATCTCGCTGTTTCTGGTCCCGAAATATCAGGTGGCCGAAGATGGCAGCTTTACCAAAGCGAATGATATCAAGGTCGTATCGATCGAACATAAGATGGGCATTAATGCCTCCCCAACATGCGTGCTCGCGTTTGGCGAAGAAGGTGAATGCGTTGGCGAACTGATCGGCCCTGAATTCGGCGGCATGCGTGCGATGTTCACGATGATGAATAACGCGCGGCTAAACGTAGGATTGCAAGGCGTTCAAATTGCCGAAGCCGCAACGCAGAAAGCTATCTGGTTTGCCCGTGAACGGGTTCAATCGGCCAAAGCAAGCGGACCGTCGCGCGAGTCCGTCGCGATTGTCGAGCATCCCGATGTCCGCCGCATGCTGCTGCGTATGAAAGCGGGCACGCAAGCGATACGGGCCTTGCTCTATCTGGCCTCGGGCTATGTTGACCGCGCCACGCTCGGAGAAGCAGGAGCGCAGGACATGGTCGATCTGCTGACGCCGCTTGCCAAGACCTACGGCACCGACATGGGCAGCGAGATCGCCTCGCTGGGTATTCAGGTGCATGGCGGAATGGGCTTTGTTGAGGAAACCGGCGCAGCCCAGTTTTATCGCGATATTCGTATTGCCGCGATTTATGAAGGGACCAACGGCATTCAGGCCGCCGATCTTGTGGGGCGTAAACTCGCGATGCAAGGCGGTGATGTCATTCGGAACCATCTCGCGGCCATTTCGCAAGACGCCACCGACCAGCCGGGCCTTTCGGCATTGAGCGCGGCCTGCGCGGAAGTGACCGAATATATGTTGAGCGCAAGCGTGGATGATCGTCTCGCGGGCAGTTACGCCTACACCAACATGATGTCCGTCGTGACCGCAGGTTGGTTGATGCTGAAGCAATTGCGGGCCGCACAAACAGAAATTGACGCCGGAGATACGAGCCCGTTCCTAAAGGCCAAAATCGTCGCCTGCCGTTATTATCTGGACATCATGGTTCCCGAAGCCTTCGCGTTCAAAGGCAGCGCGATGGCCGGTGCCGACTTGCTCTACGCATTGGATGCCGAGGATTTGGCGGCTTGAACGACCACACACTCAAACGCATTGCTGAGGCGCTGGAGCGGCTATCACCGCCGCCAGCGCCACCGACGGACCTATCGTCCCATCCGGCCTATCATTGGAACGGAACGTCATTGGCGCCGGTGCATGATTTTAAGCCACTGCCGCTTGACCTGATCGTTGGTATCGACCGGCAAAAAGCCGACCTGATCGAAAACAGCAGGCGGCATGCTTCGGGCGCTGCAGCGCATGATGTCCTTTTGTGGGGTGCGCGCGGCATGGGGAAATCTGCCCTCGTCAAATCGGTGGTCGCGGCGTTGCAAGAAGAAGGCTTTTTCATTGCGCTTGTCGAGGCGGCGGCGAACCAAATCACCAGCATGCCTGCATTATTCGACGAGCTCGCTGCATCAGGCCGCCGATATCTATTGTTCGTGGACGATATCTCTTTCGAGCCCAATGACCAAAGCGCACGCCTGTTGCGGTCGCTGCTGGAAGGCGGCGTTGAAGCCCGCCCGAACAATGTCCGCTTGTGCGTGACGTCCAACCACCGGAACATCGTCGAAAGAGAAAATGGCGCGGATCCGGATACGGGCGGACGCGATGCCGTGGACGATAGCCTGGCGCTGGCGGACCGGTTCGGCCTTAAGCTCGGCTTTCAATATCCCGATCAGGATGCCTATCTGAAAATGGTTGGCAGTTACGCGGCGCATTTCGACCTCGATTGGGACGAGGCCGATGCCTTAAGTTTCGCGCAAAGCCGTGGCGGCCGGTCGGGCCGCATAGCATGGCATTACACAGTGGAACTTGCCGGCCGCGCGGGCCGACGGATCTAGGTCCTGCCCCTAGCTTTTCGCCCGAACCCGCCAAACAATATTGCCGACATCGTCGCTGACCAAAAGCGAACCGTCCTTTGCGATCACAACCATCGTTGGCCGTCCCTGCGCTTTGCCGTCTTTGTCCAGGAACCCAGTCAAAATGTTGACCGGCTTTCCTACGGGCTCGCCTTTTGGAAAGGGCACGAAGATGACATCATAACCCGACACAGGCTTGCGGTTCCAAGAGCCATGACGCGCAACAAACGCGCCATCGGTCAGTCCAGCGCCCAATTTACCCTTATAGCCAAAAGCAAGGCCCAAGGGGGCCGTGTGCGCACCCAAGGCGTAGTCAGGGCGGCGTTCATATTCCCGCTTTTCCGGTTTCGGTGGTGAAACGCGGTGATCGGTAAAGCCGCCCCAATAATGCTGCGGCCAACCATAATCGGCACCAAATTCCACAAGGGCAAGATAATCGGGCACCATATCCGAACCAAGCATGTCGCGTTCGTTGACCACCGTCCACAGGCGTCCGCGGTTATCCCAATCGAGGCCAACAGGGTTACGCAAACCGATCGCATATGGAATTTTCTTGTCCTTCGCGATGTCATATTCGAACACCATCGCGCGGCCATTTTCGGATTCTATCCCATGTTCAGCAATGTTGCTGTTTGACCCGACCGAAATGTAAATCTTCTTTCCATCGGGCGATGCAGCAAGGTTGCGCGTCCAATGGTTGTTTGGCGCCTTTGCATTCAACTTTGTAAGCTCTTTGCCCTTCGCAGTAATCTTGGTGTCGCCTGTCTTGTATGGAAAGGCCATCAATCCATCGGTGTTCGCAACATACAAAGTGTCGCCGATCAGCACCATGCCAAATGGCGAGTTCAGGCCAGTCAGGAACGGTGTTTTCAACTCCGCCTTGCCATCTCCATCGGCGTCACGCAGCAATGTGATGCGGTTGGCAGACGGCACACCCGCGCCAGCCTTGTCCATAAGCCATTTCATGACGAACCCCTCAATACCGCCAACGTCTCGCGGCGGCGAATTTGCTTCAGCGACGAGAACATCACCATTGGGCAAGACATACATGTTGCGGGGATGGTCGAGACCCTCTGCAAAGCGCTCGACAACCAGACCCGGCGCAGCAATTGGTGCTTCGCCGGCTTTCCAGCGGTCAACCTCGGCAACTTTAATGGTCGGGAAAATCTGTTCGCGGCCCTCAGTGATATTGGGCTTAGGCCCAGTCACTGCATCCAACGGCAATTGCGCAACGTCAGGGCGCGTAATGTACCACACGCCAGCAAGCGCCAACGCGATGAATATCAACATAATGTTGCGAACATGCTTCCACATTTTTCTGACCCTTATGTGCTTCGTTTACGATCGAACAACCATATCACCACCGCGATCAGGCTACCGATCGCCATACCGATAACCAATCCGGCGGAGGGTTGGTCGAATGCTACGCCGAGGATAGCGCCGATCAATAAACCGAGAGCGACGAAAATGCCGCCGGCAAGGCGGGGCTGATTGTTTTGTGTTTCAGACATAATCGCTCTTTGCCACCAACAACGGCAGCCTAGCAAGCCCGATGTTCATGCTTAATTTGTGCTAACCAATTGCTTTGACGGAAACGCGACACGCAAGTTGTAATAAGGCGTTGCAGATGGGCCAATCCCCCCGGGCCTGTCTGCGACCCAAAACAACAATCGAAAGCCGCTGCCTTTATGTATCTGCCGCTCTACGTCGAACCGCGGGACGTTGCTGAAGCCACGACGTTAATGGACACATTCGGTCCCAAAGCCGGCATGGAAGCCGCCGAGCGCGCGGTAAAGAGCCGTAATGTTGGCAATCATCTGCATTATTGCCGCTGGCGCCAGATCGAACGCCTCATCATCATGCTGAGCGCGCGTACAACTTTGGGGACCATTCACTGACGGTGAAAGTCAGCTATCATCCTCAAGCGACAGCAACGATGCGTTGCCGCCCGCGCTTGTTGTATCGACAGATGTCGTCCGTTCGGCGCAAAAGCGGTACAAATAATGCGGTCCACCTGCTTTCGGACCAGTGCCAGACAAGCCTTCACCACCAAATGGCTGACTGCCCACCACCGCGCCAATCATCGACCGGTTAATGTACAGATTGCCAACGCGGGCAAGGTTTTCGACCAATGCACTGCTGCCCGCAATCCGGCTGTGCAGCCCCATCGTCAGCCCAAAGCCTTTGGCATTCACCCGCGCGACTGTCGCCTCAAGCTCGCCAGCCTTCCATGTTGCAACATGCACCAATGGGCCAAACCATTCACGGTTCAAATCGTCGAGATTGTCCAGACGGATAACCGTCGGGGGCACAAACAGGCCTTGTGCCGGAACGTCTATCTCGTGGACTATTCTATCCTTCACCTCGGCACGATAGCCCATCAGCTTGTCATAGGAATCCTGATCAATGACAGGTCCAATGTCGGTCGAGGGATCAGCCGGATCGCCAACGTTCAACATGTCCATGGCGCCGCGCAGCATCTCAAGCGTATGTTCTGCGATATCCTCCTGCAGAAGCAACAACCGCAACGCCGAACAACGCTGCCCCGCCGATTGAAAGCCAGAGATGATGATATCGCGAACGACTTGTTCGGACAAAGCCGTGGAGTCGACGATCATCGCGTTCAAGCCACCCGTTTCGGCAATCAGCGGCACCAATGGCCGCGCATCATCAGCGAGCAAGTTGCGCGCGATGGCCTTTGCGGTGGGAACGGACCCGGTAAACACCACGCCAGAAATGCGGACATCGGCGGTCAGGGCCGCGCCGACGTCGCCACCGCCGGTAACAATCTGTAGCACATCTTCGGGGACACCGGCTTCATGTGCCAGCGCCACTGCGAATTGCCCAATGGCGGGTGTTTGCGGGGCAGGCTTCACGACCACAGTGTTGCCAGTGACCAATGCTGCGGCCACTTGTCCCAAAAATATCGCGAGCGGGAAATTCCATGGCGCAATCGCAACCCAAACGCCCCTGCCTTCATGCCGCAGAACATTGCGCTCGCCCGTTGGGCCCGGCAATTCCACAGCGCACAAATCGGTACGTGCGCGCGCGGCATAATAACGGCAAAAATCAATCGCCTCGCGCACTTCGGAGAGCGCGTCGGGGATCGTTTTGCGCGCCTCTTGCACCAAAATAGCCATTAAACGGCCGCGGTTCGTCTCAAGCAGGTCGGCCAATCGCTCCAAACAGTCCGCGCGTTCGTCCAATGGGGTATTTGACCATGCCGGATAGGCGGCAAGCGCCGTGGTTACCGCACCTTCGGGGGCAACTGTTGCTTGCTTGTCCAATTGAACCGGGCGCGCGATCTCGACTGCCGTTTCTTTCAAAATCACCGCATCATCCAGATCAATGCCAAGGCTATTCGTCCGCTCTGGCTGAAACAGATCAGCGGGCGCGGCAATCGCGGGGTGCCCTGTGCCGCCAACCGCCATGATTTTCTCTACCGGATCGGCGAGCAGTTCATCCTCACTGATGGATTGATCCGCCAGTTGGTGGACGAAACTGCTGTTTGCGCCATTTTCCAGCAGTCTGCGGACCAGATAGGCGAGCAAGTCGCGATGTCCGCCTACCGGCGCGTAGGTGCGGCATTGATAGCCCTCTTCGCGCACAAGACGCTCAAACAGTCCCTCGCCCATTCCATGCAGGCGTTGAAATTCGAAATCGCGATTGTTCCCCGCCCATTGCAAAATCGTCGCGACGGTAAGCGCGTTATGCGTTGCAAATGCCGGGCGAATTTTGGCGGCTTCAAACATATCTTTGGCGCACGCAAGGTAGGACACATCGGTTGCGGGCTTGCGGGTAAACAATGGGAAGTCGGTTAGTCCGCGTTCCTGCGCATGTTTGATCTCGCTATCCCAATAGGCACCTTTGACGAGGCGCACTTGCATGATGCGTGACGTGTCATGGCCCAGCGCATTGGCCCATGCGATGACGGGACGGGCGCGTTTGGAGTAAGCTTGCACCGCCATGCCTAAGCCATCCCATCCACGTAGTTCACGATGACGTGCGACACGCTCAATGATGTCGAAGCTCATTTCCAGTCGTGCAGCTTCTTCGGCATCAATGGTAAGTTGTACGCCAAGCGAGGCAGCGGAACGCGCCAATTGCGTGATCATATCGGCCAATTCTGGAACGCATGTTGCACTCTGCGCGGTTTCGTATCGCGGGTGCAGCGCCGACAATTTTACAGAAACGCTATGACCGCGCGCCGCGTTGCGACCGACGGCTGCGATGGCCGCAGCGTAGGATTCGAAATATCGTTCTGCGTCATTTTTGGTGCGCGCAGCTTCGCCAAGCATATCGAAACTGGCGGTGAAGCCACGGTTGTCTTTTGATTCCATCCGCTTGATGGCTTCGTCAATATCGCGGCCCATTACGAAAACTTGGCCCATAAGCCGCATCGCCGCGCCAACGGCCTGACGCACAAATGGCTCGCCTGCCTTTGCAATCAGGCGCTTCAACGTGCTTGTGCTGTCACCCAGAACGGCTTTGCCGAGGACAAGCCCCCAAGTTGCGCTGTTCACCAGCAAGCTCGATGACTGCCCCTTATGATTGCCCCATTCCGCTTCGGTCAGCTTGTCGGCAATCAACAGATCAGCCGTCTGGGGATCGGGCACGCGCAAAAACGCCTCCGCAAGCGAGAGCAGCGCCGTGCCCTCCTCCGTTCCTAGACGATATTCCTGCAGAAACTGGTTCACCCAACCGTCGGCTTGCACCTGGCGCAAATCGGCCAGCAGGGTCCGCGCGGTGCGCACAACTTCGGCGCGCGCTGTGCCATCGACAGCAGCGGCGACCACCAATGGGGCAAGCACTTCTGGTTCAGACTTGCGATGAAAGGGCCGGATGGCAGTTCGTGCGGATTCGAGTGATGAAGTCATTGCGGCGCTTTGCCGGATAAAGCGCAGGCAGACAAGTTTCAGTTGAAACGAAAAAGCCAGCCCTCAGGTGAAGGCTGGCGCATTGGATTCAGGCTCATAGCTGACATTGGGTTCCGCCCGGATGTGAATGAGGTTCAGGGATCACATCCGGACGAAAGGCTGATATTCTAACGATAGCGGCGGCAATTGCTGTCCGACTTGTCGATTGCACGGCCAGCCAAGGCCCCGACGGCTGCACCAATGATGCTGCCTTCGGTTTTGTTACCACGACGGGAGACTTCGTTCCCAAGCAGACCGCCTGCAACTGCACCAATGAGGGTGCCGCCCGTACCCTTGTCGCAACGCGCATCGCCGCGGTAGGCATTGTTGCGATACTAGCGGTCACCACGACGATATTCGCGACGGTCATCGCGGTCATAACGGTCACCGCGGCTGTAATAACCATCATCACCATTATGGGCAAAAACTGGTGTAGCGGAAAATCCGGTTACGGCCGTTGCTGCAAGTACCAGTGCACCGATGCTTTTTTTCAAATTTCTCACGTTCGATACTCCGTTGTTTTCAGATTGGGCCCGCATTGGGCAATCCGGCGATTTGCTTTGCCAATAATTGCCTTATGAACATGCGTGATTGACCGAATGCTGAATGTGCCTGTTATCGTTTGTTCATATTCAGCCAGCAAATGATGAACGCGATTGGGATTTGAACTTGCAAATCATGCCAGCACAGATCGACCGATTATCGTGCCCCTGCCTAACTTAAACGGACCAGAGACCAGCTATAAAGGTCGGGACAGCGAGGGCATTGCCTCTGTCCCGGACAAGAAAAAACCGGAGGCAGTGACTGCCCCCGGCTTTGATTCGTTTTAGCTAAAGGCTGCAAAAGCAGCCGTCAGGCTTACGCCGCAGCTTTTTGCTTCTTGGCGATTTCTTTTTTCACCTTGCGCGCATTTGTCGAGAGCTTCTCGTCCGAAGTCTTCAACAACCAGTTGTCGAGACCGCCGACATGCTCAACCGAACGCAGACCGTGGGTCGAAACGCGGAACTTGTAGCCCTGCTCAAGGGCATCCGACAACAAAGTGACATTCTGCAGGTTAGGCAGGAATGTACGCTTGGTTTTGTTGTTGGCGTGGCTCACATTGTTGCCGACCAGACGGCCTTTACCGGTGAGTTCGCAGATGCGCGCCATGATGTATGTCCTGTATAAAAAAAGTGTATGCGGAATCACTGTCCCGCGAAAGTCGCTGCCCCTAACGCTCCACACCGAAAAGGTCAAGCCGATGTGTGGTCAAAAGCAGTAATCTACGCTAGCAAAATAACATGCCCTTGTCCAAAGCCCGCGAAATGATGAACGAAGCGCTCAACTTGGCGCAGGCAGCCGCCGCGCAAGGCGAAGTGCCCGTTGGCGCGATTGTCGTCAAGGATGGGGTCATTATTGGCCGTGGCGCGAACAGTCCGCTTGAGCATCATGACCCCACTGCCCACGCTGAAATCCTCGCCATTCGCGCCGCTGCGGCGCATCTTGGCAATGACCGCCTTGCGGGATGCGACCTGTGGGTGACGCTGGAGCCCTGTGCGATGTGTGCCGGCGCAATCGCCCATTCGCGCATCGCCCGCCTCTATTTTGGCGCCGAGGACCCCAAGGGCGGCGCTGTGGCGCATGGTCCACGCTTATTTGAACAGCCCACGGTGCATCATCGCCCCGAAATATATTCGGGCATATCCGCCGACGAATCGGCGGAACTGCTACAGGCGTTTTTCAAAGACCGGCGCTAACGCAGATTTTTCCCGAAAAACGCAATCGTGCGGGCCCATGACAAGTCTGCCGCTGCTTTGTCAAAGCGGGGCGTGCTGTCATTGTGAAAGCCATGCTGCGTGCCCGGATAGAAATGCACCTGAAACGCCTTCTGGTTCGCAATGAGCGCCGCCTGATAGGGGAGCCAACCTGCATTGATCCGCTCGTCGGCCTCGGCATAATGGATCAACAACGGCGCCTTAATGGCAGGAACTTCGGCCGCAGTTGGCTGGCGACCATAATATGGCACGGACGCAGCCATTTCCGGATAGGCAACGGCCAACGCATTGCAGACACCGCCCCCATAACAGAAACCCACCGCGCCAACCTTGCTTGTGCTGTCGGCATGATCGCGCAAGAATTCAAAGCTGGCGAAAAAGTCTTCCAATAATTTGCCGGGGTTCAGCTTTGCCTGAAGCTCACGGCCTTTTTCGTCATTGCCCGGATAACCGCCAAGTGACGACAGGCCATCGGGGCCAAACGCCATATAACCGGCCTTAGCGAGACGGCGCACGACATCTTCGATATAGGGGTTCAGCCCGCGATTTTCGTGAACCACCAATACCGCCGGAAGCTTACCGCTTGCTTTGGCTGGCCGCGCCAGCAACCCGCTGATGCTGCCATGCCCATCGGGGCTTTGTACCGTCACCCGCGACGTGACAATCGCCGGATCGTCGGCTTTCACTTGCTGCGCCAAAGCATAATCCGGCTGCAACTGGTTGAGTATCATGAGGCCGGTGACGCCCGCAGCCGCGAATTTGCCGGCTTCGCGGATGAATTCACGTTTGGTCAGCTTGCCGTGGACATAGCCATCGAAAATTTCCAGAATATAGGGATGGAAGTCACTGGCCTTCATGCGCGGTGAAGTATCGGCTTCTGCCATCCTCATTCTCCTTAATGGACAAACCTGGCTACGACGTCACGATAGGAACGGCTGACTTTTACCTGCGCGCCGGATTCGAGCACAAGGAAGCATTCGCCGTTCGTATGCGGCTTCACCTGCCGCACCTGATCCAAATTGACGATTGTCGAACGATGGACGCGCTGGAACGTCCTTGGATCGAGCCGTTTTTCCAGATCCTTCATCGTCTCGCGCAGAATGAGCGAGTTATCGGCGGTGTAGATGCACATATAGTCGCCCGCCGCATCGATCCGTTCGATGCTTTCTACATCGACGCGGAAAATCTGGCCGCGATCTTTGATATTGATAAGCTTCTCAAACCGCGTTGACGCCAGGTCATCGTCAATCGAACTCAGATTGTCAGCCGCATCCGGCGCGACTTCGTTAATGACGGTACGAAGCCTGTCCAGCTCATCCGATGTGCGCTTGTCGGCAAGCCTGCTGCGCACACGGTCCATAGTGTCTGCAAGACGTTCTGGTTCGACCGGCTTCATGAGATAATCGATCGCCTGCGCTTCGAACGCCTTAATCGCATGTTCCGAATAGGCCGTCACAAAGACGAACAGCGGCGGATCAATATCCATCACGCCCTGAACAACCGAAAAGCCATCAAATCCCGGCATCTGAATGTCGAGGAACACCAGATCGGGTTTCAGCGTTTTAATCTTGCGAATGGCCTCACGACCGTTGTGGCAGGTGGCGACGATTTCAATGTCGTCAAACGGCTGCAGCCTTAATTCAAGGCCTTGGATCGCCAGCTTTTCATCGTCGACCAATATTGTACGAATGCTCATGCGGATATTTGTCCTTGCTGCTTAGCCCCCGTTTGATTGTCTTCCCCTGCTATAATCCGGCTTTGATATGGTAGTTCCAACAAAACCTCAAATCCTCCGCCCGCTTTTACATAATGTTCAAAGCGTTGATCGTCGCCATAAGCTTGTGAAAGTCGCTCGCGGGTGTTCGCCATACCAACACCGGTGGAAAGGCTGTGATCTTGCTGCCCCGGCTGCAAGCCCGGTCCCGTGTCCGATACGGTAATCCGCACCCTTTGACCGACGAGTTGAGCGGTCACGGAAATGTCGGCGCCCTCTTCTTTCGGCGTCACCGCATATTTGATGGCATTTTCCACCAATGGCTGCAGCAGAAGTGACGGCACCAGAGCGTCCTCGACAGCGGGTTCAATCGTGAAATATGGCCGCAGCCGTTCTTCAAAACGCATCTTTTCGATATCGAGATACAGCTTCAACGTTTCAACCTCTTGCGTCAGCGGCACCTTGGCCGCAGCCTCGTTGATGAGGGTGAAGCGCAAAAATGACGATAGCCGCGACAACATGGCATTTGCCTGCTCGGTCTGCTTCAGCAGCACGAGCGTAGAAATGCTATTCAATGTGTTGAATAGAAAATGCGGGTTCAACTGATACCGCAACATCGTCAGCTGCGCGCTGGTGGCCTGCGCCTCAAGCCGCATCATCTGATCCGCTTGTTCTTCAGCGCGCACAAAATAATTGATCGCGTAATATAGCGCAGACCAGGCCGCCAACAGCACCGAGTTGATATAGATCGCAGCGAGCCATAACTGCGCAAACGGCGTTTCATCCACCCCGTCCCGAATGGTTTGCAGCACCCACACGTCCATATACGCGTAGCCAATGGTGGCCAAGGACACCGCGACGAACGTCAGGCTCCACGTAATAAATGGTCGCTGACCAATCAGAAACCTGTAAATAACCGATAGCAGAAGCGTGATCGAATAACCCGTGACCGCTGATATCAGGATGGGCACAAGGAAGCTGACGGGCTGCCCCTGGGCAATACCCGACGCGGCGCGCAAAATGACTGCGCCTGCCCATCCGGCTGAATGGAGATTCCAAAACGCACGATTTTTATCGGCAAAGAAGGGTTTATCTGTAAGCTCAAGTACCGCCATAAAATCGGTCTAGCCGCATTTTGCGCGCGCATGAAGCACTTGTTTCATCACACGGACATGATAGGGTTTTGGGGAGAGGATATCGACCATGGACAACCAAGAAGACCGCGCAACTTTCCACGACATGTCACAGAGCACGCAAGAAGATTGGCAAATCATCATGCGGCACAATATCCCGTTTTCGCAAAATGGCGGACAACGGATATTGGACCATCTTCGACTGCTCGATGGCGATTTTGGTGGATTCGCGGTGGACCGGTTGACCCATTCCTTGCAAACCGCAACGCGCGCCTATCGTGATGGACGCGACGAAGATTATGTCGTCATGGCGCTGCTGCACGACATTGGCGATACACTTGGCGCGGCAAACCACCCGGACATTGCTGCTGCTATATTAAAGCCGTTCGTTTCGGAAAAACTGCACTGGATTGTTCAAAACCACGGCATTTTCCAAGGTCACAACTTCTTCCACTATCTTGGGCTTGATCGGGACATGCGCGAAAAGTTCCGCGGTCATGAATGGTTTGCTGACACCGAAGAATTCATCGACAAATATGACTGCCCATCGTTCGACCCAGAATATGACACGCTGCCATTGGAGTTTTTCGAACCCATGGTGACGAAGCTGTTCCGCCATCCGCTCAACAGCATTTATAAGCGTGAAGCAGAGGCAGTCGCTTAATCACCTCATTTCGGCGGGTGCCCTTATAACGGGGGCCATTCGTGCATATAGATAAGGATCACCGGACGTTCGCGTGAACGATCCGGCGCTTTGCACGTTGTCCCCTCCACCCCCGAAAGGAAAACATCATGGCAAAGAGCCAGAAGAAATCGAACCGCGAAGTCCGCAAACCAAAGGCAGAGGGACCCAAAAAGCAAAACGCTTCGAACCCCTCAACCAAGGGCAACCCCGCCGGGTTGGCGCCATCCAAGAGCTAGGGGCTTAGCGCCCCAATAGCACCCGTGCCTGACCGGCAACCTGTGCCAGCATCGCGGGCGTGGGTATGCCGGCCATGCGGGCCCGGTCGACCATCGCCTTGAATGCACGCACGCGGACGACGTTGGTTTGCAGCCAATCCTGTGCATCCTCGAGCGGTTTCTTGGCGGCACGGCGGCTTAGGAAATCCAAACGCATCGTTTGGAAATCGCGCGCCAGACCCGCAACCAGCAATCGCTCCCACGGGTCATGCGGATCAATCTGCATAGCCGCCCCTTGCGCCCAGCTGAGGCCAAGCGCATCGCCAAGCGTCGTGAAAGCACGCGTAAGCGCAGTCACATCACCCTTTTGCGTCGACGACAGCGCCGCAAGGCCAATCGCGCCATCCAACTGCGCCAATTCAACCAGCCTGTCGGCAATTTTGCGTGGCGCGCCATTTTCCATAAGCCGGGCGCCAAAACGTTCCGTCTGAAGCCGGACATCATTGGGCAACAACCCGTCCAGCGCGGCGGACAATTTCTGCACAACGGGCGCATATACGGCGGTGGCAGCACTGACATCGCGCCCTTCATGCGCGTTGCGAATGATGTCTGCCATCTGTGCACGAATTTCAACGGCCGCTTGATTGAATAGCATCAGCCGCGTTGCTTCCGGCATC
Organism: Sphingorhabdus sp.; assembly: GCF_044374345.1. GTDB lineage: Bacteria > Pseudomonadota > Alphaproteobacteria > Sphingomonadales > Sphingomonadaceae > Sphingorhabdus_B. Next base: position 41,461 of record NZ_JBILOS010000001.1, on the reverse strand, counting down.
GGTGTCGTATCGATGGCCTGCCACAGCGATGGCAGATCATAGATGCGTTCGGCAATGGCGAAGGCCGCGGCGACATCACCAAGGCCGCAGCCCTCTTCCTCAGCCAATTCAAACGGGTGCAGCATGCCCAGCCGGTTGATCATGCGGTTTGCCAATTTGGTCGCGATGATTTCCTTGCGCAAACGGTGCGACAGAATCGCGCTTTTGTGCGCCTTGACCATCGCCCCTGGAAACGCCGCCAGCAGTTCGCTGTCCATTGAGGCATCTTGTGCCAAAGGCGCGTCCTCAACGCCGTCCTGCGCGGCCAGCTTTGCCGTCGACAGCAACACGGCCAATTCAGGCCGGGTCAGACCGCGCCCTTCACTTGCGCGCCGGAACAGTTCTTCATTCGGCGCAAGCCCCTCAACCGCACGGTCAAGCCTGCCAGAGCCTTCGAAGATTTCAATAAGCCGGACATAGGCCGGCAAATCCCCTGCCCCGCCGGTTTCCGCAATTGAAAGGGCGAGCGTTTGCAGGCGATTGTCCTCAAGCACCAAATGCGCAACGGCGTCGGTCATATCGGCGAGCAGCACGTTGCGCGCAGGCTCTTTCAACTTGCCGGCACGCATTTGCGCATTGAGCGCAATTTTGATGTTCACCTCATTATCCGAACAATCCACGCCGGCGCTGTTATCGATGAAGTCGGTATTAATCCGGCCACCGCGCAATGCGTAGCCAATACGCCCCGCCTGTGTGACGCCAAGGTTGGCACCTTCGCCGATGACCTTTGCCTGAACGTCCGCACCATTGACGCGGATCGCGTCATTGCCCGGGTCGCCGACATCCAAATGGCCTTCGCTTCGGTCCTTAATATAGGTTCCAATTCCGCCAAACCACATCAGCTGCACCGGCGCTTTCAATATCGCAATCATCAGTGCAGATGGTTCAATCTCTTTCGCATCAATGCCCAATAATGCCCTGATTTCAGGTGAAATTTTGATGGATTTTTCGGTTCGGGAAAAGACGCCACCACCCTTGGAAATCAGCTTGCTGTCATAATCGAGCCAGCTTGAACGCGGCAGATTGAACAAACGCTGACGTTCTTTCCAGCTGACCGCTGGATCGGGATCGGGATCAAAAAAGATATGGCGGTGGTCGAATGCGGCTACCAACTTCAATGTTTTCGAAAGCAGCATGCCGTTACCAAAAACGTCGCCGGACATGTCACCGACGCCCGCGACCGTGACAGGTTCCTTTTGCACGTCGATACCCATTTCGGCGAAATGGCGCTGGACCGAAAGCCAGCCCCCCTTGGCGGTGATGCCCATCGCCTTATGGTCATATCCAACTGAACCGCCACTGGCGAAAGCATCGCCCAACCAGAAATTGCGCTCAAGCGCGATGGCATTTGCGGTGTCGGAAAATGTTGCTGTGCCCTTGTCAGCGGCAACAACGAAATAAGGATCATCCCCGTCATGGATGACGACATTGTCTGGATGCACGATACGGTCGTTGACGATGTTGTCGGTAATCGACAGCAAGGTGCGGATGAATATCTTGTAGGCCTCTGTCCCTTCGGCGAACCAGGCATCGCGGTCGACGCGCATATCGGGCAGCCGCTTGGGGTAAAATCCGCCCTTCGCACCTGTCGGCACGATCACGGCGTTTTTCACGCGCTGCGCCTTCATGAGGCCTAAAACTTCCGTGCGGAAATCGTCACGCCGGTCTGACCAGCGCAGACCGCCACGCGCCACTGGGCCAGCGCGCAAGTGAATGCCTTCGACACGCGGCGAATACACAAACACTTCGCGCCAAGGCAGCGGTGCAGGCAGGCCGGGGACTTTCGCGCAATCGAGCTTAAACGCCAGCGCTTCTGCCGCAGCAGCGGAAAAGGCGTTGGTGCGGACGGTCGCCAAAACGATCGCCAAGAATCGGCGCAATATGCGGTCTTCGTCGATGGCTGATACTGCGGCCAAGTCCGTGTTGATCGATTTCACATATTTGGTGATCTCTTTTTCGCGGTCACCGGAATGCGCGGGGTTATGCCGAGCATCGAACAGGGCAATGATCGAACGTGTGACATTGGCGTTTTTGACCAGTGCCGACACCACAGTCGGCATGCCGTAAGTCACACCCGTTTGACGCAAATAGCGATACCATGCCCGCAGCCAGATGACCGATTGCGGATCGAGACCGCCGACCGTCACCAGCTGGTTAAAGACATCATTTTCAAAACTGCCATCCAAAACCTGGCTCAACGCGCCTTCGATAATGTGCGGACGTTTCATCACCGTTGCAACATCGCCGCCGCGCAGCGACAGACGGAAATCATGGATATAATTGCCGTCGCCCAATGCGGTTGGTGATTCTTCCAACACATCGAAACCGAAATTCTCGAGCGCCGGGACAACATCGCTGAGCGGAAGCGCGCCGCCACCGCTGTAGATTTTGAGGCGCAGCTTATCGCCGTCGACGAACAGCCGGGTGACTTTACTGTGGTCGCGCTCCATATTGAGCAGGCCGACCATATCACGCGCGGCTTCTTCGGTCGAATAGGTGCTGCGATAATTGGCGGGGAAACCGGCGCCGTAACGCACGAGCATCGCGGCCGCGCGCTTTTCATCGGTCAGCGACGCGAGAGCCGCTTCGACTGCGGGCTCCCATCCGCGCACCATGAGCTCGACTTTGCCATCAAGCACGGCCTCGTCGACCTTTTGGTCGCGATCTGGCAGGTCGAGCGTGTAGCGCAGCAAGGCGACGCCGCCGTCCTCCAGACCAATCGTCCAGCCGAGCAAGCTACCGCCTGTGGCGTCTATCAGCATATTTTGGATCTGCTTGCGAATGCCTGTCGAAACATCATCGCGTGGCAACCAGACGAAAATATAGAGATGGCGGCCAAGTGGCGACCGCAGCGCAATCAGCTTCGGCCGTGGGCGATCCGTTAACGACATTGCAGTGAGCGTAACGCGCTCCAAATCATCCAATTTTAGCGCAACCAAAAGATCGTGGGGTAGCGCCGTCAGTGCATGCGCCATCGCCTTGCCCGCATGCCCCGACGGGTCAAAGCCAAACCGGTCCATAAGCGCCGCCAGATGCGTTCTCAGCACGGGTATTGCGTCTGGGGTGGTTGCGAGTGCCGCGCTCGTCCAAAGCCCTGCAGTGACCGCTACGCCCGAAACACGACCGCCGGTTGTAACTGGAATTACGATCAGATCCAATTGGACGTTGCGGTGCACCGTCGAGACCCGGTTGGACTTGAGCACCAGCGGTGCGACGCCGCCGTCTTCAAACCATTTGATCGCAAGGCCAACGCTGTCTTCTGCAAGGACCAGTGCATCGGTCACCCGCGATAGACCAAGGCGGTCGAACCGCGTGCCATCGCGGCTGATGCGTTCGTGCGCCAGAACCGTCATATTATTTTTGGAGAACCAACGAAGGAGCGCAGCGCCCTCGCTTTCGGGCAGACTGTCCGCATCAGCCGACAACGCCGCGAGCATATCGCGCCAGTCAGTCACCGCGCCGCGCACATCGGCCAAAACGGCGGCGAGGTGCATTTCAAGCTGCCGGCGTTCCCGCGCGTCGACCCGCTCTGTCTCGAGATAGATGAATGATTCCCGGGCCTGACCGTCCACACGCTTCCGGCTGATGTCGGTGAGCGTTAGGGCATCATCGCGGGCAACACTCAACACGGGGTGAATGATGCGCTTCACCGATATACCATTTGCGGCAACGGCGGCGGAGACCGAATCCACCAAAAATGGCATATCGTCATTGTTGAGCGCAATCCGCATCATCAAACGGCCCTGCGCATCGGTAAAACTATCGAGCGCAATGGCCGCAGTGCCAGCTTTGCGATGAAGACCCGTTTCAATAGTGAACCGGGCGGCCTCTTCCGTTGCCTTGGCATCAAAGCCTTCATTTTCGCCGGGCAGCGCGGTTTCAGCAAACGCCGAAACCATTGCCTTCAGCAGGCTTTTGTCCAGTTTTCCGCTAGTTTTAGCAATTTTGGCGGCCGCCATGAAATCATCTCCTGAGCCCGCAAGCATTTGGTTAAGTGCCATGTCCAACGACAAAATACGTTGTAATTTTATTACAAAGCTTATGACGCCCTTCGAGCGCTTAAACAAGTCACGTTTGTAACTTGTTGCGACAGCCATTACTCCTGTGTAGCGTGCGCAAAAGTTAAAAATAGGAGAGGCTCCGCGTGGATAAACGGCTTACATTATGGATTTTGGTGGGGATGATCCTCGGCGTAGCCGTGGGTTACGCAGTCCATGTCAGTTTTGCGCAGGACAGTACGCAGTTCGAATATATCACCAAGACGTTCAAACTGCTTTCGGATATTTTCCTTAATCTCATCAAGCTTTTGGTCGCGCCGCTGATCCTGTCGACCATCGTCGTCGGTATTGCCCATATGGGTGATAGCAGTGCGCTGGGCAGAATTGGTTTCCGGGCAATCACGTGGTTTATCATCGCCAGCTTCATTTCGATTGGCCTTGGACTGTTGATGGTCAACCTGCTCCAGCCTGGCATTGGCGCGCCGGTAGATACCATCACCAATGCCGCAGCCACGATTGGCGAGGTCAAGAAACTCGACTTCTGGGATTTCATCCTGTCGATTTTCCCCAAAAATGCGTTCGAAGCGATGGCGACGAACAATATATTGCAGATTTTGGTGTTCGCATTGTTCGCTGGTGTCGCATTGTCCGCTGTGGGCGAAAAAGGTGCGCCGCTCGTTCGGGGTGCGGAAGCCCTTGCCGAAATGATGCTGCAAATCACACATTATGTGATGCGTTATGCACCTGTTGCGGTGTTTGGCGCGCTTGCCGCCGTGGTTTCCAAAAGCGGCCTAGCGATTTTGCTGACCTATCTTGAGCTCGTCGGTGAATTCTATTTGTCGCTCGCATTGTTGTGGACGATCCTTTTGTCGATTGGAGCGATCTTCTTGGGCCGACGCATTTGGACGCTCATTCGTTACATCCGCGAACCGATGCTCATCGCATTTTCGACCGCGTCTAGCGAAGCGGCGTTGCCGAAATTGTTTGAACAGCTTGATCGTTTCGGCGTCCCGCGCCGGATCTCGGGTTTCATGCTGCCATTGGGATACAGCTTCAACCTTGATGGTTCGATGATGTATATGAGCTTCGCGACCATCTTCATCGCGCAAGCTTATGGAATTGATTTGTCCATCGGAACGCAGATCCTGATCCTGCTGACACTGATGATTTCTTCGAAGGGCGTAGCCGCCGTGCCTCGCGCATCGTTGGTGGTGATTACCGGCACGCTGGCGATGTTTGACTTGCCTGTTGAAGGTGTCGCGCTGATCCTCGCGATCGACCAGTTCCTCGACATGGGCCGGACCGCAACCAACGTCGTTGGTAACGCCGTGGCAACGTCCGTCATCACCAAATGGGAAGGCATGCTTGAGGTGGAAGAGCCCGAGTTCGTTGAACCATTGCATGCGCCTGCGCACACTGCAGCGCACGGCAAAGCCGGTCTGGACCTTGCCAGCGACATGGTAACTGACGAGCGAAAAACGAAGCTTTAAGCAGGGTGCTTGTATCCCAGCAAGGTGCCTTTGGCGCCTTGGCTGTCGAGCTTAAAGTCCATATTATGATGCTCTTTGCGCCACCGGCGGGCAACCACACGCTCGCCGGGACGCGCGGCATCATCGAGCAGCACGCGGCCACCGGGACGCAAATGCGGAAATAGGCTCGCCGCCGCACCGCGCACATGCGGATGAAGGGCCCATGGTGGCCCGTCGACGATCAGCAGATCAATTTCAGCCGGTATATCGCTCAATTGATACCAATGGCCCGGCCAGCCAGCCGGTGGCGGCCCTAATGGCGCATGGCGGATGTCGACATCCATATTGTTGTCACGGATCCAATCCTGCGTCGTCGACACAAAATCCCCGTGCTGGTCAAAGCTGACGATTTTTCCGCCACCAAATAGTTGCAGTGCCCGCGCCGCAACAAAAGTCGATGCCCCGCAACCCAACTCAACCACCTGTTGCGGGCGCATTTCTTCGATTGCAGAAACGATGTGCCACAAAAAATGCGTATCTGCTTTCCAGCTGCCCAAATTGGGCAACGCATCCTGCGGCAAATCAAGATAAGCGAGCAGTTCCGCCTTATCCTTTTTACGGCCACCATCGAGGCTGCGCAGCAACCATGGCCATTGGATGGCGCCATAAGCCATGACCATGAACCGGTCGCTCAACGACAATGTGAGATCAATGTCGTCGAGTGGCAAAAAAGCCGTGGTTTCACGCGTGGTCATATGGTCCTCCAATGACCCTGTGCCGCCAACAGTCAATGCCGCATTTTTCAGACTGTCCGATTTTCCATACGCTTTGCGATGTTAGAACCATCAATTGTCGACATCATTATGTCGCTGATGCTTTACAATCGCGAAAATAGTTGAATAACTGCGCATTGGAGAAGGAGAAAAGGAATGCATGATCGAGCGTCTGTGCGCAGCGGTGGATTGGCTATAACCAACCCCAAGATAATGCTGTTCGCGCTTCTGCTGGTGTACATTCTGAACTTTCTGGACCGCCAGATTATCAATATTCTGGCCGAACCTATAAAGGGCGAGCTTGGGCTGAGTGATACGCAGCTCGGTTTGCTCGCCGGCCCTGCTTTCGCGGTTTTTTATGCTGTGCTGGGCATACCAATCGCTCGCTATGCGGATAATGCAAAGACCAACCGGGTTTGGCTCATCTCTGTTTGCCTCGCAGTGTGGTCCGCTATGACCGCATTATGCGGTGTTGCGCAAAACTTCGTTCAACTCGCGCTTGCGCGGATTGGCGTTGGCGTCGGTGAAGCTGGTTGCACCCCTGCTGCGCACTCGCTGATCGCAGATAGCGTACCACCCGAAAAACGGTCTTCGGCCATTGCCTTTTTCGGACTTGGTATCCCAATTGGTGGATTGCTTGGCCTCATCATTGGCGGGGTCGTCAACGACCAATATGGCTGGCGCATGGCGCTCATGCTGGTTGGTATGCCGGGGATATTGCTGGCGTTCGTGCTCCCATTGCTCATCCGCGATCCACGGCGATGCGCAGATAGCATGCATTTCAACACCGCAGACTCGCCCGTGAAGGCAAAACTGTCGATTAAAGATGCTGTGCGTGAAGTCTTTGCGTCCAAGGCCTATTTGTATGTCTTCATCGCCGCATCGTTCACCGCCTTCCTAAGCTATGGCAAGGGTCTGTGGACGATCAGCTTCTTCATCCGGTCCCACGGCCTATCAACGACCGAGGCGGGGCTTGCTATGGCGGTCGCGCTTGGCATTTCCGGCATCATCGGCACATGGCTTGGCGGGAAAATGGCCGATGTTTTTGGCAAGCGTGACAAGCGGCATATCTTGACCATGCCTGCCATCGGCATGGCGATTGCCGCTCCGATTTTATTTGCCGGTTATTGGGCCGAAGATTGGCGGATTGCCGTCGCCCTGCTCATTCTGCCGACCATATTGAATTCGGCTTATTATGGCCCTGCCTATGGATGTGTCCAAGGCCTTGTCCGGCCAGAGGCGCGCGCCATTGCGGCATCGCTTGTTGTCTTTGGACAAAATCTCATCGGGCTTGGCATGGGCCCATTGCTGTTCGGCGTGCTATCCGATTGGCTGCAACCGATGGCTGGCGATGAAAGCGTCCGCTGGGTGCTTTATGGCGCAGCCTGGCTTGGGCTCATCCCCGCCTTCTTCTTCTGGCGCGCTAGCTTGCGGCTAAACGCAGAGCTGAAAAGCGGTTAATCCGCAAACGGATCGCGGACCAAGATCGTGTCTTCACGCTGTGGAGACGTCGACACCAAGGCAACGGGCGTTTCGATTAGTTCCTGAACGCGGGTGATATATTTAATCGCCTGTGCAGGAAGGTCGGCCCAGCTGCGCGCGCCGGCAGTGGTTTCCTGCCAACCGGGCATTTCTTCGTAAATCGGTTCGACTGCGGCCTGTTCTGCTGCATGCGCGGGCAGATAATCATATACCTTGCCGTTCAGGCGGTAGCCCGTGCAGATTTTGATCGTGTCGAAACCGTCCAAGACATCCAACTTCGTCAGCGCAATTCCTGTGACACCGGACACCGCACAGCTTTGACGCACGATTACGGCATCGAACCAGCCGCAACGGCGTTTTCTGCCGGTCACGGTTCCAAATTCATGCCCACGTTCGCCCAGCCGCTGGCCCGTTTCATCTTCCAACTCGGTGGGGAAAGGCCCCGAACCAACCCGCGTGGTATATGCCTTCACAATACCAAGGACAAAACCGGCGGCACTTGGCCCAAGACCTGAGCCAGCCGCGGCAGTGCCCGAAACCGTGTTTGATGATGTCACAAATGGATAAGTGCCATGGTCGACGTCCAGCAAAACGCCCTGCGCGCCTTCAAACAATATCCGCGCGCCTGCCTTGCGTACTTGGTTCAACCGTTTCCACACAGGCTGCGCATATTCGAGAACGAACGGCGCAATTTCCTTAAGGTCAGCAATCAGGCGGGCACGGTCTACGGGCGGTTCGCCAAAACCGGCACGCAGCGCATCATGGTGCGCGCACAGACGGTCCAATTGCGCATCAAGCGCGTCCAAATGCGCAAGATCGCAAACGCGAATGGCGCGGCGGCCGACCTTATCTTCATAAGCAGGGCCAATTCCGCGGCCCGTCGTGCCAATCTTGCCCGAACCGGCGGCGGCTTCACGCAAGCCATCCAAGTCACGATGGATGGGCAAAATCAGCGCGCAATTGTCGGCGAGTGCGAAGTTTTCGGTTGTAATCGAAACGCCCTGCCCACGCAGCTTCGTCATTTCGTCGCGCAACGCCCATGGGTCCAGAACAACACCATTGCCGATGATCGACAGAGTGCCCGTCACGATACCCGACGGCAGCAGCGACAATTTATATACATTTTCGCCGACCACCAATGTGTGGCCTGCATTATGTCCGCCCTGAAACCGGACCACTGCATCGGCGCGTTCCGCCAACCAGTCGACAATCTTACCTTTTCCCTCGTCGCCCCACTGAGCGCCAATTACGGTTACATTTGCCATCAGATATTCCCTGTCAAAGCCAGATAGCTCTGGGGCCTTTTTCTGCGCAGGAGCTTTTTCCTGCGAAGGGATTCGCCATGTGCTCCGTTATGATTATGATGGCGCTGCGTCCACCCTAAAGCAACGTGATGGACGATTTCAGACGATAACCGCCTGCCCGTTGCCCCATATATGGGTGCAGCCCAGCACGGCAGCACTGTCATTCTCGTCCAACGCAGCAACGGTAACCCAACCTTCGCCACGCAATTTTGCACCGGTGGCTGCATCGGTGCCGAGCGGCAAGAAAAGGCGCTGCACATTGCTTTCTTCGGCCAAGTCAATCAACGGGTCTGGATACAAGGAGAAGCCAGTTGCGGCTTCAGACGGGCCATCCGCGCGGTCGATATAATATGTACCGCCACGACCGAGCGCGGCGCTATAGCCTTTGGCGAAGATCGTGAAGCCGAACCAGCTTTGATATTCAAAGCCATGCCGTTCGGTGGGATCAAGCGTCACATTGGCGCGCCCCGCGACCGTCGCGGCGATGCTTTCAAGTGCTTGAATTCGCGACGCAAGTGCACCGCCAGCGTCAATGGCACGCAATTTTTCAACGGCCGCATCAAATGGACCAGTCGCCGCGAGCAATGGCAGATAGGCATCCGCGCCCAACACGCTCAAGCCGCCAGCATCCTTCATGTCCAGTTCGGAACGCACGGCATCGATTTTATCGGAGGCCAAAGGTAACGCCTTTTCCGCAAGCCGTTCGACCAAGTCCGGGAGCGTAAAATCGATGGTGATGTCTTTAACGCCCGCTGCCTCCAGCGCATCGATGGCGACGCCGACAATTTCGCACGCCGCAGCAACGCTGTCATTGCCGATCAATTCGGCGCCAAGCTGCGTCAATTCACGCTCTGGTCGCAGTTGCTTTGCCTTCAGGCGCAGCACCTGACCATGATAGCACAAGCGCAGCGGCCGGGGTGATTCCTGCATCCGCGTTGTCGCAATACGCCCGACCTGAACGGTTATATCGCCACGTAATGCCAGCGTGTGTCCGGAAACAGGGTCGGTAAAACGCAAATGCTGATTACGCGCCGCGCTGCCACTGCGTTCGGCAAGTGCGCTTTCAAATTCAGCGATGGCTGGCGCTACTCTGGCATAGCCATAGCTTGTCAACACATCGATCATGGCACGCGACACCCGCGCCGCAACCTCCGCTTGGGGAGGAAGTCGGTCGCGGAAGCCTTCAGGCAGCAAGTCGGGCGGAATCTTCATGCGCGTTCTTTACGCGAAAAGTTCTCGCGGGGAAGCCCCGCTTAGAACTTAAGCGCCTTTACTGTCTTTACGCCGGGAAGCGAAGCCAACTGCTTAAGAACAGCCTCTGGAATAGCGGCATCCATCGACAACAGTAAAACCGCCTCGCCACCTGCACTGCGGCGACCCAAATGGAAGGTGCCGATATTCAAGCCAGCTTCGCCCAATGCCGTACCGACACGGCCAATGAAACCCGGTGCATCTTCGTTGACGATATACAGCATGCTGCCTTCAAGCTCAGCTTCAAGGCTGATGCCGAAAATCTCGACAAGCCGCGCTTCGCTATTGGCAAACAATGTGCCTGCAACCGAACGCGGGCCTTGGGCGGTGTTCACCGTGACACGCACCAATGTGTGATAGGCACCTGCCTTGTCATGGCGGACTTCACGGATATCAAATCCGCGCTCTTTTGCCAAAAACGGTGCGTTGACCATGTTTACCGCGTCCGAGAACCGCCGCATGAAACCGGAAAGCACAGCTGCGGTAATGGGCTTGATGTTCAATTCGGCTGCAGCGCCCTCAACCTCAATCGCGATATTATCGAGATTGTCATGCGCAAGCTGGCCAACCAACGAACCCAGCTTTTGCGCCAAGGTCATATATGGCTTTAACTTGGGTGCTTCTTCGGCTGACAGGCTAGGCATGTTAAGCGCATTGGTCACGCCGCCATTGACGAGATAATCCGCCATCTGTTCGGCAACTTGCAGTGCAACATTGACCTGCGCTTCGTTGGTTGATGCACCCAAATGCGGGGTGCAGATGAAGTTTGGCGTGCCAAATAACGGCGATTCCTTGGCTGGCTCTGTTGCGAACACGTCTAATGCAGCGCCGCCAACTTGGCCGCTGTCCAACGCTTCTTTCAACGCGGCTTCATCGACCAGGCCGCCGCGCGCGCAGTTGATGATGCGCACACCCTTTTTGGTTTTCGCCAGATTTTCTTTGGACAAGATATTGCGCGTCTGATCGGTCAACGGCGTGTGCAAGGTGATGAAATCAGCCTTGGCCAGCAGCGTGTCCAAATCCGCCTTTTCCACGCCCATTTCAATGGCGCGTTCCGCCGTCAGGAACGGGTCAAACGCAACGACCTTCATACGCAGGCCAAGCGCGCGGCTTGCGACGATGGAACCGATATTCCCTGCGCCGATCAGGCCAAGCGTCTTGCCGGTGACTTCAACGCCCATGAAGCCGTTTTTCGGCCAGAGGCCAGCTTGCGTCTGCGCGTTTGCTTCCGGCAATTGGCGTGCCAGTGCGAACATCAATGCGATCGCATGTTCGGCGGTGGTGATCGAATTGCCGAACGGCGTGTTCATAACGACAACGCCCTTTGCCGAGGCGTTCGGGATATCCACATTGTCGACGCCGATGCCTGCGCGGCCAATCACCTTCAAATTGGTGGCGGCGTCGAGGATGGCCTTCGTGACCTTGGTCGAGCTGCGAATGGCAAGGCCATCATAATCACCGATGATGGCGGCGAGCTCTTCAGGGCTTTTGTCGGTAATGACATCAACGTCACAGCCGCGTTCAGCGAAAATCTTCGCAGCATTGGGATCCATTTTGTCGGAAATAAGTACGCGTGGTTTGGTCATGTTGAAATTCCTATATGTCTTTTGTCGTCATCCCCGACTTGATCGGGGATGCATATTCTGAACTGTCGGCTTGCGCGGGAATCTGCGTTCACGAATTCCCATATGCGCGGGAATCGCCCGGGTGGGATTTAAGCTTGGGCTTTCTTATAAGCCCAATCGAGCCAAGGGCCGAGCGCTTCAATATCTGCCGTGTCGACAGTGGCGCCGCACCAAATACGAAGGCCCGCAGGGGCATCGCGATATCCGGCGATGTCATAAGCCGCATCTTCCGCCTCAAGCAGTGACGCCATTTTCTTTATCATGGCTTCGTCAGCACCCTCAACGGTGAGGCACACCGACGTCGTTGACCGAATAGCAGAGTCAGCGGCAAGAAAACCGAGATAGTCGCGTGCCTCGACGATTTTTGCGAGCGCAGCCGCATTGGCGTTGCTGCGGGCCATAAGCCCCTGCAAACCACCAACGGTTTTCGCCCACTCAAGCGCAAAGATCACATCTTCCACCGCAAGCATCGATGGCGTGTTAATCGTCTCGCCCTTGAAAATGCCTTCGGCGAGTGCGCCTTTCGACATCAAGCGGAAAACTTTTGGAAGCGGCCATGCCGGGGTGTAATTTTCAAGCCGTTCAACAGCGCGCGGTCCGAGAATGAGCACGCCATGCGCACCTTCGCCGCCCAGCACTTTTTGCCAGCTGAACGTTGTGACGTCCAGCTTGTCCCAAGGCATATCATAGGCAAACACCGCCGACGTCGCATCGTTGAAGGTCAAGCCTTCACGGTCGTCGGCAATCCAGTCACCATTTGGAACGCGCGCACCTGAAGTCGTGCCGTTCCATGTGAAAACCACGTCATTGGAAAAATCTACCGCGCTCAGATCAGGAATTTCGCCATAGGGCGCATTCATGACGGTCGCATTCAGCTTGAGCTGCTTGTTGACGTCTGTGACCCAGCCCTCGCCAAAGCTTTCCCACGCCATCATCGTGACCGGTCGTGCACCAAGCATGGTCCACATCGCCATTTCGATTGCGCCGGTATCCGAACCGGGGACAATGCCAATGCGGTGCGTGTCAGGCACCTGAAGCACTTCGCGCATCAGATCGATCGCCAGTTGAAGGCGCGATTTGCCAATTTTCGCACGATGCGAACGGCCAAGCGATTCGGTTTGAAGTTTTTCGGGGCTCCAGCCTGGCGGTTTCGCACAGGGACCGGATGAAAAATATGGACGCGCCGGTTTAACGGCGGGGGGTACTATAGTCATGTAAGCTTCTCCTTGCAGAGAGCAGCGCGGCGTTGGGGCCGCGTGGCCCGGAGCCGCGTTTAAGCGCAGCCCCGGCTTTGTCAATGACTATCGCAAAATGTGATCAGTAACCGGCCTTACGAAACAAAACTTCGCCGCGGCGACCAACATATAATTTCTCAAGCGTCACAGGGTGGAAATAGGCTTCAACACGGTCGCCTTCTGGCGTTGTGCCGTACACTTCATAACAACCACCATCGACCTTGGTTTTGCGGACGGTCCAGCCTTCTTTGGTGAGTTTATCGGTAAGTGCCTGTTGGCTTTTCCAACCCGAAACCGGTCCTGCCTTGCAGGTGATAACGCCGGTTGCCGATGCCGGTACCGATGCGAAAGCAATTGCCGTCGCTGCGGCGAGTGAAAGTGAAGTCAATAAACGCATATTCATGCTCCTTTAAATGCAAATTTACGGGGAAGAAAAAAGCGTGCCGCCACGAGCAAGGCCAATGGGGCGAAATGAACGAGCGCTGGGCCTAGATTGTTATGGATGAATATCCAGTGTACCAGAACAAGCACGGCAGCGGGATACACAAGGCGTTGCAGCCGCTTCCATCCCGCTTTCAGCGCGCGCATCGATGCATCATTACTGGTCAGCGCGAGCGGAACAAACAGCAGCATGGCCGCCCAGCCCGTCCAGATGCCCAGCGCCAGAAATTCGGCAATGATGTCGTCGATATTGCCCATATCGATGAGGTAAAAAGCCAAATGGGGCACCGCATAAGCGAACGCAGCGACACCCAGCGCACGGCGGCGCTGGATCAACCAGCTAAGCCATGGGCGTGGCCCCAGCAATGACAACAACGGACTTAAAACCATCGCGACAATCATAAAACGCGCGGACCATTCACCTGTCGGATGCAGCATATCCATCGCGATGCGGTCACCCGCATAGAAGCTGCGCATCATCAATATCGCTGGCAAAGACAGCAATATCCAAAACACCCACTTCTTATTAAGAATGATTCGCAACATGCATCCGCGATAATCGCGCCAGCCACTGTGCGCAACGCGGAAATTGTATCAATATTCACGCCTTTGCCGCGATACCGCGTTCATCGGGTCGATTTGGTGCTGCACACCGCTAAGATTTTGCTATGACATCTTACATGGCCGCCGTCACTGCTCCAAGAATTCTGCTTGTCGCGAGCGCGCTGCTATTGGCGTCCTGCAGCGCGCGTGAGGCCCCGAAAACGACACGCACGGGTGCAAACGCAACAACGGAAAATGTGCGGCAGTGCTTGGCAAGTTTGAAAGAAAAGTCAGTCCGCTTTGCCGGCTTGCCCAACAAAAGTTTTGACGGCGGGTGCCGCACGATCGACACGGTCAAGCTTATGGATTTTGGCACGCCGGCCACCAATTTGGGTGCGATGACGTGCCCGCTGGCCGCCAACTTTACCGATTGGGCACGCTATGCCGTGCGTCCCGCCGCCAAGCAGTATTTAGGCGCTGAGGTCGTCCGCATCGAGACAATGGGCACGTTCAACTGCCGGAACATCTATGGGGGACGTTCGGGCAAATTATCCGAACATGCCTTTGCCAATGCCGTCGATGTCTCCGCGTTCGTTTTGCGCGATGGCCGCCGCGTATCCGTGCTCACAGGCTGGAACGGATCAAGCGAAGAGCGCGCGTTCCTGCGTCGCCTGCACCAGTCCGCCTGCAAACGGTTCGGCACCGTGCTTGGCCCCGATTATAACGCTGCGCATGCAAACCATTTCCATTTCGACATGGCCCGATCGATGCGCAACGGCACATCCTTTTGCCGATGAGGGGCTTTTGCCGATGAGGGGTGGCAGAACACGCCCTTGCACCCTATATGCAGGGTAATGACAGACACAAAAATTAACGATCGCCGCTTCTACAAAGCACAACAAGAAGCGGACTTTGCTGAACAGCAACTCTCCACCCCGCAAACGCAAAGCAAGTCTTACCGGCTCGCATTTCAGGACACCGACTTCCTGTTGCGTGAGGATTTACGGCCAGTTCGTTTCCAGCTGGAACTGCTCAAAACCGAAATGTTGCTGGACGAGGCTAACATCGGATCGATGTTGGTGATCTACGGCTCTGCGCGCATTCCCGAAGCCGATGGTGCAGATGCCTTGATCGCGGCCGCAACCGACGAGCGGTCCAAAATCATCGCCGAACGCATGAAGGAAAAGGCGCGTTTCTACGACGAATCCCGTCATCTTGCGCAGCTGGCGGGACAAGCCAATGTAACGGACGAAGAAGGTCGACGCCACTTCGTCGTTTGTTCGGGCGGGGGCCCATCCATCATGGAAGCCGCCAACCGCGGCGCGCACGACGTTGGCGCGGAATCCGTTGGCCTCAATATCGTGCTTCCGCATGAGCAGGCGCCAAATCTGTTTGTGACGCCGCGATTGAGTTTCCAGTTCCACTATTTCGCGTTGCGCAAAATGCACTTCTTGCTGCGTGCACGTGCCGTCGCGGTGTTCCCCGGTGGCTTTGGAACGTTCGACGAATTTTTCGAACTGCTCACGCTTGTCCAAACCGGCAAGATCAAAAAGATGCCGATCCTGCTCTTTGGTCGCGAATTCTGGAACCGTGTTGTGAACTTTGAGGAGCTTATGCTCGAGGGCGTCATCAGCCCACGTGATCTGGAACTTTTCCAGTTTGTAGAAACCGCAGAAGAAGCATGGAATGCTATCTGCGATTTCTACGAAGTCTCAAACTGACTTAAACTGATTACTTTGCTGCAGGTGCAGGTGCAGGCGCTGCAGGCGCTGCGGCATCAGCCGCTGGCGCAGCAGCAGCTTCACCAGTTGCGGCATCAGCAGCAGGTGCTGCGGCGTCGGCTGCTGGTGGCGGTGGCAACGGCAGGTTTGAGCCCTGCGCATTGAGATACGCGATCAAATTTGCGCGTTCTTCGGGGTTACCCAAGCCAGCAAAAGTCATCTTCGTGCCGGGCGCATATTTCTTAGGGTTGGCAAGCCATTTGTCCATGCCTTCGAAGTCCCAGTTGCCGGGAATGCTTTTCAGCGCATCCGAATAGGAAAAGCCCGCAACATGGCCGTGCGGTTTACCCATCGAGGCCCAAAGATTTGGACCAATTCCATTGGCGCCACCTTGCGCAATGGTGTGGCAAGCTGCGCATTTTTTGAAAACCGCTTCGCCCTTTGCAACATCAGCAGTGGCAAGCAATGTTGCAATCGGCACAGCAGCGGCACCACCGGATTCGCCGCCAGCTTCCGCTACAACCGCGAAACCTTCTTTTTCAGGCGCTTTACCATGGAAGTACATGCCCGAGACGATGCTTAGTCCGAGCGCGACGATGCCGCCTGCCAAAACCCAGCCTGCAATTGTGTTACTACGATCATCCATTGGTTATCAGCCCTGAAATGCGGTTTTAAGCCGGCGTCGGTCTGACGTCCGGATTCTCAGGCCCCTCTAATAGTGTCAGTAAGGCCGTGCAAGTGTCCAATTCCAGACTTGCCGGATAAGTTTGGCTATCCTATCGCGATGGCCATATGAACAGTTACCCCGCACCCGCACTCGCTCTTGTCAGAACCATGACTTTAGCTGCGCATGAACAGCCTGCAAAAGCGATTGCCTTTCAAGGTGCGCCCGGCGCAAATTCCCATCTTGCCGCGTTGGAATATGATGCGGATTGCTTGCCCCTGCCCTGTTTCTCGTTCGAAGATGCCATTGACGCCGTCAAAGAAGGATCGGCAGCGCGGGCGATTATTCCGATTGAGAATTCACTGCACGGCCGCGTGGCGGACATCCATTTTCTTCTGCCGGAATCTGGGCTCAGCATCATCGCCGAACATTTCATGCCGATCCGCCATTGCCTGATGGCGAAATCCGCCGATGCGGAATTGAAAACAGCCATGAGCCACCCGCAGGCACTTGGCCAATGCCGCCATTATCTGCGTTCGCATGGCATTATTCCGGTCGCTTATGCAGACACGGCCGCTGCGGCTGCTTTTGTTGCCGCCAATGATGACACGTCGGCTGCTGCCATAGCGCCGCCAATCGCCGCTGAGCTGTACGGCTTGGTCCCGATCAACGACGGTGTTCAGGATGATGCGAGCAATACGACGCGATTTGTCGTGTTGTCGCGTGAACCCGTTAACAACACCGGGGCGACGGGCACATTAATGACGACGCTCATCTTTGAAGTGAAGAACGTCCCTGCAGCCCTGTACAAAGCGATGGGCGGCTTTGCGACCAATGGCGTCAATATGACGAAGCTGGAAAGCTATCAAAACGGCGCAAGCTTTGCCGCGACCGAATTCTTCGCGGATATTGAAGGCGCGCCGGGTGACCCGGCCGTTGACCGCGCGCTGGATGAGCTGCGCTTTCATTGCAACTCGGTCCGCTTGCTCGGCACATATGTGCAAACGCGCAATCGCGGCTGAGCGGGCTTAAACGCCCAGGGCGGCGACGCCTTAGTGTGCCGCACCCCAGCTTGGTCCCGTCCCGATTTCAATACCGAGCGGGACGGTGAGCTTCACCAAAGGTTCGGCTGCCCCGGCCATAATCGCGCGGATGACGTCGCTTGCGGCGGCGACATCCGTCTCTGGCAGTTCGAACACAAGTTCGTCATGTACCTGAAGCAGCATCTTCACATGGCCTAAGCCAGCAGCTTTCAACGCTGGCCCCATTTGCACCATCGCGCGCTTAATGATGTCAGCGCTTGTCCCCTGAATCGGCGCATTGATTGCAGCGCGTTCACTGCCCTGCCGTTCTGCCTGATTGGGCGACGTGATGCGCGGAAACCATGTTTTCCGGCCGAACAATGTCGTCGAGTGCCCGCATTCGCGGACTGTGGCCATCGTCTCCTGAATATAATTTGAAATGCCCGGGAAGCGTTGAAAATAGGCGTCGATAAGCGCCTGCGCTTCGTCAGGCGTCGATTCCAAACGCTTCGAAAGACCCCAGCGGGAAATGCCATATAGAATCGAAAAGTTGATGGTTTTGGCGCGGCCACGTGTGTCGCGGTTTACTTCGCCGAACAGTTCCAATGCCGTGCGCGCATGAATGTCTTCGCCCTTTTCAAAGGCATCGCGCAAGGGCTCCACATCCGCAAAATGCGCCGCGAGTCGGAGCTCGATTTGGCTATAGTCAGCAGACAGGATCACATTGCCGGGTTCGGCCACAAAAGCGTCGCGGATCTGCCGACCGGTTTCGGTACGAATGGGAATATTCTGCAAGTTCGGATCGGTCGATGACAGCCGCCCGGTTTGTGCGCCGACTAGGCTATAGCTTGTGTGCACACGGCCTGTTTTCGGGTCAATCTGCTGTTGCAGGCTGTCGGTATAGGTTGATTTGAGCTTGGCCAGTTGCCGCCAATCCAGAACCTTGCGTGCAATGTCGATGCCCTGCCCCGCCAGATCTTCCAGCACGGTCACATCGGTCGAATATTGCCCCGATTTACCCCTTTTACCGCCCTTATAGCCCATTTTTCCAAACAGGATTTCGCCCAACTGCTGTGGGCTGCCGATCGTAAACGGTTGTCCGGCGAGGGCGTGAATTTCCTTTTCGAGCAGCTCCATTTGCGCCGCGAATTCAGACGACAATCGCGCCAACACCGCTCGGTCGACTTTAATGCCTAAGCATTCCATCTGCGACAGGACGGGCACAAGCGGGCGGTCCACCAGTTCATAGACGCTGGTCGCCTTTTCAGGGCTCAGCCGTAACTTTAGGTGGTGCCACAGCCGCAAGGTCACATCGGCATCTTCCGCCGCATAACAGGTCGCATCGGACAGCGGGACGGCGGCAAACCCAATCTGGCTTTTACCGGTTCCGGTGACGCTTTTATAAGAGATGCATTCATGCCCCAAATGCGTTTTGGCGAGTTCATCCATGCCATGCAGTTGACGACCCGCATCCAAGGCGAAGCTCATGACCATCGTGTCATCATAGGGCGTTATGTGCACATCATGCCGCGCCAACACCGACATGTCATATTTCAGATTCTGGCCAATTTTCAGCACGCTTGGGTCGCTGAGCAGTGGGCGCAACCGTTCCAAAGCTATGTTCAGTGCGATCTGAACCGGTTTTTCCGCGAACATATCGGTGCCGCCATGTGCCAGCGGGACATAACATGCCTCCCCCGGTGCGACCGCCAGGCTGAAGCCCACAAGATTGGCGCTCGCGGCTTGCAAGCTGTCTGTTTCGGTGTCGAAACCCAAAGTCCCTGTTTCACGGGCGCGGGAAATCCAATGGTCCAGACGACCAACATCCGTGACGCATTCATAGGTCGACACATCAATTTTGGGCATGACCGGCGGCAACGCTGCGGCCCCCGCTGTGGGCGCGGACACGGGGCCATCGACCTTGCTTGCAGCCTTCGGGTTGCCGGCAATCGCTTTATTGGCGGCAGCGGTATTTGCGACATGGCCGATGCGTTTCAAAAGCGAGTTGAACCCATGATGCTCCAAAAACGCAACGAGCGGCTCTTCCGGAATTGCCCCCAAAATCATGTCTTCAATCGCGATGGGCAGCGGGCAGTCGTCTTTCAAAGTCACCAGCACTTTCGACAGACGCGCCTTTTCCGCATGCTCAATCAAATTATCGCGCATTTTGGAGGGCTTCATCGAAGGCGCGGCGGCCAAGACGCTTTCGAGGTCACCAAATTCCTGAATAAGCTTCGTCGCGGTCTTTGGCCCGACGCCGGGGACACCGGGCACATTGTCGACGCTATCGCCCATCAGCGCCAGCACATCGCCAACTCTGTCGGGTTCAACACCAAATTTTTCGTATACTTCCTCGGCGCGAATGCGTTCGTTTTTCATCGTGTCGAACATGTCGATAGATGGTTCCACCAACTGCATTAGGTCCTTGTCGCTGCTGACGATGGTGACATGCCAGCCGGCGGCGCAAGCGGCGCGCGCATAGCTTGCGATCATATCGTCGGCCTCGACATCATCCTCTTCCACCAGCGGTAAAGAAAACGCACGTGTCGCATCCCGGATCATCGGGAATTGCGGCCTTAAATCCTCCGGTGGATCGGGCCTATGCGCCTTATATTGGTCATAGATACGGTTGCGAAATGACTGGCTCGATTTATCGAGGACAACGGCCATATGCGTTGGACCATCCGCTTGATTAAGGTCGTCCGCCAACTTCCACAGCATGGTCGTATAGCCATATACCGCGCCAACTGGCTCGCCATGTTTATTGGTGAGCGGGGGCAGCCGGTGATAGGCACGGAAAATATAGGCGGAGCCATCGACGAGATAGAGATGCTTTTGGTCTGACATGGCGGATCGATAGCAGCCCGTTTTGGCCAAGTCTTTTCCTAATTTGCAGCGGCCGTGTCGCTAACCATATTGCAGGCAATTGCCGTGGAACTATGCGCGCGACGTGCGCCACAAAAGAAGCCCGCTGGCGATAATGATCGCCGACCCGGCAAGCGATGTCATGTCTGGCCAATCGCCAAAAACCAATATGCCGAGCGCGAGTGCCATCAACAATTGGACATATGTCATCGGCGCGATGTCCGCAGCCGAAGCGCGGGTCGTTGCCATAAAAATCAACCAATGCGCAAAGCTTGCACTGACCGCAACGACGGCACAGCGCGCCACGATGGTCCAGTCCGGCATGCCTATATGCAATGTCGCAACGCCCGAAAAATGCCCTAAAACCGCCGCTGTCAGGATGAATGGCACCGCAAGCGACGCGACCAGAAATTGCATCAAAATCGGTGTCCCTGCCCCAGCGACGGCGCGATTACCAATCATCAAAAGCGCCATCGACATGGCAGCTGCGAGCGGCAACAAGGCAACCCAACCCAATTCGGCAACATTGGGCCGCATGATGAGAAGAACGCCGCCAAACGCAATAAATGTGGCCGTCCATTTGGTCACATTCGTCCGTTCGTGCAGGAAAATGGCGCTCAAGACCGCCGTGATCATCGGGCTTGTAAAACCAATTGCCGTAGCCTCAGCCAAGGGCATGACGAAGATCGACAAAAAGAAACAGATGGTTGCCATCGCCACGGCAAATCCGCGCAGGATCTGAACTTTGGGCATGGGCAAAGCAAATCCCTGCCTGCCTTCCTTGAGGTACAACAACGTCCCCAAGCCCAGCGCACCGATCGAATAGCGCAGCGCCGCCACGGCAGTACCGGGCCAGGCACCGGCAATCGATTTGATGACCGCATCGCCCAAAGACAACAGAGCAAAGCCGCAAACGGCATATAAAAGACCCGATCGGGCCGACGATGCATGCACTGGATTTCCCTCGATTACCGTGCCCCCCTTAAAAGTGTTTGCCGGGAATGCAAAGCGGCAGAAATCTTTGTCGGGCAACCCAATAAAAGCAAACTGTTACCGATTTATTCACCATTTGTCGGTAGCCAGAAATCCTTAGTCCATAGAATATCGGAGCGGGATGACGTGAGCGCATTTGGGAAAAAACCGGGTTTGTCTTTAGGGCGCTCATCATTTGGCGTGGCGCGCCCCATGACCGGCGGTGGGCCCTCGATTGCGCAACAGCCAGATGACGCGCCAACGACGGGCGGTGGCGAACAATTTCCACCCATTGAATCGGCAAATTTAACCGGCGGCAATAACGGCGGGCCACAAACCGCCATGCAGGAAGCTATGTCGCGCTTGTCAGACCGTGCAAACAACGCGGCACCAGTCGATGAAGGCCCCCAAGGTTTTGAAGCGTCGGTTCACAAAATCAAAGAACAGGTTCTCCCGCGCCTTTTGGAGCGTGTGGACCCCGAAGCGGCGGCATCGCTGAATAAAGAAGAGCTGACCGAAGAGTTTCGCCCGATCATTTTGGAAGTGCTGGCCGAACTCAAACTGACGCTTAACCGCCGCGAACAATTTGCTTTGGAAAAAGTGCTCGTCGACGAACTGCTCGGCTTCGGTCCGCTTGAAGAGCTGCTCAGCGATCCGGACATTACCGATATCATGGTCAATGGCCCGTTGCAGACCTATATCGAAAAAAAGGGAAAGCTGCAGATTGCGCCGATCCAGTTTCGTGACGAAGAGCATTTGTTCCAGATCGCGCAGCGCATCGTGAACCAAGTCGGTCGCCGCGTTGACCAAACGACGCCTTTGGCCGATGCCCGATTGAAAGACGGTAGCCGTGTGAACGTCATTGTTCCCCCGCTGTCCCTGCGCGGCACTGCCATTTCAATTCGTAAATTTTCTGAAAAGCCCATCACCATCGACATGTTGAAGGGCTATGGTTCGATGAGCGAACCTATGGCCACGGCATTAAAGATCGCTGGGGCAAGCCGGATGAATATCGTCATTTCGGGCGGTACGGGTTCGGGTAAAACGACAATGCTGAACGCTTTGTCGAAAATGATTGACCCCGGCGAGCGCGTTTTGACGATCGAAGATGCCGCCGAGCTTCGGCTTCAGCAGCCGCATTGGCTCCCACTTGAAACGCGCCCTCCGAACTTGGAAGGCGATGGCGCGATCACCATCGGCGATCTTGTGAAGAACGCACTGCGTATGCGCCCTGACCGGATCATCTTGGGCGAAATTCGTGGCGCGGAATGTTTCGACCTCCTCGCCGCAATGAATACCGGCCATGATGGGTCCATGTGTACGCTCCACGCCAACAACCCGCGCGAATGCTTGGGTCGTATGGAAAATATGATCATGATGGGCGACATCAAAATACCCAAAGAAGCCATTTCGCGCCAAATTGCGGAATCTGTCGACCTTATCGTTCAGGTGAAGCGTCTGCGCGATGGTTCACGTCGCACCACCCAGATTACGGAAGTCATCGGAATGGAAGGCGACGTCATTGTCACACAGGATCTGTTCAAATTTGAATATCGCGATGAAGATTCTGACGGCAAAATCCACGGAGAGTGGGTCGCAGGTGGCGTTCGTCCCTATACGCTGGAAAAGGCGCGGCAGTTCGGATTTGACCAGCCGTTCCTTGAGGCGTGCCTCGGCTAGGGTCAGGACCTAAAGCCCTTTAATCGCCAACGCGGCGGCCAATACCGTAATCAGCACGGAAAATACTGTAATGCCGGTCCAGGGCATTATACCGACCTGGTCGAGTTTTGTCCGTTTATGGCGCCGCCGGTCCGCAACACTGCTAATCAGCACCAGTAATGCCGACACCGCGGACAAAGCTGTCCAAAAATGGTCTTGCCAATTCATCAGGGTAAAGCTGCTCATTCCGAAATGCTCGCGGTCATTCTATTCACAAAATCTGGGTTCGGCGATTGCACGGCGGTTTTGATGCACGGGAATTTGCTGCCGAACTTCCGCGATCTTATCGAGATTCAAATCAACAAAAGCGAGCCCGGGCGTGCTTCCCATATCAAGGACGACCTCTCCCCAAGGATCGACCACAAGTGAATGGCCGTACGTCTCACGGCCATCTTCATGTGCCCCGCATTGTGCTGCTGCAATCACGAAACATTCGCTTTCAATCGCGCGTGCCCGCAGCAATGTGTGCCAGTGCGCCGCGCCTGTGGGCACTGTAAATGCCGACGGCAGTGTGATGATATCGACGCCCGCTTTCGCGTAAGCGCTGAACAAGTCTGGAAAACGCATATCGTAGCAAACCGCTAACCCCATTCGCCCCAATGGCGTGTCCACGATTACGGGGGTTTCACCGCCGACATAGGCCGAAGACTCGCGCCAACTTTCGCCGGATTTCAAATCCACATCAAACAAATGAATTTTGTCATAGCGCGCAATAATTTCGCCATTAGCAGAAATAACGATGCTGCGGTTTGCGAGTTGTGGTCCGGCACCATGCACCACCGGAAGAGAACCCAAGTGAACCCATATATTATTGCGATATGCAGCTTCAGCGATGAGTTCAATCGATTCTGTCTGCGCCTCTTCACATATGTGCAAGCGCGCTTCGTCGCGCCTTCGGTTGATCATTATCGACATTTCGGGCGCGAAATACATGACGGCCCCGCCGAGCGCAGCCGCTTCGATCGCCCCGATCATCTCCGAAACGTTCGTCGCTGGCAAAACACCGCTCGTCATCTGGTGCACAGCTACGCGCAAGGAATACCGCCGTTACCACAACCAACCGCAGCATGATTTTGAAGAAACATGGCCATCCAAAATGGTTCGCAGTATTGAATGAAAAATGCAACAGTCCGGAAAATAGAGACACATGAGGGAATGGCACGAAATCCGCGCGTGTCGGCAATCATAATAACGGGAAATGCGACCATGGTACAAAAACTCAACGTCTTGGTGACTGGAGGCGCTGGATATATTGGCAGCCACGCCGTGCTCGCTTTAATCGACGCTGGTCATCGCCCTATTGTTATCGATAATCTGGTAACTGGCTTCCGTTGGGCCGTGGCTGAAGACGCCGGATTCTTCCATGGAGACATCAGCGATTCAGAGCTGGTCGAAAGCATCATTCGCGATGAACATATCGACGCCATCATGCACTTTGCGGGATCAGTGGTTGTACCGGAATCTGTTGAGAACCCGCTAAAATATTACAACAATAACACCGCAAAAAGCCGCAGTTTGCTTGAGACGGCCGTTTCATCCGGCGTCAAACACATGATTTTTTCGTCGACCGCGGCGACATATGGCATCCCCGAAACCAGCCCGGTGCGCGAAGATATGGCGACACAGCCCATCAATCCGTACGGAACATCGAAATTGATGACTGAAATGATGTTGCGCGATGTCGCGGCGGCACATGATTTCAACTATTGCGCGCTGCGTTACTTCAATGTCGCAGGCGCAGATCCACTTGCGCGCACAGGCCAGTCCACCGTCGGGGCGACACATTTGCTAAAAATCGCGGTTGAGGCTGCCCTCGGTAAGCGGGAAAGCGTGAGCGTTTTCGGCACCGACTATGCGACCGAAGATGGGACTGGCGTTCGCGATTACATCCATGTCAGCGATCTCGCTGCGGCGCACGTCATCGCGCTTGAGGCACTTATCGCGGATCCCGCGCGCAGCCACACGCTCAATTGCGGATACGGCCATGGCTATTCGGTGATGCAGGTCCTTGATGCTGTCGACCGCGTGACCAACAAGAAATTGGACCGCAAAATGGAAGGTCGACGCGCTGGAGATCCTGACTCGCTGATTTCTGACAATAAAGCGATCAAGGATCGCTTTGGATGGGAACCGCGCTATGACAATCTGGACCAAATCGTTCAACACGCGCTCGCATGGGAACGCCGCCTGACAGATATTCAAAGCGCCTAAGCCCTCTCTTGCGCTTTGGCGTCAATCGACCCATATCCAAAAAATGGAAAATCACTCTCACGGAAATCCGTCCACTTGGTACGGCACCACCATATTGTCTGTGCGCAAAAACGGCAAAGTCGTCATCGCTGGTGATGGCCAAGTCTCCATGGGTCAAACGGTCATGAAGCCCAATGCCAAGAAGGTCCGTCAGCTGCATGACGGATCCGTCATTGGTGGCTTTGCCGGCGCGACCGCCGATGCGTTCACACTGTTTGAACGACTTGAGCGCAAGCTGGAGCAGCATCGTGGTCAATTGATGCGCGCTGCGGTGGAATTGGCCAAAGATTGGCGCACCGACAAATATCTGCGCAATTTGGAAGCGATGATGATTGTCGCTGACAAAGACGTGACATTGATCCTCACTGGCAATGGCGATGTGCTTGAACCCAATGATGGCATCGCGGCGATTGGGTCTGGCGGCAATTACGCATTGTCAGCAGCACGGGCGCTGGCGGATTATGAGGCAGATGCCGATAAAATGGCACGTCATGCCATGAAAATCGCCTCTGAAATCTGTGTATACACCAACAATCAACTGACCGTTGAGACCTTGGACAGCGCGGCATAACCTGCGCGTCACTTGAACAGCACCGGCAACTTCCCATCTAGGCAGTAATGAAAAACGCTCTGACACCTAAAGCCATTGTGGCTGCTCTTGACGAACATATTATTGGCCAGGCCGACGCGAAACGTGCGGTCGCTGTGGCGCTGCGCAATCGCTGGCGCCGCCAGCGCCTCGGTGCAGATTTGCGCGATGAAGTGACGCCCAAAAACATCCTGATGATTGGCCCCACGGGTTGCGGCAAGACCGAGATATCGCGTCGTCTCGCCAAGCTTGCGGATGCGCCGTTTATCAAGGTCGAAGCGACCAAGTTCACCGAAGTTGGCTATGTCGGTCGGGACGTTGAGCAGATCGCCCGTGACCTAGCTGAAGAGGCCGTCCGTCTTGAGAAAGAACGCCGCCGCGAACATGTGCGTGAGGCCGCCGAAGCCGCAGCGATGGAGCGGATTCTGAAGCCATTGGCGGGCGATACCGCCAGCGAAGCCACGCGCGAGGCATTTCGCCAGCGCATTCGTGATCGCCACATGGACGATGTCGAAATCGAGATTGAAGTGTCGGACAGCCCAACCACGCCGATGGAAATTCCCGGCCTGGGCGGCAATGTCGGCATGATCAACCTTGGCGAAATGATGGGCAAAGCCTTTGGCAAAGACAATCTGAAACGCCGCAAAATGAAGGTCCCCGACGCTTGGAACAAGCTGGTCGAGGAAGAGTCTGAAAAGCGTCTTGACCAAGACGACGTCAACCGCGCAGCTTTGGCGGACGCGGAAGCCAATGGGATCGTCTTTCTGGACGAGATCGACAAGATTGCCGTGTCGGATGTGCGCGGAGGATCCGTTAGCCGTGAAGGCGTCCAGCGCGACCTGCTGCCATTGATCGAAGGCACGACAGTGGCGACCAAATATGGCCCCATGAAAACCGACCATGTGCTGTTTATCGCATCAGGCGCGTTCCACATTTCAAAGCCTAGCGACATGCTGCCTGAATTGCAGGGTCGTCTGCCCATCCGTGTTGAATTTCGCGCATTGGAGCATGCCGATTTCGTTCGTATCCTCTCGGAAACCCGCGCCAATTTGCCGCAGCAATATACAGCGTTACTGGCAACTGAAGAGGTCACGCTCGAATTTAGCGACGATGCGATTGATGCCATCGCGCGCATTGCGGTGGATGTGAACTCGACGGTTGAAAATATCGGCGCACGGCGGCTGCAAACGGTTATGGAAAAGCTGCTGGAAGATATCAGCTTCGATGCCGAAGACCGCAAGGGTGACGTAATCGTGATCGACGCGGACTATGTGCACAAGCAGCTATCGGGCATCGCAAAAGACACCGACCTATCCAAATATGTGCTTTGACGCTGTCCGCCTAAGCGGATTGTAAGGACAAAAGGAGCGTCAGCGCGAATTTGGGGCGTCTGCATTCGCAGACTGCGGTGCAACCACAAGCTTCCACGCCTTGTCCTTGACGAAATAGCGCTTTGCCAGTGCTTGTAATATCTCGGGCGTCACGCTGTTATAATCACTGTAAAGCGTCCCCAATGCAGCGAAGCGTTCAGGATCATATGTCGACCCCTTGAGCTGGTTGAGCCAAAATGTGTTGCCTGACGCGGCGCGCTCAATGGCTTGCTTGGTCGGCTCGACCGCACGCTGCAGTTCATCGGCGCTCACAGGATTAGCGATCAAATCCGCCGCAACCGAATCCGCGAATGCAAAAAAACGGTCCACGTCGGTTGGTTTGACCTGCGTATAGGCCATCAAATATCCACCGCTGTTGAAATTGATGGGCCAATTGGCCGTCATGTCGGGACTGTAGCTTGCGGCCTGCTCCGCACGGAATTTCTCAAACAGGCGGTCACGGAAAATTGCTGCTAATGTTTCCAGCTGCCGTCCTTCGCTGATGCCGGCAATCCCGCCGCCGGTGGGCCATGCCATCACCGCCGCCGCCTGATCACCAGCGCCGCGATGCGTCAGCTTTATGGGGGTCGCGGTCGGCGCTGGGAAACGGACATCGCGCGCCGCTGCCGCGACGGGCATAGGCACGCGCGGCGACAAAGCACCAAAGCTTTTTTCCAACGCCGCAACCGCCGCGGCCTTGTCGAAGTCCCCAAAGAGAAGAACCTCAACGGGTCCCTGCGCCATCAGTGGCTTCCAATATGCTTCGAACTTGGCTGCATCGACTTTCGCAACATCCGCCGGTGCCGCGGCTTTCCAGCGTGGGTCATTGTTGCGTAGCAGATATTCCAAATCACGCTGCAACACCGAGGTCGCCGACATTTCGAAACTCGCATAACCCGACGTCGCGAGCGCCTTTGCCCGTTCAACGGGCGCCGGGTCCCAACCGGGATGCTCGATCTTTGTGGCGATTAACGTCAACTGATCCGCAAGGTCATCAGGCCGCGTATTTGCGCCAAACTGGAATGCATCATCATCAATGGAGAAGTTGAGTTCAATGCGCCGACCATTGACCATCTGGTCAATTTCCGTGCGCTTGAGGTTGCCAATGCCATTTTCCGGCAAGACGATCGGCCCTGCCCACAGCAAGCTGCCATTGTCAGGGGTAACGGCTTGGTAGCCGCGGCCAAAACGGACGAGCACGCGAATCTGGTCGCTTTCGGCCTTGTTCGGATACAGCAACGCCCGCACGCCGTTGGACAGTTCAAGCCGGGTCATCTCCAACCGTGATATTGTCTCCTCGCTCACCATCTTGCCGGGTGCGCCCAACTTCGGCAGCGCCGCAAAGCCAAGGGTATTTTCGGATAAACGCGCCGTCGTATTCGCCGACACGGCTGCATTTAAGGCGGCAAGCGCACGATTGTCTGCGTCCGCTATCGGCACGGGTGAAGACAGCATCAACCGTGTTGCATCGGCCGTGAACAACTTTTGGGTCGATGCCAGCAGCCGCTGCGGCGTAAACTTGTCCTTCATGCCCTCAAACACCTGAACGACCGTTTTGGGCGCGGCCACCGTTTCCCGAATATCCACGGCATTGACGATATCATCCGCTTGCTTCGCGGCGGCTTCAAACGGATAGCTGTCGAGCATTGTGCGCAACGCATTTCCGAAAAGCGTTGTCTCACGCTCGATATCCGCAACCGATGGTGGCGTGGCAATAGCGTCGGCGATGACGGCGCGGACATCCCGCGTAGCCGCTTCCCATTTGTCGCCAACGGGGGTGATCGACACCAAAGTCGCGTCCGCGGTGCGCGAAATATCTTCCTGTGCGATTTCAGCGAACAGATAATTGCCGCCGCTGCGCGCCTGCACCTCAAGCCTGCGATTGATGATCTGAAGCGCAAGGGCGTCAATCAACAACTGCTCATTATACGCAATCGTATCGTTAACTTTCCGCCAAGGGCGCAGATACGCAATGCTGACGGTGGTGGGCAATGTTGGTTCAATCAGCACGCGCGTCGGGGTGCCTTGGGGTGTTGGGTCGCCAAAGGCAGGCTCAGGCGCGCGGGCGCCCTTCCCTTTCCAGTCGTTGAAATATTTCTGCACCAAATTGGCCAGTTGCGCGGGTTCCATATCGCCAGCCATGACGACGACTGCATTTTCGGGCCGATACCAACGGTCATGAAATGCACTCAAACGTAAGGCGTCGGCCGCCTGCAATGTTTCAGGCGTACCGATCGTCGACCGGTTTGCCAACCTCTGTCCCTGAAATGCGTGCTGGCGCAGGGCATCGCTATAGACCATTTGCGCGCCGCTATTTTCGCGCATCTCGGCCAGGACGATAGCACGTTCGGCATATAAGGCACTGGGCGAGATACGCGGATTGCGGATCATGCCCGAAATGATTTTGACCGACTCGTCCAGCTTTTTGGGCGTCGCATTGGGCAGGTCGAGCTTGTAGACCGTCTGCGTCGGGGTCGTCTGCGCATTGCTGTCGCTGCCAAAGGTGACGCCGAACCTTTGCCAAATGCGCTTGGCCTCGCCATCGGGCACAAAGGTTGACCCACGGAAGGACAAATGTTCGATCAGATGCGCAAAACCTTGCTCGTCATTATTTTCATGCAGCGCGCCTGCATCGATCCGCACGCGAATGGACACCTGCCCCGCAGGCACATCATTTTTCTTCACCGCATAGCGCAGCCCATTGGGCAGCACACCAAAGGTCCAGCTGTCGTCAACCGGAACGTCGCTGCCTTCGTACAGCCACGGAACTTTGGCCGCCTTTGCCGCGACCGATGCGGCGGGCGCCACATTTTGTGCGTATGCAGCGGTGGAGAGCAAAAGGGCTGCGAAAACGAGCGATTGAGTGAATTTGCGCATTACAATCCCCATAACGGAACGAAGGCTTGACTGCACATGAACGCGCTGACGAACCTGCGCTTAAATTCCACCATCGACGGTATCATAGCCTAAGCCGTGCAAGCCAAACTTGAGCGCGTCGATGCATTTGGCGAGTTGGCCTGCGTCGGTTGTCCGGACAACGAAGTTCGCCCCGACCTTGCCTTCGCGGAAAAACGGGTAGCTGCCGATCTGACAACCTTCATGCTGCTTTTCGGTATCGCCCAACAATTTGGCAACTTCGCTTTCGGCCACCCAGCAGCCGATTTGTTGTGACAACAAGGGCGCGCCACCCTCCAAACTACCGGTCAGGGCATCCAACATACCGGCGGTGATATGTGGCACGCCGGCCATGATGAAGATGTTGCCATGGCGAATGCCGGGCGCGCCTGACATCTTATTGGGGATAAGGTCCGCGCCATCGGGCACACGCGCCATGCGCAGGCGGCCCGGGTTAATGCCGCCACGTGTTTCATAATAAGCATGCAGGACGGCGCTTGCCTCTGGATGAATAACAACATCGACGCCGAGCGCTGCCGCGATCGCGTCAACCGTAATGTCATCATGCGTCGGGCCAATGCCGCCGGTGGTAAACAGATAGTCATTGCGCGCACGCAAGATGTTCACCGCCTCTATAATGGCATCCATATCATCGGCGACCACACGCACTTCGCGCAAGCGAATGCCTTGAATATTGAGCCAAAGCGCAATCTGTGCGACATTTTTGTCCTGTGTTCGGCCAGAGAGGATCTCGTCGCCGATGATTACAAGCGCTGCGGTATATATGCGGGAATCTGTCATACGCACGCGATAGCATAATTCACCCCCTCGCAAAGTGCGGATTATTGCCTTATATCGCCTGCATGGAACAATATGTAAGCGTTACGCCCGAAGAGGCGATGCAGGCCCGCGACGGGGTCATCAAATTACACGGGGCCGAAGGCTTTGAAGGCATGCGCAAGGCCGGCCGCCTTGCCGCCGAAATCCTCGACGCATTGGTGCCGCATGTCGTGCCGGGTGTCAGTACCGAGGAGCTGGACGATATCGTCCGCGAGATGACGATGCGCGGTGGCGCAGTGCCAGCAACCCTTGGCTATCGCGGTTACACGCACAGCTGCTGCATTTCGATCAACCATGTCATTTGCCACGGCATTCCATCGGACAAGAAATTGAAGGACGGGGACATCGTCAACATCGACGTCACGCCGCAGCTGAATGGCTGGCACGGCGACACCAGCCGTATGTTCCTTGTCGGCGACGTGCCGGTAAAGGCAAAGCGCTTGGTCGACGTGACCTATGAATGCCTGATGCTCGGCATCGAAGCCGCCAAGCCCGGCAACCGCGTCGGCGACATTGGCCACGCGATCCAGACCCATGCCGAAAAGCACCGCTATGGCGTCGTCCGCGATTTCTGCGGCCATGGCCTTGGCCAATTATTCCACGACGCCCCCGAAATCGTCCATGTTGGTCGCCCCAGCACTGGGCCAGAGCTGCGCCCCGGCATGATTTTCACCATCGAACCCATGATCAACATCGGCAAGGCAGCCGGCAAAGTCCTCGACGATGGCTGGACGGCCGTCACGCGCGACCGTTCATTGAGCGCGCAGTTCGAACACAGCATCGGCATCACCGAAGACGGCTGCGAGATATTTACGAGCAGCCCGAAGGGGTGGCATCAGCCGCCTTATTGAGGTTTCTACCACGTCATGCTGAACGCGTTTCAGCATCTTACTTTTTGCGCGTTGTTGAAATTAAGACCCTGAAACAAGTTCAGGGTGACGCGGTGTTACATCCGATTGTCGCGCTTACAACCGCAACCCAATCGTCTCGTCCAATCCGGCCATGATGTTCAGGTTCTGCAACGCCGCCCCGCTGGCGCCTTTGCCGAGATTGTCGAGCAATGCCAGCAAGCGGACTTGCGCGCCGTCGGGTGAGCCGAGGACGTAGAGGTCAAGCCTGTCGGACGGTTCTTGGTCGGCGCGGATCAGCAGTTCCGCTGGCGGCGCGTCTTGGTG
The DNA here is from genome assembly GCF_044374345.1 of Sphingorhabdus sp. Lineage (GTDB taxonomy): Bacteria > Pseudomonadota > Alphaproteobacteria > Sphingomonadales > Sphingomonadaceae > Sphingorhabdus_B. The sequence continues at coordinate 9,219 of NZ_JBILOS010000001.1, read as the reverse complement.
CACTTTGACGACGAGCGAATTGGCATAATGCTTAGCCAGCGCAGCGTGCATTTCGTCGGGATCATCGCTGCCGGGCATGACCGAGATGGGCAGCGGCACCTCCACCACCATGCCCCGGAACGCGCGCACCACGGCGGGTGAGAATATCGGCGCGAGGCCGAGCCCTGCATGTTGCTGCATTTCGGCGACATGCTTGTGGTTCAGATCAAGGCCATAGGTGCGAAAGCCGATATCTGCGCCCTCGCCGCCTTCGAACCGTTCAATCAATGCTTTCCCGCCGCCCGAATAGCCCGACACCGCGTTGACGCTGTAGGGCCAGTCTGCGGGGATCAATCCGGCCGCGACCAAGGGTGCAACCAGCCCCAAAAAGCCAGTGGGGTAGCAACCGGGATTGCTGACAAGGCGCGCATTGGCAATCCGGTCGTGTTGGCCGGTGCGATATTCGGGGAAGCCATAGGCCCAGTTCGGGTTCACACGATGCGCGGTCGATGCGTCGATGATGCGCGTGTGGCTCGACGTCGTCATTGCCACCGCCTCTTTTGCCGCATCGTCGGGCAAGCACAGGATGACAAAGTCAGCATCGTTCAATGCCTCGCGTTTCGCAGCGGGGTCCTTACGTTTGTCATCATCGAGCGTGATGAGCGTGAATTCCGCACGCCCAGCGAGCCGGTCCGCGATTTCAAGGCCGGTTGTGCCCGATGCGCCGTCGATGAAGATCGATTTGGTCATTTTACCCGCTTACGCGCAACAATCGCTTCATCATGCGCGGCAAAGCGTGCCGCCGCATCTGTCAGCGGTTCAACGCTAACCGCCATCGCGGTTCCATTGGCGTGGATGATGTTCTCGGCATCGGCCATGATACCAACATGGCCGGGGAAGAAAACCAGATCGCCGCGCTGCAACGCGTCGCCCTCGGCCAATTCTTCGCCAAATTCTGCCATCTGCATATCGGCATCGCGTGGCGGCATATGGCCCTTCAGTCCGAACACCAATTGAACAAGGCCCGAGCAATCAATGGCGTCCCCGCTGCGCCCACCCCAGCTGTACGGCGTACCGATCAGCTGTTCTGCCAAATCTGCCGGTGATGCTGCAACGCGTCCGATTTCGGACAAATGGGCCAATGGCACAAAGCCATTTTCGCACGCCAGATACTTACCGCATTCGCTTGGGCTGCCGCAAAGCAACTGCGCACCCATGGGGTAACGCGCCAGCACAGGCGCCTTTGTCGATGGTTCAGAAACCAGTAATGTCGCAGGCGCGCTGACGATATGTGTGGCGTCAAAATCATCGCCAAGCTCGGCAAAGCGGACATAACCCAGATAATTGTCGTGCAGGCAATAGCCCCATGCCCATTCGCCCGCGACATCAAGCACGGCGAACTCCTCACCATGCATTAACGCGCTAACGGGCATGGATGTGGCATGCGCCTCGGCATGAATTTCGGTCACGGGCGCAATGCCGGTGCGCAGCATCGGCACGGCATAATGCGGTGCGAACAGCTTTCCGGCCAGACTGATGTCGGCTAGGTCCCCGCGAATAGGCGTTGTGCGCTTGTCCCCGACAAGGCTGTGCCCACTTAAAGTATATATGGGCCGGTCACCCGCCCCCATGTGTCCGTTTGCCAACGATTTACGCCCCCGAAATTGTAACATGTTATGGCACCCTAACGTGCCGGATATTTGTCCGCCAGATAGCCGAAGACGGCGCGTAATCCAAGGGCTTCGCCGCCCTTTGGCCTGCCAGGCTTATTGGTTGGTCGCCATGCAAAGGTGTCCAGATGTACCCAAGGCACATCATCAGGAACGAATTTCTGCATAAAGAGCGCCGCCGTTACTGCGCCTGCGAACGCCCCGCCGCTGTTTGTCATGTCCGCGATATCGCTATCCAAAAGCTCCAGATAGGGTGCCCATAATGGCATCCGCCACAGCGGGTCAGCCTGCGCCTTTGACGCTGCGATTAACGCGTCGGCTGTTTCATCATCATTGCTGAACATTGCCGGCAAATCAGGACCCAAGGCAACGCGCGCTGCGCCGGTCAGCGTCGCGAAATCGATGATAAGTTCGGGCGTATCCTCAACCGCTTTGGTCAACGCGTCGGCGAGCACAAGGCGCCCTTCCGCATCGGTATTGTCGATTTCAACCGTAATGCCCTTGCGGCTTTTAACGATATCGCCCGGCCGCATAGCATTGCCCGATATGCTGTTTTCGGCAGCAGCGACGAGCATATGCAAGCGTACCGGCAAATGCGCAGACATGATAAGCTCCGCCAGCGCAAGCGCATGGGCAGCGCCGCCCATATCCTTCTTCATCAGCCGCATGCCGCTTGCCGGTTTAATATCAAGACCACCGCTGTCGAACGTTATGCCTTTGCCCACAATCGCGATGCGTGGGTGGCGCGGGTCGCCCCATTCCAGCTCAATCAGCCGCGGCGCATGTTCGCGCGCCGCTGCTTTGCCGACCGCGTGGATGAGCGGGAAGCCCGCTTCCAACGCTTCCCCTGCCGTCACTGTCACATCTGCCTTATGCGCCTTGGCGATGCGCTTAGCCTCGGCCTCAAGCGCGTCGGGACCAAGGTCACCCGCCGGACGGTTAACCAGATCGCGCACGAGCGCTGTGGCGCGCGCCTGAAGCACGATGTTTTGGATCTTGCCGGGATCACGCACGAGCAGCACGCGCGCGCCGGTTACTTTCGGTTCGCTGAGATATTCATGATATCGATACTGACCAAGCATCCACCCAAGCATCGCGTCACCAGCATCGGCATCCAACAACCGATAACTTCCCTCGGGCAGAATGTCCGATAGCTTGGCCAGGTTCCAAACCCCAAGCGCCGAAGCATCGGCGACGCCTACGACGACAGCCCATTCCCCGGGCTTGTCGCCAGGAAGTATCGCACTGTCGTTTACGCTACCTTCAAACTTCTGTGCTTTTACGGCCGTGCGGACAGGGTCGGGTTGCGCAGCAAGCCATAACGCAAAGCCATTTTTATCGACTATGTGGATAGGTGTGGCCGGTTGGCCGTTGTCAGGTTGGATCAGATCGTCATAACGCATGAAGGATGCGATAGCGGCATTGGACCGCGAACGGGAGATAATTCAGAAATGTCACGTATTTTTCTTTTGTTCATTATGTCGATCGCAGCATTGGGCTTATCCGCTTGTAACCGCTCAACCGACGCACGTCCGCCGCTGCCCGCGGAAATAACGGCGGTCGTTAAGCCTTTTTATGAGGCTGTGCGTCGCGGAGACCAAAAGGCGGCCGAAAAATATGTCGCTCCGGGCTTCATTGACGATAGCCGCGTGCAGTTTGCCGAAATGTCGCGGATTTTGAAGGATGCGCCACGACTGGCTCCGGCCATTCAACAGCATCAAGGGTCCGGGGCCTATCTGACGTTCGCTGCTCAGCATGGCAAAATATGGGTTATATCCGAAGTGCGCGTGGTCCGGTACCGCAACAAGCCAATGATCGAATATTGGGATGTCACGACCACCGACAAAGCGCCCGAAATTGTCACGCACGCGCAGGATATGAAACGCTACACCAGTTACGCGCTGATGGCGGTTGCGTTTGCTGCACTGGCCGGGCTTGCTTCACTTATTTGGGTGGTCCGCAACCGTACACATATCATCGCGCCAGAGGCCAGCATTGAAACCCGCCGCGTTGCCGCGACGGTTCGCAATAGGGAGGGCTGATATAGGCCCCACCTTCGGGTAGTTACTCGGCTGCGATCAGCGTTTCCGCATTCTCGTTATGGGAGGCTGCGAAATGCGGTGCCGAAAAGACCATGACTCCGTCATCCACAGGATCTTGAGTCAGGATTTTCTTTTCAGCGGCGTAATTTTGCAGCACGCGCCATGGATGGCGGTCCCCGTTCTTGGGCAGCGTGTCAAAACTGCGGGCGAAATAGCCTGAGCTAAAGTCCGTCACAAATGGCAGCTTGGGCATATCCGGATCATCAAGATGCGGCGTTGCCACAAGCGCGTTTTTGTCATCCATTTTCCACAACAAGCGGCAGACATAATCGGCAACGATATCAGTCTTCAGCGTCCATGATGCGTTGATATAGCCAAACACGCTGGCGAAGTTCGGAATGTCGTTGAACATCACGCCCTTATAATTGAAATGCTCACCAAAATTGACCGCTTCACCGTCCACGCTGATGGCTGCCTTGCCCATCGTGACAAGGTTCAGACCGGTCGCAGTGATCACGATATCGGATTCAATATGCTTACCGGACTTCAACTGAATACCCGTCTTGGTGAAATGGTCGATATGGTCCGTCACCACCTCGGCCTTGCCCTCGGTTATGGCGGTAAACATGTCGCTATCTGGAATCAGACACAGGCGCTGTTCCCATGGGCCATATTTGGGGACGAAATGGGTATCGACATCCACTGAGGCCGGCAGCGCTTCACGGGCCATGTTGACCAGCTTTTCGCCCAGCTTCGCTGGATTGCGGCGGGCATACCAATAAGTGAACCGCTGCATGTTAATGTTGCGCCAGCGCGTCAGCGCATAAGCGATCTTTTCCGGCAAGATTTTACGCACAAATTTGGAGAACGGGTCAATCGCAGGACGCGACACCATGTATGTCGGCGAACGCTGCAGCATCGTCACCTGCGCGCCCTGTTGCGCCATCACGGGCACAATCGTCACCGCGGTCGCGCCTGAACCGATAACCGTTACCTTCTTGCCGCTATAGTCCAGTCCTTCGGGCCAATGCTGCGGGTGAACAATCTGGCCGCCAAAGTCGGCTTCGCCCGGGAAATCGGGCTTATAGCCCTGATCATAGTCATAATAACCTGCGCACATGAACAGGAAGCGCGCAGCAAAGCGCCGTTCCTCGCCGCCGTCCACAGCCTTGGCCGTTACATGCCAGCGCGCATCGGGGCTGGACCAATTTGCCGAGACCACCTTGTGGCCAAAGTGGATGTGCGGCGTGATGCCATATTCATCAGCCGTTTCGTGCACATATTCGTGGATGGATGGGCCGTCAGCGATTGTTTTTTCATGCAGCCATGGTTTGAAGCGATAGCCCAAGGTGTGCATGTCCGAGTCAGACCGGATACCCGGGTACCGGAAAAGGTCCCAAGTGCCGCCCATGTCAGCGCGCTGTTCGACGATGGCATAGCTTTTATTGGGGCATTGCATGGTCAGATGCGCCGCCGCACCAATGCCGGATAAACCAGCGCCTACAATCAATACATCTACAACCGTTTCAGCCTGCGCCATATAACTCTCCACTCTATTATAAAAATCTTACTGACATCATTGCAAATTGCAACCGGCTTTCACCCGCACGTAAATGGCGCTAGGGCGTGGCAATATCAAAGCGGGGATTACATGATGACGGACGGGACCGACGACGAATATGTTTATGACGAGGCATCTGGCGAATGGATCAGTGCGGCCGAAGCCAATGCCAAATCCGAACAGGACGGCGCAGTTGAGGTCCGCGACGCGGTCGGCAATATTCTGGCGGACGGCGATCAGGTGACCTTGATCAAGGACCTGACCGTAAAGGGTGCGGGTCAGACATTGAAGCGCGGAACGCTTATCAAATCCATCCGCTTGACGGGCGATGCGCAGGAAATTGACTGCCGGTTTGACGGGATCAAGGGCCTCGTGCTGCGCGCGGAGTTTGTCCGGAAACGCTAACCGCTGGGGTTCGCGATATCGCTGTTTCTGGCCATATTCGTGCTGTCCGCGATGTGGATGACCGGTGCATTGCTGAATTAACAGCCAGGGTTATTGAAATAGTGCCGACCAATGCCCAACTGCGTTTTGCGGGCCGGGCCCCTCTGGTCGTCACATGACGGCGATGTCGGACCGCTTTAAACCATTAAAGAGGAGACCCGATATGAACCCAGCCGTTGGAATGCCATGCCCTGTTTGCAAGGTCGCGCTTGTCATGAGTGATCGCCAGGGTGTCGAAATCGACTATTGCCCACAATGCCGCGGCGTTTGGCTTGATCGTGGTGAGTTGGACAAGATCATCGAACGCAGCGTTGCTGCCGAGATGCCTGCACCGCAAGCTGCCCCGCAACCCATTCCACCGCAAGCGCCCGCCGGATTTGCACCGCCAGGCTATGGCCACCAGCAGCCGGGCTTTGGCCATGGCTATCCGTATCAAAAGCGGAGGAAGTCATTTCTGGAAGAGCTGTTCGATTAATCCGGCAAGCGCCCCGCACAAAAAAAGGGCCGCCTTTCGGCAGCCCTTTTTTTAAACCTAAAAGCTGATTAATCAGCAGCTGAAAGATTTACAGCCGAAGCTTTACCGTTGCGGCCAATTTCGACTTCGAAATTTACGCGCTGCTCTTTGTCGAGCGAGTGCATGCCAGCAGCTTGAACAGCCGAGATGTGCACGAAGCTGTCATCGCCACCACCATCGGGTGCAATAAAGCCATAGCCTTTATCGGCATTGAAGAATTTTACGGTGCCAGTAGGCATAATATGTTCCTTTCACGAAACAGGTGACCACCGGGCAACAGCGCCAAGTGGGTAGCCAAGTCGTGTTGGGAAAAACGTTGCACGCTCCGCTTATTTCATCAGATACGCGCCTCAAATTCCGTCGCGGTCGACGATAGCGTGTTTGGCTTATACGCCTAATTTACGGCATTAGCAAATAACAAGGTCGAATCCCGCTTTTCCCCTGTTTTCCCGCCATTTTCGCAGGCGTTCAGCCGCCCGCTTTAGCCCAACAGCCGCTTGCGGTTCGCCCGCACATGTTTGGCGTAATGGTCAATACTGCCGCTCACCATGCTTTCGGGGGTAAGCCCGTGCTTTCCGGTCATCAGGTCCGCGCCAAGCGTCATGTTCGCCGCGACCTTTTCGCTCACCATCCGCTCCGCCTCACGCACCGCATTTGGCCCGCCGAGCGCCAGACTGCCCAAGCGCGCGGCAATCACCATGTTGGATTCCGCCGCGAGCGCGAAGGCATCCATGGAAATGTCCAACCAGCTGGGATTTTTCGGCTTCGTCATGATGGTTCAACTTTTGTGGGCGATGAACGCGCAGCATAACGCCGCCTGCGCGTTATGCCAGCCATTCCTATGCCGGCCGCGCATCCAAGGGCCTCCGCCCCGGCAAAAGCGACAAAAGCCACCACGCAGCGCATTTTTCATGTCTCCCTTGTCGCTTTAACCGCCAGCGCCTGCGCCGAAAGCGCCGCGGACAGGCGGGTTTTGGACAATAACGCCGCGTTCAGAACTTTACGGTCAGGTGCGTTCACCACCTCAACCATGCCGCCGCGCATCACGCGCACCGTGGTGACGCCGTTAATCGCCTGATCCAGCGCGGTGTGAAATTGCAGGTCCGCGCCACAGGCAATCGCAATGTCCCACGCCTCGGCAAAGCCAGCCGCCCCTGCCCGTTCGCGCAAGCGATAGGCCGAAGCCCGCCCCATGCCCACCGCCCGCGCCGCCGGGCCAACCGCCCCCATGACCGACAAAGCGGTGATAAAACGCCGCTGCCGCTCCGCGCTCCACCCATCGGCACGGCGGCGCTGCATCGGCACAGGGGTAAAGGCCAACAGATCGTCAAAATCCGCATCGGAACCAGCATCGGAACCGGCGTCAGGGTTTGGGGCGGGGTTGGGATTGGCGTTTGGATAGGGCGGCGATGCATCTGTCATGTCCGCAACAGAAACATAAAGCGGACCATGTAGGAAAGTTGTTTTTTCAGGAAGCAAAACGGAGGCATGCCATTGCGTGTCCCCGGCGCGGCGCGGTCAATATTTGGGGTCAAAGCTGGGGCTAGTCGAACGCAGGAGCGTAGCGAAGCCGGCCTTGGGGTTCTGGCCCAAACAAGCTTTGGGCGCGAAAATAAGGCGCATCACTTGGAACCAATGGCTCTAGTCCCGGAATATTGCGGAAGCCGAAACGCTCATAATAAACAGGATTGCCCACCACTGCGACACCGGCAACCCCGTGCGTTATCAACGCGCTAATCCCTGCTTGAATCAATGCCGATCCGACACCTTTGAGTTGATAATCTGGCAAGACAGATACGGGCGCCATTTGAAGCCAGCCGTAATCCAATCCATCAATTGTTGTTGGGCTAAAACCAACATGACCAATAATCTGATTGATGTCCGTGACCGCGACTAAAGAGAGGTACAAATCGCCCGCCGAGCGGAGCTTGTCTACCAACTCTGCCTCCGTGCCATCACTAAACCACATCGGCTTGAACGCTACATCAACCAGTTCACGGATGTCGGCCACATCGCGGGCTTCTTCCTGTCGAATAGATATGTTTAATGAGCCACTCATCCTAACTGTCGCTTTTTTCGTACAAAGGCGAATGCCCGCTCAATGGGGATGATATTGTCCACCGAGACCTCCATTACGTTTTGGCCGCCGTCTTTTTCAGCAGCTCGATTGGATATCTAATTGAATAGCCGTTAGTTTTCTAGACGCCTTCTGCTTTCACAATCTGCTGCCGTTCGAACGCGACGGGTGACAGCATCCCGTTCCCAGCGTGCTTGCGCAACGGATTATAGAACACAACCCCAAAAGCGCGGTTAATATTTGGGGTTTGTCTTAGGTGTCGCGGTAATTTGTGAGGGTCTGAATATACGAACGGTTCGTATACGAGCCGCTCATACTTGGGCCAATCTGTGATGGTTGCTACCTTCACACTAAGTTTCGGTGACCGTGCGCTCAACTCCTATTCAGTGCACTGTCACCGTAATCATGTCGCTGTAATTCTTCGCCAATTATTGCGGCTCCGCTCCGATTTCTCTTAGAATAGCGCCATAGGGAATATTAGGGTCAGCATCTTGCGCAACCTTTCGCATCGCCCGAGCTAAAAAGTCGAGCGTTGATGGCTTTCTATTCATTTCCTCCAAGGTCACAATTTCAGGCCATCGCGGAACCGCGTCAATTATCTTGAGTATCCGATTAACATCTTTCTCACATTTTGGGCTAAAATGACCTTTTCCTAATCTGAAGAAGAAGCCAACAAAAAGAACAGCGCCGTAGAAACTCGCTAGGTCAGCATAGTAGCGGGAAAAGTTGTGCACTGAGAAACGAAACGGTCCTTCCTCGGGGCCCCAACCTGTGCGCATCAAGGTATTAGGGTTAAAGTGCACGAAATTAGAAGACAGGAAATAGATATACTCATACGTCTGCTTCAATCCTGTTCGTTCAGCCATATCCCTAACTGAAGGGCCATTTCTTTTGTCTTCACCTACCCTCCCCCAAAAGTCCCGAAGTTTATT
>NZ_JBILOS010000117.1:0-5696 GCF_044374345.1 Sphingorhabdus sp. | reverse complement strand
CAAGCGGCCGGGAATGTATATCGGCGACACCGATGACGGCAGCGGCCTGCACCACATGGTGTTCGAAGTATCGGACAACGCAATCGACGAAGCGCTCGCCGGACATTGCGATCTGGTGCTTATCGAATTGAACGCCGACGGATCGGTCTCGGTCGAAGATAATGGCCGCGGCATCCCGACGGGCATGCACAAGGAAGAAGGCGTTTCCGCAGCTGAGGTCATCATGACCCAACTGCACGCCGGCGGTAAGTTTGAAAACACCTCGGACGACAACGCGTACAAGGTATCGGGCGGTTTGCACGGTGTCGGTGTATCCGTCGTCAACGCACTGTCTGAATTTCTTGAGCTCACCATCTGGCGCGAAGGCAAAGAGCATTGGATGCGCTTTGAGCATGGTGACGCCGTTGCGCCGTTAATCGTTCGTGGCGACGCGCCAGTGGTCGATGGCAAAACCAAAAAGGGGACGCGCGTCACCTTCATGGCGTCGACCGAGACCTTCAAAAATGTGCTCGAATTTGATTTTGACAAGCTTGAGCATCGCTATCGCGAACTCGCATTTCTGAATTCCGGCGTCCGCATTCTGCTGCGGGACAACCGCCATTCGGAGGTCAAAGAGCATGACCTTTATTATGAGGGCGGCATTGGCGCGTTCGTTAAATATCTGGACCGCAACAAAACGGCCCTGCTCGTCGATCCGATTGCGATTTCGTCGCACCGTGACGGCATCGGCATTGATGTCGCGCTGGAATGGAACGACAGCTATTACGAAAACGTCTTGTGCTTCACCAACAACATTCCGCAGCGCGATGGTGGCACCCACTTGGCAGCATTCCGCTCGGCATTGACGCGCACGCTGAACAACTACGCCGAAAAATCGGGCGTGTTGAAAAAGGAAAAGGTCACGCTCACGGGCGATGACATGCGCGAAGGCCTGACCGCGATTGTCTCGGTAAAATTGCCTGATCCAAAATTCTCGTCGCAGACCAAAGACAAGTTGGTCTCGTCGGAAGTGCGCCAGCCGCTGGAAAGTCTGATGGCTGACCGGATGAGCGAGTGGCTTGAAGAAAATCCCGGCCATGCGCGCACCGTGATCCAAAAGGTCATTGACGCTGCCGCAGCCCGCGAAGCCGCACGTAAGGCGCGCGAGGCCAGCCGCAAATCGGTGATGAGCGTTGCGTCTCTGCCCGGCAAGCTTGCCGACTGTCAGGAAAAAGACCCTGCCAAATCCGAACTGTTCCTGGTCGAAGGCGACTCCGCAGGTGGTTCGGCAAAGCAAGGTCGCGACCGGCATTATCAGGCAATTTTGCCGCTCAAGGGTAAAATTCTGAACGTCGAGCGCGCGCGATTTGACCGGATGCTTTCGTCCAAGGAAGTGGGCACGCTCATTCAAGCCATGGGCACGGGCATTGGTCGCGAAGATTTCAATATTGAAAAGCTGCGCTATCACAAGATTGTGATCATGACCGACGCTGACGTCGACGGGTCACATATCCGCACATTGTTGCTGACATTCTTCTATCGCCAGATGCCGGAGATTATCGAAAACGGCCATCTCTTCATCGCGCAGCCGCCTTTGTACAAAGTCGCGAAAGGCCGCAGCGAAATTTACGTTAAGGACGACAAAGCGCTCGACGACCATCTTGCAGAGCTCGGTCTTGGCGGCGTTGTGCTTGAAGGTGCCGGCGGACAACGCGCAGGCGCCGATTTGGGCGCACTGGTCGATCATGCACGCCGGATGCGCAGCCTGATGGCATTTGTGCCCCGCCGTTACGACCCCACAATTGTCGAGGCCATGGCGCTCACCGGCGCGCTTGACCCCGAAGCAACCGACCGCGCTGCTGCGGTGGCCAAGGCGGCCGCATGGATGGGTGCGCAGGATGTTGAGGGCAAATGGTCCGGCCGCGTGTCCGAAGACGGTGGGTATCACTTCGAACGCCTCTGGCGCGGGGTAACCGATCACCACATCATCGACGCAGCATTCCTAATGTCGGCAGAAGCGCGCAAGCTGCACAAGCTCGCCAGCGAAGAAACCGCCAGTTACGAAACCCCTGCCCGATTGGTGAAGGTCACTGCCGCTGCAGCAGCGGATGCCGCCGAAGACATCGAAGCGGACAGCGACGCAGAAGCCGCGGATGCCGTTGGCGACCAAGCCAAGCGCGCAACAACCGCCGTGAGTGTAGGCAATAAAGGCGCGATCACGCGTCCATCGGAATTGCTTGAGGCCATACTCGCCGCAGGGCGAAAGGGCCTATCGATTTCGCGCTACAAGGGTCTTGGCGAAATGAATGCGGAGCAATTGTGGGAAACGACACTTGATCCTGATCACCGGTCGTTGCTGCGTGTTGAAATTGACCAGGCTGACTTGGCGGACGATATCTTCACTAAGCTGATGGGCGAAGTGGTTGAGCCACGGCGTGATTTCATTGTCGAAAACGCGCTCAACGTCGCCAATCTGGACGTTTGAACGCAAAGCCTGTGCACATTATCGCTTCGACAATTGGAAGCGTGCGGCGTTTATTGTAGCCCGCACGCCTCGGGGGGAATATTATGCACAAACGTCACTATCTTGCGCTCGCGCTCATCGCCTTGCCGGTTTTGGCGCAGGCTGGCGACAGCCGTGTCGAAATCGGCACCGGATTGGCCAGCTATTATGGCGCCGAACTCAGCGGCAATCGCACGGCCAGTGGCGAGCGTTTTGATCCAAATGCGATGACCGCGGCGCACCGGACATTATCCTTTGGCACAAGGGTGGTGGTCACCAATCTCGCCAATGGTCAGGAAGTTATCGTGCGGGTGAACGACCGCGGTCCGTGGAGCAAATCACGCATCGTGGATCTATCTTATGCTGCGGCCAAACAGATCGGCATGCACCGCAGCGGGACCGCAAAGGTGAAGCTCGAGCGGCTCGATTAACCAAGCGCAGCGCGCTGCCAGTCTGGCAGAGCAAGCGCGGTCAAATCTTCCACGCGGCGCAACTCCACCGATATATCAAGTTCCGGATAGACGCACCGCTGCCGGCTCTCGTCGGCTTGTGCCAACGGGACGACCACCAGCCGCCGGTTCACCTTTTGCCGCCAGTTCATACGCGCGGTATTCTCCTGCCCGACATAACATCCCTTGGTGAATGATACCCCGTTCAGTTCGGCGGCGTTGGCCTCAAGCCACAATGTCTGTTCGCTACCCAGTTCATGTACGCCCTCAGTGATGCCGAGCCCCAACCGATGTGCGCGATATTCGGCGCTCACATCAACATCATCGTCGGCCAGCGCGCCCAGCCAGCGTGTCCCAAGCTCCGCATGGCGCGGGTCTGTGCTGCCGTCGCCTTTCCACAACACGCCGCATTCCGGATCAATGGCAATGGCGATTTTCCGGCGCAACCGGTACATCGACAGGCGCCGGACCAATGCGTTGGCTTGCGTGCCTTCGCAATCGATAAGCACATCGTCACCATCTGCCCACAGGATGAAATCGAACAGCGCCTTTCCCTGCGGGCTCAGCAAGCCCGCCCATAAGGGCATTTCTGCCGTGCTATCCTGTGTCACCAGACCCTGCAGAAATTGGCGCACATCCTCTCCCGGCTCGGTGGGCGACAGACGGATAACGCAGCGGTCGAATAGACGGGTGTTTGGCATAGGTGACAGATAGGGGGACAGGCGCTTAAAGGGAAGCCATGACCGACCAGATGATTCTTTCCATCCGCCGCCCTGATGATTGGCACCTCCATTTTCGCGACGGCGCAGCGATGCGCAGCGTGGTGCCCTTCACCGCGAAACAGTTTGCACGTGCGATTGTCATGCCCAATTTGTCGCCACCAATCACGACGGTTGAAGCGGGCGCGGCCTATCGTGACCGGATTTTGGCGGCGGTGCCCGAAGGCGTCACGTTCACGCCGCTTATGACGGCCTATCTTACCGACGTAAGTGACGGGAATGAACTGGCGCGCGGTCACGCCGAAGGTGTGTTTACAGCAGCAAAGCTATACCCCGCGCATGCCACCACCGGAAGCGCACACGGCGTTACGAACATAAACAATATCATGCCCGCGCTGGAGCATATGGCGCGGATCGGCATGCCATTGCTGATCCACGGCGAAGTCACAGACTCGCATGTCGATATCTTTGACCGTGAGGCTGTGTTCATTGAACGGACGCTGTCGAAACTGGTGCGCGATCTGCCTGAACTCAAGATCGTGTTTGAACATATCACCACCGCAGACGCCGTTGCTTTTGTAGATGCCTGCGGTCCCAATGTCGGGGCGACAATTACGCCGCAGCATTTGCACATCAACCGCAATGCGATGTTTGCGGGCGGCATCCGTCCGCATGCTTACTGCCTGCCAGTCGCCAAACGTGAGATACACCGGCTTGCGCTACGCAAAGCTGCGACGTCGGGCAGCCGTAAATATTTCCTCGGCACCGACAGCGCGCCGCACGACAAATCTGCCAAGGAAAGCGCCTGCGGCTGCGCGGGAATATTTAACGCGCCCTTCGCATTGGAAAGCTACGCCGCCGTCTTTGAAGAAGAAGGCGCGCTGGACAAATTTGAGGCCTTTGCCTCGGAAAACGGCCCGCGTTTTTATGGTCTGCCGTTGAACGAGGGGCGCATGATATTGGAACGCACCGATGTCGTCGTGCCCGAGCTGTTGGCGCTGGACGGGCTTGATGTCGTGCCGTTCCACGCAGGGGAAACATTGCGCTGGCGGCTGAAGGCTTAGGATCAGGACCTAAGCTTTTGATGCCCTGTAGGATTTAATCGCGTCGGCGCAGAATATCGCGATACTGGCCCAGATCAGGATGAAGCACGCCAGCTTCGTCGTGCTCAATGGCTCGCCGTACACGAACACACCCAGCAGGAACGCAATGGACGGTGCCATATATTGGACAAAGCCCAGGCTGGTATAGCTCATCCGACGGGCGGCGGTCGCGAACATCAGCAGCGGGATGGCGGTGACCGCACCTGCCAATATCAAAAGCCCCGACGTCGTCACATCATCCCCAAATCCGCCGCCGCCAACTTGCGCGAAATAGAGTACAGCGCCCAACGCCAGCGGCGCGAGCAACGTCGTCTCAGTTGCAAGGCCGGGCACAGAGCCAACAGGCGTAATCTTGCGGATAAGGCCGTAGAGGCCAAAGCTTAAAGCGAGCGATATCGATACCCATAAGGTGTCGAGCGCATCACCGATGAGGATAGCAACGCCAATGGCGGCAACAGCCACGGCGACCATCTGAAGCGGCCGCAATCGCTCACCCAGAAACAGACGCCCCAGCAGGACGTTCACCAAGGGGTTGAGATAATAGCCAAGGCTCGCGGCCAAAATATGGTCCGTGGAAACGGCCCAAATGTAAATCAGCCAGTTGATGGCGACCAACGTGGCAGAGGCCAACAAGTTGCGCAGATGCGCCTTGTGGCGGAAAATGGCGGCATATTCGCCAAGCTGTTTGCGAAAGGCCATAATGACCAAAAGCAGCGGAATGGACCACAAGACGCGCTGCGCAACGACCGCGACCGGCGAGACATGGCTCAGCAGCTTGAAATAAACGGGGACGAAGCCCCAGATGAGATATGCCGACATGGCATAAGGCAAGCCACTTGGCTGCGCGGTTTCAGATTTGTCGGTCATATGTTTTGCTAAGCCTTCGCGTGGGGATCAAATGATCCCGCCGCCGATCCAGAGGCGCAGCGCGCAAATGGCTATA
>NZ_JBILOS010000037.1:0-19547 GCF_044374345.1 Sphingorhabdus sp. | reverse complement strand
CAACCATCGCGCTTTGCATCAAGAAACGCGCGGTCCATATAATCAAGCGTTGGCGCAATGATGATACCCGATTGATGGTGTTCGCCGGGTTCGGGAAGGCAGGTAAACTTGGGCAGTTCGGAAAGCGCGACATTCATACGGAACGTGCCGCTGCCCGCCTTGAACCCTTTTACGCGGCGTTTGAATTCGGGTTTCAAATCGGCATCGTCGAACATGCGTTCGTACAACAGCTTGGGCCCAACGTTGGAGATTACGCGGTCGGCGACGATTTCTTCGCCACTTTCCAACCGAACGCCAGCCACTTTTTCACCATCGACCAGCACGCGGGACACCGGCGCTTCGAGGCTGATTTCCACGCCAAGTGCGACGCATACCTTCGCCATGATTTGCGTAATCGCGCCCATGCCGCCAATGCTATGTCCCCATGCGCCCTTGTTGCCGTTCACTTCGCCAAAGACGTGGTGCAGCAAAACATAGGCGCTGCCGGGCGTATCCGGGCTGGCATAGTTGCCGACGACCGCGTCGAAACCGAACGCCGCCTTGACCGCTTCGCTTTCGAACCAGCTGTCGAGGAAGCTGCGCGCCGATTTTGTGAACAGTTCCAGCACGTCACGTTGCTGCGACAGGTTGAGCTTCATTAGCCCGCGTCCCTGCACGGCAGCGTCGATGAATGTCTTGAGCCCGTCACCGACATTGGGCGGCGATTTCAGCGCCAGATCGCGCAGGACGTCGGCAACGCCTTCCAACATATCATAATATTCGGGAAGCACTGCGGCGTCATGTTTTGAAAAGCGCGCAAATTCGGCCTGTGTACGCTCAAGCCCGCCACCCAGTTTCAAATAGCCGCCATCTTCTTGTGGCAGGAAATTCGATATCGGGCGTTCAATGACACGGTAGCCATGGTCGGCCAGTTTCATGTCCGAAATGACCTTGGGCTGAAGCAGGCTGACGGTATAGCTTGCGACCGAGTTGCGGAAACCGGGGTGGAATTCTTCGGTCACGGCTGCACCGCCCACGACATCGCGGCGTTCGACGATACGGACCTTTAAACCAGCGCGCGCCAGATAAAAGGCGCAGACAAGGCCATTGTGGCCAGCGCCAATGATGAGTGCGTCATATTTTTGTGTCATTTTTTGCTCCAGCCCTGCGCAGGGCGTTGTTCAAGGCGCGCCTCGGGAATGATGTTTCGAATTTGGCGACAGAAGCTTTTAAGGCAAACTTCCTTGTCGGACAGCGGGCCCATGGAAAAGCTTTGGCTAGCCATGCCTTGCTGCACGCGGGTGATGAGGACGGTGTCCTCCGCATTTACTTGGCGGTTAATCCGCCAGTTGAGATAGCGTGCAGCGCGCATTTCACGGCGGTCATCGGGTAAGACATAGCTAATCTCACGGATCACGCAGCTGGTGGGACCAGTTGGCAGCCATTGCATGAAATCGACCTGGTCGGGATAAATGTCGAACGCGACTGATGGCCACAGTTTGAAGTACAACCAGCGTTTCTGGTTGGCGGCGGGTAGGTGCGGCACTGGTGGTAACAGATTCTGATAGCCGCGCTCTGACCAGTTGGCCGATGGCCGGTCAACAAGGTCGCCCCACATGCGGTCGACATGTGGCTCCGCCTCAATGCCATAGCTTTTGCCGAACAGCCGGGTGAGGCCGGGATGCGCCACCGGAATGTGAAGCCCATCGGAATAATTGTCGCCGACATTTTTCCAGTTCACAGCCCGCGGTCGCATCGTCACACGGCCAAGTGCCGAGAGTTCTTCGAAACGATAAGGTGCGACTTGGTCTTCATAAGGCGCCATCATGTCGGCTACCGAAGGGCCGCCACTTTCCAGGCGGACAAAAACAAAGCCACGCCAAATTTCCATGTCGACGGCGACAAGACCCGCTTTGTCCTTGTCCAAAGTGGGGTAGGACGCGCTGTCCGGAACACCCGTCAGGCGGCCATCAAGATCATAGGTCCAAGCATGATAGGGGCACACAAGTTTCTTGGCGCATCCGCCCGATCCATCGACCAAGCGGCTGCCCCGGTGGCGGCAGACATTGGTAAAGGCACGCAACACATGATCCGCGCCGCGCACCACAATGACGCTTTCGCCAATATAATCGAGGCTATGCCAGTCGCCAATGTTTGGGACATCGCTGACATGGCAGACGACTTGCCATGAAGGACGGAAAATCCGTTCTACCTCAAGCGCGGCAAATTCAGGATCGTCATAGGTCCATGCTGGCAGGCTCCAGCCCTCCAGATTATCACGCTCTATGTGCAGGTCTGATTCGGACATCTTGCCCTCCTTGTTATACGAGTGTATAACAACTACATGAGCGCGCGACAAGCCTTCACCCGCGAAAGCGCCGATACCCGCCGAGACGCCTTAATCGCGGCCTGTGCGCGCTGTCTGGGGACGCATGGGGCGCAGGGCGTATCGGTGCGTGTGATCTGCTTGGAAGCTGGCGTGTCACCGGGATTGCTGCGGCATTATTTCGATGGAATTGATGCGCTCATCGCGGAAACATATCGGGCAACGGGGACACGCGTTTCGGCAGCGATGCACGCGGCCGTTGTTATGGTTCCCGAATCAGACCCGCGTGGTCGATTGCTGGGGTTTATCACCGCCAGTTTTCGTGAACCCATTGCCGACCCAGGTTTGCTCGCCACATGGCTCGCCTTTTGGAGCCTCTCGCGAACGACGCCCATAATCGGACAAATTCATGATGAGCTTTACGCCGAAAACCGGCAAGATATTGAACGGCTGATATCCGCCTGTCCCAACGCGCCGAAGGATACACGGCTGGCCGCGGTGGCGCTGACGGCTTTGGTCGATGGCTTGTGGTTGGAACTGAGTTTAGGCAACGCGCCGTTCAGCGTTGCTGAAGCCGAGGCACTGGCCGAAAAGTGGGTGGATAGTTTCATTTGAAACGGTAAGATTGCGGGATGGCCGATACATCCCAAACTGATACCCCAATGACCTATGCGCGGTACCTCTCGCTCGACAGACTTCTCGATTGTCAGGATCCGCAGTCCGATCTGGATGATGAGATGCTGTTCATCATCATTCACCAAACCAAAGAGCTGTGGCTGAAGCAGATCATCCGCGAGCTTCAACTGGCGCGATCGCAAATTCAGAACGATGCGCTGGTGCCTGCCTATAAGGCGTTAGCGCGTGTCAGCCGTATTCAGGCGGTGATGACGCTCAGCTGGGACGTGTTGTCGACGATGACGCCGTCGGAATATACACGATTTCGCCATGTCCTTGGGCCAAGCTCCGGCTTTCAATCGGACCAGTTTCGCACCGTGGAATATTTGCTTGGCCTCAAAGCGTCGGCTTTTCTGAAATATCAGGAGGACCGGCCAGATGCGCATGCGGCCATGACGGACGCGCTTATCAATCCAAGCATTTGGGATGATGCCATTGCCGCTTTGGCACGCGCGGGGTTCGACATACCGCACGCGTTGCTGGAACGCGATTGGAGCCAAGCACATGTGTTTTCGCCAGAGATCGAAGCCGCGTTTCTCACGGTCTATCGCAACCCCGACACATATTGGGAATTGTACCAGCTGGCTGAAAAGCTTGTCGATCTGGACGATGCAATGGCGACGTGGCGGCACAAGCATGTCCTGACGGTGGAGCGTATCATTGGCGGTAAGACCGGAACTGGCGGGACGGCGGGTGTCAGCTATTTGAACAGCACCCTGTCCAAGCGCGCTTTTCCGGAACTATGGTCGCTGCGCACGCAATTGTGACCGCTTCATATATCATCAACGGGCATGAATCGATTTCATGTCACACGGTTGCAACAGCAACTGACTAGCGCGATACACGCAATATTGAATCGGATCATCGGGGGAGCACGGGATGTCATTTTTTATCAATCGCCGCAATTTGTTGGCAACGGCGGGATTTGGCATTGGTGGCTTATTGCTGCCGGGTGGAGCCGCTATGGCGCAGACGCTGCTTGGCCTTACCGGTTTTACGCATAATGTTGCCAGTGGTGAGCCTGGCCCCGATTCCGTGCTTTTGTGGACACGTTATGTAAACCCGACCGGCGGTCCATCCAAAGTCCGCGTCGAAATTTCCGAAAGCCAGGATTTCTTGAAAATCGCGGGCGGCGGTCAAATGGTAACGGGTCCATGGCGCGACCACACCGTGAAGATTACAGTCGATAATCTCGCGCCCGGTAAATGGCATTGGTTCCGCTTCATTGCGCCCGACGGTAGTATATCGCCCATTGGCCGTACGAAGACATTGCCCGTTGGCAAAACATCCAATTTCAACATCGCAGTTTTTTCATGCTCGAACTTGGGCTTTGGCGAATTCAACGCATATGGCCATGCCGCGGCGCGCAAGGACATCGACCTTGTGCTGCATATGGGTGACTATATCTATGAATATGGACGCGGGGGTTATGATGGCGGCGCGAAATTTGCGGCGCGCATTTTTCCCGCTGATGAAATTCTGACTTTGGCGGATTATCGCTTGCGCTATTCCAGCTATCGGGCTGATCCGCAATTGCAGGCACTGCACGCCAATTTCCCGATGATCGTGAACACCGATGATCATGAAACGGCAAATGACAGCTGGGAAGGCGGCGCGCAGAATCACAGCGTAGACGAAGGTGACTGGAACGCGCGGCGCAACGCGGCGATGCAGGTGTGGCGCGAATGGCTTCCCGTTGGCGAACAGCCGTGGAAAGAATATGCCATCGGCGACCTTGCTACATATTACCGCACGGATACGCGAGCGGTTGCGCGTTCAAAGCCTTATTTTCATGGCGACCTGATGCGCGCGGCAGACCCGGCAAAGGCGTTTGCCGAGTTTCGCGATGGCGCATGGCGAGATCCGTCGATGACCATGTTTGGTTCGGAGCAGGAAGCATGGCTGTCGCGCAGCATAGGTCGCAACAAAGCGACCTGGACTGTCCTGGGGTCGGGAACCAACATGGGCTATAACTACACCCCGGAATCCGCCATTGACTGGTTCCCGAAAGATGCGCCCGAACGCACACGTAACTTTGTGCGCCAAGGCATCGCTGCGGCAAAGGCAGGCCTGCCTTACAATCTCGACAATTGGGGCGGATATCCAGCGGCGCGTTCACGCATATTGGCCGCTGCGCAGCGCGCCGATGCCAATCTTGTCGTCATCACGGGCGACAGCCATAACGGATGGGCATATGACCTGCCGGAAGGTGGCAAGCCCGCAGGCGTAGAATTTGGCGGCCACAGCGTGTCTTCACCCGGCTTTGAAAGCGCAACGCAAGGGACGGACCCGTCCACTGTCGCGCGCGGACTGCTTGAAGGCAATAAGCAGGAATTGCGCTGGGTGGACACATCCAACCGTGGTTACATGCATTTGGCGCTCACGCCGCAGGCTGCGACCAACGAATGGGTGTTCATGCAAACGGTGAAAGACATTTCGCTCGCCACGAAGCCGGGCCACAAAATGAAAGTCCGCGCAGGCCGCAAAGTCCTCGAACAGGCATAAGGCGCTGTTTAACTGGTCGGTTAAATCGCCTTGATTTTGTCCATCGCCTCGCGCCATAGAGGATGTAACGGCGCGAGGAGAGAATGACATGCAGATGCCTGGCTTAGGATATAGCGAAGAGCAGATTGAGTTGCTGGATGTGGCGACGACCTTTTGTCGCGACAAATCACCAATCGATCGCGTCCGCAAGTTGATGGAAAGCGATCTTGGCTATGACGCGGACATCTGGGCTGAAATTGCGGCTTTGGGCTGGACGGCCATTGCTATTCCGGAAGCACATAATGGCGTCGGGCTGACCATGGCTGAAGTCGTACCGGTGGTGGAACAAATGGGACGGCATTTGATGGCGTCGCCGTTGGTCGCATCCACGCTGGCTGCGCAAGCGCTCATCGCTGGCGGCACCGAAGCGCAGCGCGCGGAATGGCTGCCAAAGCTTGCCGAAGGGGCCATTGGTTCGCTCGCGCTATCCGAAGCGCATGGCGACTGGGATCTGCTGAACATCACCGCGACGGCCAAGGTTGATGGCGACAACATCCTGTTGTTAGGCGAAAAGCTGTTTGTGCTGTGGGCGCAAAGCGCGGATGTTATTATTGCATCGGTCATGTTGGATGGAAAACCAGCGCTTGTCGCGTTGACCGCACATGATGTTGCTGGCCGCCTGCGCCGCGAATCCATCATTGACGAAACCAAGCGCAGCTTTGCGGTGTCACTCGATGGTCTGTCGGTGCCCCGCACCGCATTGCTGGACGTCGCGCGCGCTGCGTCTACATTGGCGCATGTCGAACAGGCGGCCAATCTGTTGCAGAGCGCCGAAATGTGCGGCGGCGCGCAAAGCGTGATCGATTACACCGTCAGCTATCTGCAGACGCGCAAACAATTCGGCAAAATCATTGGCGAGTATCAGGCGCTCAAACATCCCACGGTTGACGCTTATGTCGACTATGAAAAAGCGCGGTCGCATTTGTACAGCGCCGCGAACAGTTTCAGCGATCAGGGGATGGGCGAAATCGCCGTGCGGATGGCGAAAGCCGCCGCAGATGGGACCTACAGCTTTGCCGCAGACCGCGCGATCCAGTTCCACGGCGGCTTTGGTTTTACCCATGATTGCGACGCCGGGTTACACCGCCGTGCCGCGATATTCCACGCTTCTCAATTTGGCGATGCTGCATGGCAACGCGCGAAGCTTGCGCCATTGTTGCTCGGATAATCATGATGTCCAATGGTCGGGGCAAGCGCACGACATGTTGCCGTCGATCTCGATGAAGGCCCGATCATCGCGTGCCCTATGATACTTTGCTAACTATTGTAACCAAATGAGGTTACGGTTGAGAATAAGTATCTGTAATATAATCGTAAAATGATAAATAGTGGCAAAATGGTTATATTTGCTTTCGTAACGGTGGTGATATGCCGTGCAATTTTCTTTGCGAACCTCAAGGGCGCACAACCGAAGCGATAAGCGCGCGCCGCATCGATGCTTAGTTGGTAAGATTCGGTATTTTTCATCACCTTGGTGGATGGCTGGGAAAGCTCCACGAGGTTTATTTTGTCTGTGTCCGGTAAGAAAAATGGTCGAATATCAAGATGATGTAAACATCGACGACCAGGTCCGCACTTTCGAGGTCCCCATCCAGTTCACGCGAAAGCAGCTGGAAAAGATGCTGCTCGCCGTTCAGGCGGACGCGCATGATTCAACTATATTTGACGACGTTTCCAATTCAGCCGATGTTGCAACGACTCTGGCAGTGAAAAAGGCCGTTGACCTGATCGAAATCGCCAAGCGCCGCTCGCGGTTTGCTGTAGCTGCAAACCTGTTTGCTGACCCTGCTTGGTTCATTCTTTTGGACCTGTTTGTTCGGCAACATTCCGGTTTGGACACGGGCGTTTCCAGCGCTTGCCGCGCGTCATTTTCGCCTGTCACAACAGCGCTGCGGCACATTGCGATTATGACCGAACGAAATATCATTGTCCGGCGCTTCGACCCGCGCGACCAGCGCCGCGTGTATCTGGAACTGACTGAGGAAACGAAACAGGAAATTCAGCGTATTTTGCTGACTGACGACGCTAACGACCTGGCAATCGCGTCTTAAGCGCAGTTTTCGGTTTCGCCACGGGCGACGCCCACCCCGATAATGTTAGATGGTATTTCGGCGCAGCTGCATTGCATGAGGCGCCGCTTGCTCGGTTATAGCAGCACGTTCAGAGCGCGTTCGTATTCCGCAGGAATCGACATTTGTTTGCAGAATCCGCCGCCACAGCCTATTACGCGCTCCGAAATTCATAAATTTTTATACAATCTGCGGTTAATTCGATGAAATCACTTAATGAGCTGGACAGCAAGACGTTGCATGAAATCATGCAACCGTTAAACATCATAAGGTTGTCTTGTGGTAATATTCGCGCAAGGATTTCAAATCGTCCAGGCGAGGATTCTGATTACCTCATTGAGAAAATGGTGCGTATTGAAGAACAAGTCGTGCGCGCTACCAAGCTTTTGCAGGATTTAAGAAGGCGCGATGAAAATGACGGCATGCCTCGCGAAAGTTAAGGGGGAATCATTATGTATGGCATGATTCATCGGGCTGTGCGGCAGATGGTTTTTGATGAGTTGGGTGAAGACGCCTGGCTCGCTCTCGAACATAAGCTGGGTATCGGGCCAACCGAACTGCTCACGGGTATGGTGTATGATGACGCCCTGACCATCGCTATCATTTCGGAGGCGTCAGCGCGGTTGAACTTATCCGTTGATGTCTGTCTTTTCGAATTTGGGCGTTACTGGATTAAATATGCCGAGCGCGGTTCGCTCGCGTCGATTATGAATTTCACAGGTCAAGATTTGGCCAGTTTCATTGAAAATCTGGACAGATTACATCTTGCGGTGGGCGCAGCTATGCCCGGCGCGGTCTTGCCCTCATTCACCACAGTATCGAAGACACCCGGGCGGCTGATGGTGGAATATCGTTCGGATCGCACAGGTTTGGAGCCATTTGTTCTGGGGCTGTTCGATGGTTTAATTACACGCTTTGGTGCGACCGGCGACGTGAAAATCGCCGACCGTAAGGCAAATGTGATTGTCTTTGAACTTCAATATCAAGACGGAAGTTGACGCGTGCTGCTGACATTTACGGAGCAGCAGCTTGCCAGCCTCCTGCCAGCATATCTGCGCCTGGACTCGTCGCTTTATATTAAAGCCATCGGTCCATCGGTGGCTGAACATTTGCCAAATATCCGGGTTGGCATGCGATGCACGGATGTGTTTGAATTTATTCATACGGATATCGAGCAATTTTTTGACAATCCGCAGAGCGTTAAGCCGATCCGGCTCGTTTCGCATTGTGGAAGCACCCATTTATTCGGTGCAGCGGTTTTTGACAAAACGGGCTGTATCTTGGCCGTACGGCATGTTCTGTCCGAGGAATCGATGAACAATGGCACCTTGTATCTGAACGACTTCGGTTATGCCGACCCTGTGGTGCTCAGTACGATGCTGATCTCGTTGCAGCGGGCCATGCTTGAAGAGTCGCAAGCAACCGCGATTGAGTTGGCCCATGAACGAGAGCGCAGCGCCAGCCTTCTAGAGCGAACAGGCCGGGTCGCAGGCTATATGGGACATGACTTTAACAATTTGCTCTCCATCATCAGGTTGAATGCTGACCGGTTGCTCCGCAAATTTGGCCATGACGAAAAAATCAGCAATCTTGCCCAGATAATTCGGGAAACAGCTGCGCGCGGATCGAACATCACGCAGTCGCTGATGAAACTGTCGCAGCAGCAAACAGATACATTGCTGCCCATCATCATCGACGACCTCATTCGGGAAAATGATACCTTCTTAAACAGCGTTGTGGGCTCGGGCATTAGCCTTGATATCGATTTACAGGCTGGCTCTTGCGAAAGCGTGATCAGTTATAATGGTTTTCTGAACTGCATTATTAACCTGCTCATCAACGCTCGCGAGGCGATGCCGCATGGCGGACGGATATCGCTTTCAACATCTGTCGCGCACGGTCTTTCCACCCGCAAATCGGACAGCAGTGACACGGAACCAAGCGCATATATTGCCATTTGCGTCGCTGACAGCGGTAGCGGAATGAGTGAAGCGTTACTTTCACGCGCGTTTGAACCGTTATTCTCATCAAAGCCAAAGGGAACCGGCCTTGGCCTTGCATCTGTCCGGGATTTTGCGAAGGAAATGGGCGGTGACGTCTGGCTAGAATCGCAGGTCGGCGCGGGAACCACGGTGCACCTTCATCTGCCCTTGGCAAACCCGTCCGCCGAGGCCCAAACGGCACCTAAATTCGGGGAGTCCGCGGACACGCCAGCCATTGGTACGCGGCACATACTTTTGGTCGAGGACGAACCTTACGCGCTTGAGGCGCTGGCCGAAATGCTGGAGGCGGAGGGCTATGTGGTTACCCCATGCGCGTCAGGGGAACAGGCCATGCAGGCACTGGAGCAGCAGACCTATCATCTATTGCTGACCGATATTGTTATGCCCGGGAAAACCGGCACGGAAATCGCCAAGCAGGCCAATCGCTGCCAGCCATCCATCAAGACGATATTGATGAGCGGCTATGTGCCCGATTCGGCATCGCTTGAACCTGGCTGGATGTTCATCCGCAAACCGATGGATAGCGACGATCTGCTCCGTCTTGTCGCATCCGCAGTCTAAACGAAATCTTCTGCCCGATTAACCGGCTTGTGCCTTCAGCTTCCAAGCGTTTTCCAGATAGCGCTGCATGGCCGCTTTGGCATCAGGCTCCAGCTCCAGCAATGTGCGGCGTTTATCCGTTGGGTCAGTCCAGCGTTTGACCAGGCCAGCCTCAACCAGATTGTTGACATGACGCAGTGCGGTGGTGAGCGGGACGAGGGTGGTTGCCGATGCGCTTGATGCGGGCACAGGCTCGCCGCGTAGGCTTGCTTCTGCGAGGTCCAGCAATATTTCCCATGAAGGACCGCTCAGCACAGCGGGGTCGAAATATTTCGATTTATTATGTTGGAGCTTCAACAGCAGCCGGATGAAACCTTGCAAATCGTCGTGCGTTGGCGTCGCGTCGTGATCGATATCGTCCTGCACAGCATGCGGATTCAGTAGCTTGGTAAGTTCCGTGATTTGGAACCGGTTGGCCAAGACGGAATGATTGGCAGACGCGCGCCGCAATGCGGTCGCCAAATGATCCATAGATACAGGCTTGCTGAGTAAATCAGTCGCCTGCGTTTGCATCGCCATGGTGGCAACTTCCAGGCTTGAATGGCCCGTTATCACCAGCGTCACTATCGGCCGATTTGGTTTAAAGCGTTCCGCAATTTCGGACAGCAGCGAGATGCCGTTCATGCTCGGCATTTCCAAATCGGTCAGCACAATGCCGATATCTTCGGAATCCGAAATCTTCTTGAGCGCTTCCGACGCATTGCTTGCGCAGACCACATGGTAGCCCAGATTGACGATTGTATCGCGGTATTCATCCAGGCAAGCCGGGTCGTCGTCAACGACGAGAACCGTGCATCCTTTCGGAATTCGTTTGAAGGTCAACTCTCCGTTTGAGCCGCTGACGTGCATGAAAAGTCCCCGTTATTCCTGTCAATAGGCTGTACTGGCCCTACTCATTGTGGCGCTTACATTCAATGTAACTTAACCATAAAGATTTACCAGACCCGATCTGCCATGTTTTTTGCAGATGCAGCGGCTCTGGCAGCGCGTACATTCTTTTGAGTGCGCATCGCGCAAAAC
Source organism: Sphingorhabdus sp. (assembly GCF_044374345.1). Classification (GTDB taxonomy): domain Bacteria; phylum Pseudomonadota; class Alphaproteobacteria; order Sphingomonadales; family Sphingomonadaceae; genus Sphingorhabdus_B. The sequence goes on along the minus strand of NZ_JBILOS010000037.1, from coordinate 8,331 downwards.
CGAGGCAAAAGGCTGTATCAATGGCGCACCCAAGAGGATTCGAACCTCTGGCCTCTGCCTTCGGAGGGCATCTAAAGATTAAAATAACCATTATAAATCAACAACTTGTGGTAAATTTTTGGGTTGTGTGCACGATTTGTGCATTTTTTAGCTGTGCAAAATTGGGCATTTTATACTGGTTTTACAAATAGTTAGATCAATTTTTTGAGCCTCCTTTGTTTGTCTGTGGCACAACGCTCCACTATTCATTTGATGGCCCTTTAAAGAGGCCGAAATAATAAAATATGACGATTGTTGGCGTAAACAGATTGCGTTCACGAAGACCGCTGACGGATGCTGAAGTTAATTGAAGTTGACGTACTCGGCCGTGAGGTTAATAGTTTGGACAGTGTTCATTAGGAGAGCGAATTTGGTTAGTCTGTTGCGGCTTAGCGCAATTCTTGTTCCAGTTGCGATGATTAGTGCCTGCGCTGGCGGTGCCGCCCTTCAGCCAGATCGGTCGATCTTTAGCTTGGATAGCAACTATCAGCGATTTACCTACTCTATGCCGATCGAAGAAACTTTTGATCGGACGGTTGCCGTGTTTAAAGAGGCTGGTTACAAACTGGATGTCGTAGATCGGGCGACTGGCCAAATTAGTGGCCGCAGAGGAGCAACTGGCGATAAGGGGGCATCATCTGACAAAGATCTGAAATTCTATGCGCTAGTTCTGCCGAAAGGTGCCGATAGTGAGCTAGGCGTCAAGGTTGTTCAAATTTTAAAGAGTGGACCACTTGGTTCATCAAATGCGGAACTGATTCTGAGTGATCCGCAGATGTATCAGTACACTTTTCGGCGGATCGAAAACCGCAACATCCAAGAGACATATAACCCTTCGGGTGTCTGAATAATCCCAGCCTTTGCCGCTAGCCTTCGGAGGGCGCTTAGCGATTAAAATAATCGTAATAAATCAATAACTTATGATGTATTTTTGGGTTGTGTGCACGATTTGTGCATAGCTAAAAAGCGCTATTTAATCCGCAACTGGCACATCGTTGCGTTTAAATATTGTTATATATCAATGATTTAAATGGCGCACCCAAGAGGATTCGAACCTCTGGCCTCTGCCTTCGGAGGGCAGCGCTCTATCCAGCTGAGCTATGGGTGCTTGTGGCGGTCGGTTAGCAGGCGGAGCGGCATCGCGCCAAGTTTTTTTTGGGCGACGCCACTTTTTTACGAAGGGCGCGGTTTCACTGCGGATCGCACCCATCATTGTGCCATTGGATTTGCCCGGTGACGCGATATGTGTGCTGCCCGAAGCTAATGGCTGGATAACTGAAAAACGCGATGCTACGGCGGGGGCATGCAAAACCAATTTGAATTGACGGACGATCAGATCGCCATCCAAGACATGGCGCGCAAATTCACCGCGGACGCGATTACGCCCTTTGCTGCCGAATGGGATGAAAAGTCGCATTATCCGGTCGATGTCTGGAAAGCGGCGGGCGAACTTGGCTTTGGCGCCATTTACGTGTCCGAAGAATCGGGTGGCACTGGCCTTGGACGGTTGGAAGCTGCGTTGATCATGGAAGCGATGGCCTATGGCTGCCCCACCACAAGTGCCTTCATTTCGATCCATAATATGGCTGCGTGGATGATCGATTGCTTTGGAAGCGCGGAGCTTAAGGCGCGTTATTTGCCTGACCTTGTGTCGATGGAGAAAATCGCAAGCTACTGCCTGACGGAACCCGGCAGCGGTTCGGACGCAGCGGCGCTGAAAACAAGCGCGCGTCGCGATGGTGACCATTATATCGTAAACGGTACCAAGCAGTTCATCTCCGGCGCTGGTTATAATGACGTCTATGTTGTCATGGTCCGGACCGGCGAGGAAAAGACCAAGGGTGTTACGTGCCTTGTGGTCGACAAGGATACGCCGGGCTTGAGCTTCGGCGCACCGGAGAAAAAGCTTGGCTGGAATGCGTCGCCCACGGCGCAAGTGATCTTCGAAGATTGCCGCGTGCCGGTTGCCAATCGCGTGGGCGCAGAGGGGGATGGTTTCCGTTTTGCGATGATGGGCTTGGACGGCGGACGCTTGAACATCGGGGCTTGCTCGCTTGGCGGTGCGCAACGTTGCCTCGACGAAACCATTGCCTATACCAAAGAGCGGCAGCAATTTGGCCAACCCGTTGCCGATTTTCAGAATACGCAATTCATGCTCGCCGACATGGCCACCGATTTGGAAGCCGCGCGGGCGTTGCTTTACATCGCTGCTGCCAAGGTCACCGCGAACGCACCCGACAAGTCCCGCTTTTCCGCGATGGCGAAGCGGCTGTCGACCGACAGCGGAAGCGAGATAGTGAACAAGGCGCTGCAGCTTTTCGGCGGCTATGGCTATTTACGCGATTATCCCATTGAGCGCTTCTGGCGCGACTTGCGGGTGCATTCGATTTTGGAAGGCACCAATCAGGTCATGCGCATGATTATTGGCCGGGATTTATTACGCCAATGACCGATGATGTTCTAATTAAAGTCAAGGGTCATGCAGGTTTCATTAGTTTGAACCGGCCATCGGCGCTCCACGCGCTGACTTTGCCGATGGTGCATGCCATGACCCAGGCCATGCTGGAATGGCGCGACGATCCTGCGGTGAAGTGCGTGGTTATTGATCATGCCGACGGGCGCGGTTTTTGTGCGGGGGGCGACATCGCCTTTTTGCGCAATTCGGCCATGAATGATGGTGGCAAATCCGGGCGCAAGTTTTTCCACGACGAATATCAGCTCAACCATTTGCTGTTCACCTATCCCAAGCCTGTTGTGGCGTTCATGGACGGTATCACCATGGGTGGCGGCGTTGGCATCAGCCAGCCTGCGCGGTTCCGCGTGGCGACCGAGAACACAAAATTTGCCATGCCTGAAACCGGCATTGGCTTGTTTCCCGATGTCGGCGGCGGATGGTATCTTTCGCGGCTTGAGGGACGTGTTGGCCAGTTTCTGGCGCTTACCGGCGCGCGTATCGCAGGGGCAGGTTGTTTATCGCTTGGACTGGCGACACATTATCTGACGAGCCATGTTCTTGCCGAGGCGAAGTCGCGGATCGCGACCGAGGATGTAGATCGGATTGACGGCATATTGGGAACCTTATCGGTCACGCCGCCCGCTTCCAAAATCGTTGAGACAATAGTCCAGATCAACCGCCATTTTGCGTCGGACAAGCTAGAAGATATTCTGTCGAGCTTGGAAGGCGATGGAAGCGATTGGGCGATGAAAGAGCTGGCGACTTTGCGGACCAAAAGCCCGCAAACCTGTAAAGTTGCACTGCGCCAATTGGCCGAGAGCCTAAAGCTCAACGACTTTGCCGATAATATGGCCATGGAATATCGCATCGCGAGCAGGGTTATCGTGCGCCCAGACTTCGCTGAAGGCGTGCGGGCCGTGATCGTCGACAAAGACAATGCACCTAAATGGGATCCCGCGACAGCCGAAGGCGTTACGGACGCGCTGATCGATGCGATCTTTGCCCCATTACCCGCACAAGAAGAATGGAAGCCCCTATGAGCTACGAAACGATATTGGTCGAACAACGCGGCGCGGTGACGCTCATCACGCTCAATCGTCCGCAGGCGTTGAACGCGTTGAACAGCCAAGTGCTGGCGGATCTCATTGCCGCATTTGCGGCTTTCGATGCCGATGACAGCCAACGTTGTGCCGTGCTGACTGGCAGCGAGAAGGCATTTGCTGCGGGCGCGGACATTAAGGAAATGCAAAGCCAGTCCTTTGCAGACATGTATGGCGGCAACTTTTTTGCAGGCTATGACCGCGTGACCGCGACCCGCAAACCATGGATCGCGGCCGTGAACGGCTTTGCGCTTGGCGGCGGGTGTGAACTTGCCATGATGGCCGACTTTATCATTGCCGGCGACAATGCAAAATTCGGGCAACCTGAAATCAAACTCGCGGTCACCCCCGGCATGGGTGGTTCTCAGCGGCTAACGCGTGCGATTGGCAAGGCCAAGGCGATGGAAATGTGCCTGACGGGCCGCATGATGGACGCAAATGAGGCCGAACGTTCTGGGTTGGTCGCAAAGGTCGTTCCAGCGGCCGAGCTTGTCGACGAAGCCATCAAGACCGCGACAGCGATTGCCGCCATGGCGCCCTTGGCTGCGCTGGCATGCAAGGAAATGGTCAACGCCGCATTCGAAACAACATTGCAGCAAGGTGTCGTATTCGAACGCCGCCTGTTCCACGGTCTGTTCGGTACGGAAGATCAGAAAGAGGGCATGTCCGCGTTTGTCGAAAAGCGGCCTGGGAATTGGACTGGGAAGTAGGGCTTCAATTTAGGTTCGATACGCCTCACGCGCTCGTCATCCTGAACTTGTTTCAGGATCTTACTTCCTAGATGGGTCGTTATTAAGATCCTGAAACAAGTTCAGGATGACGTAGTAGTCAACATTGTCAGCCGCTATTTGCCGCTAAGCTTCTCTATCTGCTGAAACTTGCCAAGGCCGCATCCTGCACCTTCATATAGTCGGCCGCCTTGGTCGTGCAAAACATGCACAATATCGACGCTGCACAATTGGTTGATTGACGATCGGTAGGAAAAACGCTCCTCGAATTTCAAACCGGGGCAGCTTTGTGGCAGGGTGTTGCGATAGGTCTTGCCGCCCGCCATGCGGAAATCGATAGTGCGGCTATCGATGACTTTCGTTGACCGTATCTGCGATATCGTGACGCAGCTTTTTGGTTCGCCGACTGCGCGGACGGGTTCGGGCGCTTTATTGCCGGAAAGCGCAATCGCACCGCCACCCGAAAGCAAAGCAACAGCAGGAATGATTAGCAGTATTTTACGCATGTTTGCTCTCCCATATTACTCGGCTGATTTAACGGTGCCAGTCTGAACTGTAGCTGACTTGATTTTGGGCGGCGCTGTTTTGGGTTTGAAGCGGCACAGGTCCGCGACCGGACAGCGCCAACATTCCGGCGTGCGCGCCTTGCAGATATATCGGCCGTGCAGGATCAGCCAATGATGCGCGCCAACGCGAAACGGTTGCGGGGTTTTCTTATCAAGCGCCTTTTCAACGGCCAGAACGGTTTTGCCCGGCGCGATGCCGGTCCGGTTGCCGACACGGAAGATATGGGTATCGACGGCAAAGGTCTCTGCGCCAAAGGCCGTGTTCATCACAACATTTGCGGTCTTTCGTCCAACGCCGGGCAGCGCCTCAAGCGCGTCGCGGTCGGCAGGAACTTCGCCTGCATGGTCGCGGACCAATATCTCGGACAGGGCAATCACGTTTTTGGCTTTGTTGTTAAACAGCCCAATGGTTTTGATATGCGCCTTCAGCCCTTCTAGCCCCAACGCCACCATCTGCGCGGGCGTTTTGACCTCCGCAAACAATGCCTTGGTGGCTTTGTTCACGCCGACATCGGTCGATTGGGCAGAGCAAGTGACCGCAACGAGCAATTGATAGGCATTGCCATATGCCAGCTCGGTTTCAGGCGCAGGGTTCGCTTCTGCCAGCCGGTGGTAAAATTCGAAGATATCTGCCTTTTTCAAAGACCAAGCACTTCTTGCATAGTGAACCGGCCGGCTTTTTGCCGCGTCAGCCATGTTGCGGCTTTTACCGCGCCGCGCGCGAATATCGCGCGGGTTTCAGCGCGATGGACCAGCTCGATCCGTTCATGTTCGGACGCGAAAATAACATGATGGTCCCCTGCGACGCTGCCGCCACGTAAGGATGCAAAACCAATGTCCCCCGCTTTGCGCGCGCCGGTAATCCCGTCGCGGCCGCGGTCGCTATGTTGCTTTAGGTCAATGCCGCGTCCGCTGGCTGCGGCTTCGCCCAGCAGCAGGGCGGTGCCGGACGGCGCATCGACCTTATGCCGGTGGTGCATCTCCAATATTTCGATATCCCAATCGTCACCCAATTGGCGTGCGGCTTGTTGCACGAGCGCTGACAGCATGGTTACGCCCAATGAGGTATTGCCCGTCTGCAAAACCGGAATGTCGCGCGCTGCATCATCAATCAGGAAATGGTGGCGTTCCTCCAGTCCGGTGGTGCCAATGACGATTGGTTTGCCCGCAGCAACGCATGCATCAAGGTTCGCCTCAATCGCATGCGGGCTGGAAAAATCGACGAGTACATCAGATGACGCAACCAAAGCGGCAAGATCATCGCCTTTGTCGACGCCGCCTGCATATGCCTGACCATCCGCCGCAATTGCGTCGACCAAAGCCTGCCCCATGCGGCCCGCACTGCCAATGATACCTATTTTCATAACCGTCACCCTGATATTGTTTCAGGGTCTTACTATATTAGGGAGCCGAAACAAGTTGTGCTGTGTACGACGTAGCCGCACCGGGACGGTGAAGGAGCAAATGTGGATCGCCAAATCAAAAACATCGTCATTCTGACGGGAGCAGGTGTCAGCGCCGAGAGCGGTATTGATACGTTTCGCAGTGCAGGTGGATTGTGGGAACAGCATAAGGTTGAGGATGTCGCAACGCCGGAAGCCTTTGCCCGCGACCCCGACCTTGTGCTGCGTTTCTACGATATGCGCCGCGAACGCATTCAGCAGGTGGAGCCAAATGCCGCGCATTACGCGCTGGCGCGGCTCGATGCCGAATGGAGCGGCAATTTGCTTTTGGTGACCCAGAATGTCGACGATTTGCACGAACGGGCAGGGACCAAACGCCTGCTGCATATGCATGGGGAGCATCTGAACGCCTGGTGCACCGCGTGCGATGTACGCCATGGCTGGCGTGGCACATTGATTGACCGACCGGCCTGTCCATCGTGCGGCATATCTGGCCAATTGCGGCCGGACATCGTCTGGTTCGGCGAAATGCCCTACCGCATGGGTCATATCTACCACGCACTGAACCGGGCTGATTTGTTCGTCAGCATCGGAACGTCAGGCGCAGTCTATCCCGCCGCCGGCCTTGTGCGTGAAGCGCGTCAAAACGGCATCGCCACATTGGAGCTGAACCTTGAACCATCGCATGGCAGTTCTTGGTTCAATGAATCGCGCCATGGCCCAGCGACGGAGCTTGTTCCAAAATGGGTGGAGGAACTCTTAGGCGGTTAATCCGCCGCAGCTGGAGCAGGCCGGGTCTTTGGGCAATTTGATGGACCGCATCGATGGTGTCAGTCCGTCGAACAGGTGTAGCTTGCCCTGCTGCGGCTCTCCAAAGCCCGTGAGCGCGCGTATTGCCTCCATCGCGGCGAAGCTACCCATAAGCCCGCACATCGCGCCCAGAACGCCTTGTGTGGCGCAATCGTCGCAATCATCGGGATCATGTGCATCACCGACGAAGCAGCGATAGCATGGCGCGTCTGCCTGCCATCCTGTGAATGTGCCAATCTGTCCGTGAAACTGCCCAATCGCGGCGCTCACCAAGGGCACCTTGGCCGCAAGGCACAGGTCATTGACGATCAGGCGCGTTGTAAAATTGTCGCTGCCATCGATCACCACATCGACGCCCGCGAGAATGTCGGCGCTGGTGTCTTTGCCAATCCGCTGCAGAAGCGCGTTGAATGTGATGTCGGGGTTTAGCCGCGCCGCTGCCGCGCCAGCCGCTTCCACTTTTGCGGTGCCGATATCGCGGTCGCTGTATAAAATTTGACGCTGGAGATTGGACAGCGCCACATCATCATCATCGACAACGCTGATCGTTCCGACGCCTGCTGCTGCCAAATATTGGATTGCCGGACAGCCAATGCCGCCCGCGCCAATGAGCAGGACATGGCTCGACAATAATTTGCTTTGACCCGCGCCGCCAATATCACGCAACACAATGTGGCGGGCATAACGGTCAAGCTGTTGATCGTTAAGCGTCATACGCCTGTTGAACCGAAACCCCCAGCGCCGCGCACGGTTTCGTCCAAGTCATCCACCTCGACCAAGTGGCCGTGGGTGACAGGTGCCACCACAATCTGTGCAATCCGGTCGCCTTTGTTGATCATGAAATCATCTTCGCCCAGATTGGCCAAAATGACCTTCACTTCGCCACGATAATCGCTGTCGATGGTTCCGGGTGTGTTGAGGCAGGTGATCCCATGCTTCAGCGCAAGGCCCGAACGCGGGCGCACCTGCACTTCATATCCATCGGGAATGGCAAAGGCGAAGCCGGTTGCGACCGCATGGCGCTTGCCAGCGCGCAGGTTCAGGCTTTCGGCGGCGCAAATGTCCATGCCGGCCGCGCCCGATGTCGCATATGCAGGCAAAGCCAAGCCCGCGCCATGGTTCAGGCGCTTGACGCGCACTTCAACTTTTTGCGAGCTCATCGGCGACCTTCTCCATCAATTTTCGTGCGATAACGTCCTTGGGGCTTTCCAGCCAGCTATCAACGCCTGC
>NZ_JBILOS010000067.1:0-11328 GCF_044374345.1 Sphingorhabdus sp. | reverse complement strand
CGGTTGGCGGAACCACCATGGGTCGTTTTCCGGAATATCCTCTGACGCCAGCACGTCAGGTGGGCACCGTGTGATCTGGACCTTAAGGTTGCCCAAATGGCCCAGGCAGGGACAGCTCCCTTAGATAGATAATCGCCTCAGGGATGTTCTCATCAGCTCGTACCGGGCAGTTCCGCCACAACCGATATAGGCGTCTAAAGTTAATTCTCAAGCTTTTGTGCCAGATTTTCCAATCGGGTGGCTAAGCCTTCCAGCGCTTCGGCTATTTGTGACGATTTCGCTTCTGTCTGAGGATTATCCGCAGCAACCGGCACTCCGCTAGCCACATCATGCAGGCGGTCGGCCAGAAGTAGCGCGGAAAACAACAGGCTGCGCGTTTCATTCATTCCAGCCGAGCCGCCGCCAGCTTCCCGCGCTTTTTCATCAACCATGGCTCCCAAGGCCAGCAACCGCGCTTCTTCACCGTCATTGCACGCCACCGAATATTGGCGGCCAGCGATGGAAAGTTTTACTTCAGCCATCAATTGGCTCCTGATAATAATTGGTCGATGCCGCGAATGGCGTCCAGCGTCTCTTGCTTGAGACGTTCATGGCGATCCGCCAGTTCGGCGTCAGGCGCGTTCGCTGGCGCCGTTGCCAGCTTTTCCACCCGCGAAAGCGCGCGTTCTATGCGGCCAATCGCAACAATTAATCGTTCATCTGCCATGGCTTACATCCTTTTGATGAGACGGTGTAACAGACTAAAGATGTCATGCAAATGCATCAAAGCACAATGGATGGCAGATTCCCCGCAGGAAATGCGCGCCCGTCCCTTGACGCTGCGCGCTTGCGTCCGCAAAGGGTTGGCACCAAACGACTCGGCGGTATCGCATATGTTGTATGCGCCCGCCTCCCGCTCCCAATCAGGAGTATTTTGTGGGGATAGAACATGACCGTTACTGAACAGCAAATGGCCAATGCAATCCGGGCGCTGGCCATGGATGCTGTACAAGCCGCAAATAGCGGCCATCCCGGCATGCCGATGGGCATGGCTGACGTCGCAACGGTACTCTATTCAAAGTTTCTGAAATTTGATCCGAAGGCCCCACATTGGGCCGATCGCGACCGTTTTGTGCTGTCTGCAGGGCATGGGTCCATGTTCGCTTATGCGACCTTGTATTTGACCGGCTACGTAAGCCCGACCATCGAAGACATTAAAAATTTCCGTCAGTTGGGTAGCCCATGTGCTGGCCATCCTGAGAATTTTTTGATTGATGGCGTGGAATGCACAACGGGGCCGTTGGGGCAGGGCCTTGCCATGGCGGTGGGCATGGCTGTTGCCGAACGGCACCTAAATGCGCGCTTTGGCGATGATTTGGTCGATCACCGGACATGGGTCGTCGCGGGCGACGGTTGCCTGATGGAAGGCATCAATCATGAAGCCATCGGGCTTGCCGGACATTTAGGTCTCGGCCGTTTGATTGTTTTTTGGGACGATAACCGCATCACCATCGACGGCGCGACTGACCTGTCGACCAGCGAAGATATTGCCGCACGCTATCGTGCAAGCGGATGGCATGTTGAGGCATGCGATGGCCATGATTTCAACGATATAGAGCGCGCAATTCATGCTGCGCTTGCAGATAATCGTCCATCCTTGATTGCCTGCCGGACACTGATCGGCAAAGGTTCGCCAAACAAGGAAGGCACAAAAGCGCCGCACGGTAGCCCATTGGGCGCAGACGAAATCGTCGCGACGCGGGCTGCCATCAACTGGCCCTATCCGGCGTTTGAAATCCCTGCGGATATTTTGGACGCGTGGCGGGCAACCGGCCAGGCGGGGGCTGAGGCGCATGCGCAGTGGGCAAAGCGGCTTGCGGCGTCAACTCACGGGGAAACCTTCACAAAGACCATGGCGGGAGAGGTTGATTCCGCATGGTTACAGCCGCATCTCGAAAGCCTGATCGCCGCGCCGCAGAATATTGCGACGCGCAAGGCATCGGAAATTGCACTCACGGCGGCAACTGCCGCATTGCCCAACCTGCTCGGCGGGTCAGCGGATTTGACAGGTTCAAACTTTACCCGAACTACATCGACCAACACATTGGATAAAAACGATTATTCGGGCCGCTATGTCAATTACGGCATTCGTGAATTCGGTATGGCCGCTGCCATGAACGGCATGGCGCTGCATGGCGGCATCATTCCTTATGGCGGCACGTTCCTGATCTTCTCGGATTATTGCCGCGCCGCTATTCGTTTGTCTGCGCTTCAGGAAACCCGCGTCGCTTATGTTATGACGCATGATTCCATCGGTGTTGGTGAAGATGGTCCGACCCACCAGCCAATCGAACAAATCATGTCGCTGCGGCTTATTCCAAACCTCGACGTGTATCGCCCATGTGATACCATCGAAACCGCAGAATGCTGGGCGCTCGCAATTGAAAGCGCGCATACACCATCGGTATTGGCGCTCTCGCGTCAAAACTTGCCGCAATTGCGCACGGACATTAGCGAAAATATGTCCGCCAAGGGCGGCTACCGCCTCCGTTCGGCAAAGGCGGAACGCAAAGTGGTGCTAATCGGCACCGGTTCTGAAGTCGCCATCGCTGTTTCGGTCGCGGAGCAGCTTGAGGAAATGGGTATTGGCGCCGACGTCGTCTCTATGCCCAGCTGGGAGCGTTTTGACGCTCAGTCGCCTGCCTATAAGGCTGACGTTCTTCCGTCGGATACGTTGCGCGTATCTGTCGAAGCGGGCACGACAATGGGCTGGGAACGTTATGTCGGTGACGGTCTTCGGATCGGTATCGATAGTTTCGGTGCATCGGGCCCAATTGATGCACTTTATGACCATTTCGGCCTGACTGCCGATAAGATTACCGCGCAAATTCTCGCTAAACTTGGCTGATTGGAGCACGTATGACTATTAAAGTAGCTATTAACGGATTTGGCCGCATCGGTCGCTTGGTGGCGCGCGCGATTTTGGAGCGTGATGACCATGATCTGGAATTGGTAGCGATTAATGATCTCGCGCCAGCCAAGGCGAACGCATTATTGTTCAAGCGCGATAGCGTGCACGGCCCGTTCCCCGGAACAGTCGAAGCGGATGGCAATGACATCATCGTCAATGGCAAGCGCATTCACGTCACCGCCGAACGCGATCCCGCCAATTTGCCGCATGCCGCAAATGGCGTCGATATCGCTTTGGAGTGCACCGGCTTCTTCACCGACCGCGCAAGCGCAGAAAAGCATCTTGCTGCGGGCGCAAAGCGCGTTTTGATCTCGGCACCTGGTAAAAATGTCGACAAAACCGTGGTATTCGGCGTCAATCACGACGTTTTGACATCCGCCGATGTGATCGTTTCGAACGCGAGCTGCACCACCAACTGCCTTGCACCTCTTGCGAAAGTGTTGAACGATGCAATTGGTATCGAGCGCGGTTTGATGACCACGATCCACAGCTACACCAACGACCAGAAAATCCTCGACCAGATCCATGAAGATATGCGCCGCGCACGTGCTGCTGCGATGTCAATGATTCCGACAACAACGGGCGCTGCGCGTGCGGTTGGCGAAGTAATGCCCGAACTCAAGGGTAAGCTTGATGGATCGGCCATTCGCGTACCGACACCCAATGTCAGCATCGTCGATCTGACCTTCACGCCTGCGCGCGATACCACGAAGGAAGAGGTCAATGCGCTGTTAAAGGCTGCGTCTGAAGGCGCTTTGAAGGGCGTTTTGGCTTATTCCGACGAACCATTGGTATCGATCGACTATAATCACTGCCCAGCCAGCTCGACGATCGACAGCCTTGAAACAGCCGTCATCGATGGCAAGCTTGTCCGTGTCCTCAGCTGGTATGACAATGAATGGGGCTTTTCCAACCGGATGGTGGATACCGCCGGCGTCATTGGAAAGTTGCTTTAATCATGGCATTTCGCACGCTCGACGATCTTGGTGACATAAAAGGAAAGCGCGTATTTGTGCGCGTGGACTTGAACGTACCCATGGCCGACGGGCGTGTGACCGACGAAACGCGTTTGCGGGCATTGTTGCCCACGGTCAGCGAACTCGCTGATAAGGGTGCCAAGGTTCTATTGCTTGCCCATTTCGGTCGTCCGAAGGGCGCGAAGCATAGCGAAATGTCGGTTTCGATGGTTTTGGACGCGCTGCAAGAGGTGCTTGGCCGCGAAGTCATGTTCGTGCCTGAGATTGCGGGTGACATCGTCGCGCAATCCATTGGCATATTGGCGGATGGCGACATTGCCTTGCTTGAAAACACCCGGTTCTGGCCAGGTGAGGAGCAAAACGACCCGGAACTTGCACGCGCTGTGGCTGCCAATGGCGACTATTACGTGAATGATGCGTTTTCGGCGGCACATCGCGCGCATATGTCGACCGAAGGTCTCGCCCATATTTTGCCAGCCTATGCCGGTCGTTCAATGGAAGCAGAACTGAAGGCGTTGGAAGCAGCGCTGGGTTCGCCGGAGCACCCCGTCGCTGCCGTCGTTGGCGGTGCCAAGGTCTCGAGCAAGCTCGACGTGCTGAACAATCTGGTCAAGCAGGTCGATCATCTGATCATCGGCGGCGGCATGGCGAACACCTTTCTTGCTGCCCGTGGCATCAACGTTGGCAAGTCGCTGTGCGAACATGATCTTGCCGACACCGCGAACGCCATATTGGATGCGGCGGACGTCGCAGGCTGTACCGTGCATTTGCCCTATGACGTCGTGACGTCAGTCGAATTTCGCGCAAATCCGCCCGTACGCACGGTCAATGTCCATGAAGTGGCGGCCGATGAGATGATCCTGGATGTTGGCCCTGCGGCGGTTGAGGCGCTGGCTGATGTCCTGAAAACGTGCCGGACCTTGGTATGGAACGGACCGCTCGGCGCATTTGAAATGGAGCCATTTGACGCGGCGACGGTCTCATTGGCCCGCACGGCGGCGGCGCTGACGCGGGAAGGCTCGCTGGTGTCGGTTGCGGGTGGTGGCGATACGGTTGCGGCGCTCGCCCATGCTGGTGTGACGGAGGATTTCTCCTTTGTTTCGACCGCTGGCGGCGCGTTTTTGGAATGGATGGAAGGCAAACCGCTTCCGGGCGTTGATGCTTTGAATATAAATTAGACATGCGGGGCCTTGCCCCGTTTTTTTCGGATGCTAATGCATACGTATGCAGCGTGAAGGTACAGGGAAGAGCGGATGAACGACCAAGAGATGTTCGAAAAAGTAGCGACGGCAACGGGCTTTATTGCTGCGCTTGACCAAAGTGGCGGTTCTACGCCGAAGGCGCTTCGCGGCTATGGCATCGAAGAAGACGCTTATTCGACCGAGGAAGAGATGTTCGGCCTCATCCATGACATGCGTTCGCGCATCATCACATCGCCTAGCTTTTTCGGCGATAAGGTCTTGGGTGCCATCTTGTTTGAGCGCACAATGGACGGCGAAGCAGACGGCAAGCCGGTCCCAGATGCACTGCGCGATCGCGGCGTTGTGCCCTTTTTGAAGGTCGATAAGGGCCTTGAGGACGAAGCTAACGGCGTTCAGATGATGAAACCAATGCCAGATTTGGATGCGCTGCTAACGCGTGCCAAAGCAAAGGGCGTTTTTGGAACGAAAAAGCGGTCTGTCATTAACAAGGCCTCGCCATCGGGTATCGCCGCAATTGTGCAGCAACAATTTGAAGTGGCGGAGCAAATCCTCGCCCACGGGCTGATGCCGATCATTGAACCCGAAATTAACATCAAAAGCGCCGACCGTCCGCAAAGTGACGTCATCCTGCGCGACGAAATACTGAAAGCGCTGGATACTGTTTCGGGCGACAATAAGGTGATGTTGAAACTGTCGATCCCGGCTGAGGCGGGCACTTTTGATGCGCTGGTGAGCCACCCGCGCGTGCTGCGCGTTGTGGCCTTGTCCGGTGGATTTGCGCGGCCTGAGGCGTGCGCAGAGCTTGCCAAAAACAAGGGCATGATCGCCAGCTTCTCCCGCGCCTTGTTGGAAGATTTGCGGCACCAAATGACACCGGCAGAATTTGATGCCGCGCTCGGCGGTGCAATTGACGAAATTCACGCCGCGTCGGCGACATAAGTTTGGAGAGGGGCCGGCGGCAGATGCGCAAGATGTTTGCCGCCGGCCTTAAGCCCCGCTAAGAGCGCGGCATGAAAGAATTTCCCTGCCAATTATATCTGATCTCGCCGACCAATGTTGGTGGAGATTTCCCGCAAATGCTTGAATCCGCGCTGTCCGCCGGGCCCGTCGCGGCTTTCCAGTTTCGCGTAAAAGATTTGGACCAGCATGAGGCGGCAGCCTTAGCCGAACCATTGCAAGCCATATGCGCCGCGCATGATGTTGCGTTCATCGTGAATGACAGCGTCGCGCTCGCCAAGCGGCTGAAGGCGGATGGTGTGCATTTGGGGCAGGGCGATGGCGATGTTCGTGAAGCCCGAGAAGCACTTGGCCCAGAGGCGCAGATTGGTGTTACCTGCCACAACAGTCGGCATCTTGCGATGGAAGCAGCAGAGGCTGGCGCGGATTATGTCGCCTTTGGCGCGTTCTTCCCGACGACCACCAAAGAGGTCGATCATGTCGCCGAACTCGACACCGTACAGAAATGGGCGTTTATCACCGAGGTCCCTTGCGTTGCGATTGGCGGCATCACGCCCGACAACGCCAAACCGCTGATTGATGCGGGCGCGGATTTCCTTGCTGTCAGCGGTGCTGTGTGGAACCATCCGCAAGGTGCTGCCGAAGCGGTAAAGGCGTTCAACGCACTGCTTGCCTAATTGCGCTGTCGTCGTTAAAGGCCGCGTCCAACGGCACGTATTTGCGTGCCTGCTCTTTCCATCTGTTAAGCGAGTGCTCTCATGAAAATCAACGCGGTTGAAATCAAGCCGGGTAATATTCTGGAATATGAAAACGGTCTGTGGCGCGTGGTGAAAACCGCGCATACCCAGCCGGGCAAGGGTGGCGCTTATATGCAGGTTGAGCTTAAAAACCTGCGCGATGGTCGTAAGAACAACATCCGTTTCCGTTCGGCCGAAAGCGTCGAAAAGGTCCGTCTTGACCAGAAAGACTTCCAGTTTTTGTATGCCGAGGGCGACAATCTGGTGTTCATGGATAAGGAAACCTATGATCAGGTAACGCTTCCGACGGACCTGTTGGGTGATGCTGCGGCATTCCTTCAGGACGGCATGGACGTTGTCATGGAAATGTATGACGACGAAGCATTGTCGGTTGCATTGCCAGACCAGATCGAAGCGACAATTGTCGAGGCTGACGCGGTTGTTAAAGGACAGACGGCGTCGTCAAGCTACAAGCCAGCGATCCTGGATAACGGCGTGCGCGTTATGGTGCCGCCATTTATCAGTGCGGGGACACGCATTGTCGTCGACGTTTACGAACGGGAATATGTCCGGAAGGCCGACTAATGCCAGCGCTTACCGGTCTTTTGACCATTATGGAAAAAGCTGCCCGTAAAGCGGGTGGCAAATTGCGCCGGGACTTTGGCGAAATCGAACATCTGCAGGTTTCGCAAAAGGGACCGGCAGACTTCGTGTCGAAGGCGGACGAGCGCGCAGAAGATACGATCTTCCGTGAACTGGAAATCGCGCGTCCCGACTGGGGCTTCTTGATGGAAGAAGGCGGCGAAATCGCAGGGGCAGAGGGCAAACCCCGCTTCATCGTCGACCCGCTTGATGGCACCAGCAACTTTCTGCACGGTATTCCGCATTTTGCGATTTCGATCGCGGTGCAGGATCCAAAGCCCGACGGTTCGGGCTGGGGCGATATATTCGCTGGCCTGGTCTATAATCCGATCACCGACGAAAGCTTTTGGGCAGAGCGCGGCAAGGGCGCCTGGCTTGGCAACCGCCGCCTTCGGGTATCGGCCCGTCGCCAGTTGAACGAAGCGCTTATCTCCACAGGCACGCCGTATAAGGGGCATGGCGACTTTGACGAATGGGGCAAGATTTTTGCGGCCATCGGTCCATCGGTTGCCGGCGTTCGCCGTTTTGGGGCGGCCAGCCTCGATCTCGCATGGCTTGCGGCAGGACGCTATGACGGCTTTTGGGAAAGCGGTTTGTCGCCTTGGGATACGGCTGCTGGATGCCTGCTGGTGCGTGAAGCAGGGGGCTTTGTGACCGACTATCGCGGACGTAGCCCGCATATCGCGGACGCACAGGTTTTGGCGGCAAATGACATCTTGCATTGTAAGCTGCACAAGCTGCTGGTCGGAGCGATAAAATAAAGCACTAAATTGGCCGAAAAAATGCCGAGTCTTGGCCTTGCGGGGCGAGATTCTTATGCCTAAAAGCGCCGCAACTTACGGGGTCCGGAAGCGAGTCTGATATGACTGATTTGTCGCAATATTTGCCCATTCTGCTTTTTCTGGTGGTCGCGCTCGCGCTGTCGTCAGCGTTTGTGTTTTTGCCGATGGGCGTATCGCGCCTGACGGGCACACATAAACCGACCGAGGCAAAGCTCGCTGAATATGAATGTGGTTTTCCCGCATTTGAAGATTCGCGCAGCCAGTTTGATGTCCGCTTTTACCTCGTCGCGATTCTGTTCATTATTTTCGACCTTGAAGCCGCATTTTTGTTTCCTTGGGCCGTTAGCTTGGGTGAAACAGGTTGGATTGGTTGGGGCACCATGATGCTGTTCCTGTTCGAACTGGTCATTGGCTTCATTTACGCATGGAAAGTGGGAGCACTCGAATGGGAGTAATCACACCTGCACTGACGGACGCGCAAGCGCCCGATGCAGCGTTCTTCAAGGATATTGAGAGCGAAGTGAACGACAAGGGCTTTGTCGTTTCGTCGACCGAAGACCTGTTCAATTGGGCGCGCACCGGTTCTTTGTGGCCAATGACTTTTGGTCTGGCGTGCTGTGCGGTCGAAATGATCCACGGTTATATGCCGCGTTATGACTTTGAACGTTTCGGGATCGCGCCGCGCGCGTCACCGCGTCAATCGGACGTTATGATTGTGGCTGGCACCTTGTGCAACAAAATGGCCCCGGCCTTGCGTAAGGTGTACGACCAGATGTCGGAACCGAAATATGTCATTTCCATGGGCAGCTGCGCCAATGGCGGTGGCTATTATCATTATAGCTATAGCGTTGTGCGTGGGTGCGACCGTGTCGTCCCTGTGGACATTTATGTCCCAGGATGCCCGCCAACAGCGGAGGCATTGTTGTACGGCATTATGCAGCTTCAGCGCAAAATCCGACGCGTAGGGACAATCGAACGGTGAGCCATTCCGCGCCCCTTATTCAAACGCCCGATGGCACGATTGCAGCCATCACCAAAGCGCTTGGCGCCAATTTGGTATCCATTGAGGAAGCCAATGGCGAAGTCGCAGTGCATATCCACCGGGATTCGCTCGTCGAATGCATGATCAAGCTGCGCGACGAATGCGCGTATCAGCAGCTGATGGAAATGGCTGGCGTTGACTGGCCTGATCGTGATCCACGGTTTGAAGTTGTCTATTGCTTGCTCAGCCTGACCAAGAACCACCGTATTCGCGTGCATTTGGCCACCAATGAGGATCATCCCGTACCTTCGGTCACCGGCATTTGGCCTGTTGCTGGATGGTTGGAGCGCGAAGTCTTCGACATGTATGGCGTGCTGTTTTCGGGCAATTCCGATCTGCGCCGCATTTTGACCGATTACGGTTTTTCGGGCCATCCACAGCGTAAGGATTTTCCGCTGTCGGGATATGTTGAGCTGCGTTATTCCGAAGAAGAAAAGCGCGTGAAATATGAGCCGGTCCAACTGGCACAAGATTTCCGTAACTTCGACTTCCTCTCGCCATGGGAAGGTGCAGATTATGTCCTGCCCGGCGACGAGAAAACCGGCGAAGCCCCCGCCGCGCCAACGGGCGCGGACAAAAGTGCGAGCAAGGAAGCGGTTAAGCGGACAGCACGCAAGCCAAAGGCGACGGGAGACAAAGCATGAGCATGCAGCAAGATCTCGCCCCGACGACTGGCGATGAAGTCATCCAGAATTATACGATCAACTTTGGTCCGCAGCATCCTGCCGCGCACGGCGTTCTGCGTCTGGTCATGGAACTCGATGGTGAAATCGTCGAGCGTCTAGACCCGCATATCGGCCTGTTGCACCGCGGTACGGAAAAGCTGATCGAGTATAAAACCTATCTGCAGGCTTTGCCTTATTTTGATCGGTTGGATTATGCGTCGCCGATGGCGATGGAGCATAGCTATGTTCTGGCGGTCGAAAAGCTGCTGGATCTCGAAGTGCCCATCCGCGCGCAATATCTGCGTGTATTGTTTGCCGAATTGACGCGTATCAAAAACCATACGCTGAACATCGCGCACCACATTATCGATGTTGGTGCGATGACGCCGCCCTTGTGGCTTTACGAAATCCGCGAAGACTGCATGGCGTTTTATGAGCGGGCGAGCGGCGCGCGTATGCATGCCGCTTGGTTCCGCCCCGGTGGTGTGCATCAGGATGTGCCATTAAAGCTTTTGACCGATATCGCCGAATGGCTCGATGATCGTATGCCGCGTCTGTTTGAAGACGCGATGTCATTGGTTGTCGACAACCGTATTTTCAAACAGCGTAACGTGGATATCGCGATTGTTTCCAAAGAAGACGCGATCAAATGGGGCTTTTCAGGTCCAATGATCCGTGGCGCGGGCATTCCATGGGATATCCGCAAGAGCCAGCCATATGACGTATATGCCAAAATGGATTTTGACATTCCCGTCGGCACGCGCGGCGATTGCTATGACCGGTTCATGGTCCGCGTTGAAGAAGTGCGTCAATCCGTTCGCATTATGAAGCAATGTCTTCAGCAGATGCCCGAAGGCCCCGTCTGCAGCGACGACCGCAAGGTTTCGCCACCAAAGCGCGCGGAAATGAAGCAGTCGATGGAAGCGTTGATCCATCACTTCAAACTCTACACTGAAGGCTTCAAGGTCCCTGCCGGCAGCGTCTATGTCGCGACCGAGAGCCCCAAGGGCGAATTCGGCGTCTATTTGGTCTCTGACGGCACCAACAAGCCATATCGTTGCAAAATCCGCCCGACGGCATTCTCGCATTTGCAGGCAATGGATTTTATGAGCCGTGGCCATATGCTTGCCGACACCACCGCGATCTTGGGCGCGCTCGACATCGTGTTTGGGGAGTGTGACCGGTAATGACGCGGGAAGTGCTTTTTCTAGCGAGCGCTGCATTGGGTTCCATCGCGATGGTCGCGGCGTATCTGTGGCTGTTCCATGGCGAAGTCTCGGTCAAGGAAGTTGGTTCGACTGCTGCTGCCATGATGTTTGGCGCATATTTGGGACGTATTTGGGGACGGAACGAAGCACATGGCTGATGCAGCAC
>NZ_JBILOS010000090.1:0-8610 GCF_044374345.1 Sphingorhabdus sp. | reverse complement strand
ACACACTCCAAACGAAGCGGATGCACGCGCCCAATTTGGCGCCTTTGCGTTTTCAGCTGAAAACAAGAAGACCGCCGACATGTACATCGGACGCTATCCTGCTGGACGTCAGCAGTCTGCGGTGATGGCTCTGCTTGATTTGGCGCAACGTCAGGTGGGCGAAGAAACACAGACGCAAGGCTGGTTGCCGGTTCCCGTGATCGAATATGTCGCAAGCTATCTCGGCATGCCATATATGCGCGCATATGAAGTCGCGACATTCTACACCATGTACAATCTCGCGCCCGTTGGCCGTTTCCATGTGCAAGTATGCGGCACAACGCCGTGCATGCTGCGTGGGTCGGACGATATCATGGCGGCATGCAAGAATCGGGGCCTCGTCAAAGGCGCAACAACACCCGATGGCATGTTCACGCTGAACGAAGTTGAATGCATGGGCAACTGCGCCTCTGCACCAATGGTTCAGATTAACGACGATAATTACGAAGACCTCGATTACGACAGCATGACCGCCATTTTGCAGGACTTGTCCGATGGCAAGCAGCCAAAGGTCGGCACACAGCTGCCCGGACGCCATACGGTTGAACCTTATGGTGGCGCTACGACTTTGCAGGCGATGGTTGATAAGAACCATGATTATCGGGGAGAGTATTGATGGAATTTCTCCCCCTCATCGGCGTTCTGGTGGCTGGGTTCGTGGCATGGAAACTGCTCAAGGGCATCATTAAACTTGCCGTCATTGGGCTATTGATTGCCGCCGGCGCATGGTTTCTTCTTGGAGGTTTGGGCTGATGCTCGCTGACAAAGACCGCATTTTTACCAACCTTTACGGCTATCAAGATTTCGGCTTGAAAGCTGCGCAGGCGCGCGGCGATTGGGACAAAACCGCCAATTTGATGAAGGCCGGACAAGACGCCATTATCGAAGAAGTGAAGGCATCCGGGCTTCGTGGCCGTGGTGGTGCTGGCTTCCCGACCGGTATGAAGTGGAGCTTCATGCCCAAAGCACCGACGCCGGAACGTCCGAACTTCCTTGTCATCAACGCCGATGAATCTGAACCCGGTTCGTGCAAAGACCGCGAGATCATCCGTCACGATCCGCACAAGCTGATCGAAGGCGCGTTGATCGCCGGTTTTGCGATGCGCGCGCGTGCGGCGTACATCTACATTCGCGGCGAATATATTTTCGAAGCAAAGGTCCTCGAAAAGGCTGTTGCAGAGGCATATTCAGCCGGACTGTTGGGCAAGAATGCCGCCAAGTCGGGCTATGACTTTGATGTGTTCGTCCATCGCGGCGCAGGTGCCTATATCTGCGGCGAAGAAACCGCGATGATCGAAAGCCTTGAAGGCAAAAAGGGTCAGCCCCGCCTTAAGCCGCCATTTCCTGCAGGCGCAGGCCTGTATGGCTGCCCGACGACGGTGAACAATGTCGAGAGCATTGCCGTCGTTCCCACAATCCTGCGCCGCGGCGCGGCATGGTTCAAAAGCTTTGGCCGCGAAAACAACCATGGCACCAAGCTGTTCCAGATTTCGGGCCATGTCGAAAAGCCATGCGTCGTCGAAGAAGAAATGGGCATTCCGTTCCGCGAGCTGATCGAAAA
The DNA here is from genome assembly GCF_044374345.1 of Sphingorhabdus sp. Classification (GTDB taxonomy): domain Bacteria; phylum Pseudomonadota; class Alphaproteobacteria; order Sphingomonadales; family Sphingomonadaceae; genus Sphingorhabdus_B. The sequence goes on along the minus strand of NZ_JBILOS010000090.1, from coordinate 7,010 downwards.
GCATTGCGGCGGCATCCGCGGTGGTTGGGATAATCTGCTCGCCGTCATCCCGGGCGGTTCGTCGGTGCCTTTGGTGCCTGCTGCCATGATGATGGACGTGCCCATGGATTTTGACGGCTGTAAGGCTGTCGGTTCAGGCCTTGGCACTGCGGCGGTCATCGTTATGGACAAGTCCACGGACATCGTTCGCGCAATCTCGCGCCTGTCTTATTTCTATAAGCATGAAAGCTGCGGCCAATGCACGCCTTGCCGCGAAGGCACTGGCTGGATGTGGCGCGTCATGGAAAAGATGCGCACGGGCAATGCCGAGATTGGCGACATCGATACCCTGTACGATGTCACGAAGCAGGTTGAAGGCCACACAATTTGTGCGCTTGGCGATGCTGCTGCGTGGCCAATTCAGGGCCTTATCAAACATTTCCGTCCAGAGATGGAACACCGCATTCATGAAGCCAAGGGCGACGATATGTTGGAGGCAGCAGAATAATAATGCCTAAAGTCACCGTAGACGGTTTAGAACTCGAAGTTCCTGCAGGCGCGACTGTGCTTCAGGCGTGTGAGATGGCGGGGAAGGAAATTCCACGCTTTTGCTATCATGAACGGCTGTCCATTGCGGGCAATTGCCGTATGTGCTTGGTCGAGGTTGCCCCTGGGCCACCAAAGCCGCAGGCAAGCTGTGCGCTGCCCGCCACCGAAGGGCAGATCATCAAAACCGACAGCCCGATGGTCAAAAAGGCCCGCGAAGGGGTGATGGAGTTTCTGCTCATCAATCACCCGTTGGATTGCCCAATTTGCGACCAAGGCGGTGAATGCGATTTGCAGGACCAAAGCGTGGCTTATGGTCGCGGTGCATCGCGCTTCGACGAAAACAAGCGTGCGGTTACTGAAAAATATATGGGTCCAATCGTCAAAACGGCGATGACACGTTGCATCCAGTGCACACGTTGTGTTCGGTTCACGGAAGAAGTCGCTGGCATTGAAGAAGTCGGCGCGATTGGTCGCGGCGAGAATATGCAGATCACGACCTATCTGGAGCACGCCATGCAGAGCGAGCTTTCGGGTAATGTCGTTGACTTGTGTCCGGTGGGTGCGCTGACGTCGAAGCCTTATGCTTTCGAAGCACGCCCGTGGGAATTGAAAAAGACGCCAAGCATCGACGTGATGGACGCGGTTGGCACCAACATCCGTCTCGATAGCCGGGGCAGGGCCGTATTGCGCGCGCTTCCACGCAACAATGATGATGTGAACGAAGAATGGGCGTCGGATAAGACACGCCATGCAGTTGATGGCCTTACGCATCGTCGTTTGGACAAGCCGTATATCCGCAAGGATGGAAAGCTTGTTGCAGCAAGCTGGGCAGAGGCGTTTGACGCAATCAAGGCCAATTGGTCCGGCGATGCTGCGGTAATCGCAGGCGATCAGGTCGATTGCGAAACGATGTTTGCGGCGCGTGCGCTTGCGGGTTCGTCGATGCTTGAGGGCCGTCAAACGGGGCTATCGTACGATACGTCGTCGCTTTCGGCCGTAAACTTCAACACCACCATCGCTGGCATCGAAAATGCGGATGTGATCTTGCTGGTCGGCAGCGACCTGCGCCGTGAAGCACCTTTGGTAAACACGCGTATCCAAAAAGCGATCCGCAAGCGCGGTGCAAAGGTGTTTGCCATCGGTCCGGTAACGGATTTGACGTACAAGGTTGAATGGCTGGGCGACGATTTAAGCGCGCTGGCGAAAGCGCCACAGGCTCTTGCTGATGCATTGAAGACCGCAGAACGCCCAGCGATTATCGTGGGTGGCGGCGCGCTGCGTTATGAAGGCGTCCATGGTGCTGCATTGGCGTTTGCATCGAAATATAAGCTCGTCCGGGATGGCTGGAATGGCTTTAACGTATTGCACTTTGCGGCAGCGCGTATGGGCGGACTGATGCTTGGATATGCGCATGATGGCGGTATCAAAGCGTTGGCGGCCAAGGCTCCCAAGCTCGCGTTCTTCCTCGCGGCTGATGAAGCTGATTACAGCCTGTTTGCAGGCAGCTTCAAAGTTTATGTCGGCCATCATGGCGACAATGGCGCGCATCATGCCGACGTCATTTTGCCAGGCGCAGCGTATAGCGAAAAGTCCGGCACGTACGTCAACCTCGAAGGCCGCGTGCAGCGCGGCGAACGCGCCGTGTTCCCACCCGGTGATGCGCGTGAAGATTGGGCGATATTCCGCGCCTTGTCTGATGTGCTGGGCAAGCGCCTGCCGTTTGACAGCCTTGAGGCGCTCCGCGTTGAAATGTTCAACGCTGTCCCTGCATTGGGCGTCGAAGGCCTTGCCGATTATGGCTGGTCTGAACCGACATTGTCTTCAGCCGTAAATGGTAAAATCGCCGATTATCCGATTAAGGATTTTTACCTGACCAACGCAATCTGCCGCGCGTCGGAAACGATGCAGCGGTGCTCGGCTGAACTGGTGCACGGCACGCAATATCTGGAGGCAGCGGAATGACATCTTTCTTCCAAACCCTTGGGATGAGCTACGAAGCCGCATGGTTCACCGCAACCATCGTGGGCATATTGCTCATTGCATTGCCGCTAATGCTGGCCGTCGCGCTCATCATTTACGCTGAACGCAAATTGTGGGCAGCCTTTGCCCTTCGCAGAGGTCCCAACGTGGTTGGTCCCTTCGGTGTCCTTCAGTCTTTCGCTGATGGACTAAAGGTGTTTCTGCAGGAAACAATCATCCCCAGCGCGTCGAACCGCGGACTGTTTTTGATTGCGCCGATTATTACCTTCACCGTCGCTTTGATGGCGTGGGCGGTTATTCCGTTTGCAGACGGCGTTGTGCTGTCCAATATCAACGTGGGCTTGCTGTACATTCTCGCGATTAGCAGCCTTGGCGTATATGGCGTGGTCATTGCCGGTTGGGCTTCCAATTCCAAATATCCGTTTTATTCCGCCATGCGTGCGGCGGCGCAGATGATTTCATACGAAGTCTCGATTGGCTTCATTCTGATCTGCATTGTGTTGTGGGCCGGTACATTCAATGTGGGCGGCATCGTAGAGGGCCAGCGGGGCCATATCTTTGGCTTTATCAACGCCTATGCGTTCAACCCGTTGCTGTTCCCGATCGCGATCATGTTCCTCATCAGTTCAATGGCGGAAACCGCGCGCGCGCCTTTCGATTTGACCGAGGCCGAGAGCGAGCTGGTTGCTGGTTATCAGACGGAATATTCGTCGATGGCCTTCGCTTTGTTCTGGTTGGGCGAATATGCCAACGTGCTGTTGATGTGCGCGCTTAATGCTATCCTATTCTGGGGTGGATATTTGCCGCCAGTGGATTGGGCGCCATTATATGCCGTTCCCGGCATCATCTGGTTCTTCGTCAAAATCCTTTTGATGTTCTTTGTCTTCGCTTGGGTGAAGGCAACTGTACCGCGTTACCGTTATGACCAATTGATGCGTCTGGGTTGGAAGGTGTTCCTGCCAATCTCGCTTTTCTGGGTCTTTTTGGTGAGCGGCTATCTTATGTTCACAGGACATTTCGCATGACCACCATCGCGCATCTCATCAAAACCTTTACCCTTTGGGAATTCGTCAAGGCGCACTGGTTGACCTTGCAATATTTCTTCAAGCCAAAGGCAACGATCAACTATCCGTTCGAAAAGAACCCGTTGAGCCCGCGTTTTCGCGGCGAGCATGCTTTGCGGCGCTACCCCAATGGTGAAGAGCGGTGCATTGCGTGCAAGCTGTGCGAAGCGGTATGTCCCGCCTTGGCAATCACCATCGAGTCCGAACCGCGTGAAGACGGCAGCCGCCGCACCACGCGCTATGACATCGACATGACGAAGTGCATCTATTGCGGTTTCTGCCAAGAAGCTTGCCCAGTGGATGCGATTGTCGAGGGACCAAACCTCGAATTTGCAACCGAAACACGCGAGGAATTGTTTTATGACAAGGCCAAGCTTCTCGACAACGGCGCGAAATGGGAACGGGCAATTGCCGCGAACCTTGCTGCCGATGCACCCTATCGTTAAGGGCGGCCCATCGTGATCCAACTCGTCTCATTCTATATCTTCGCAAGCATCGTCATCGCGTCCGCCGCGATGGTCATCTTTGCGCGCAACCCCGTGCACAGCGTGCTGTGGCTGATCGTCGCGTTCTTTAACGCCGCTGGCCTCATGATTCTGATCGGTGCGGAGTTTATCGCGATGCTGCTCGTCATTGTCTACGTTGGCGCAGTCGCCGTGCTGTTCCTGTTTGTGGTGATGATGCTCGACATCGACTTCGCCGAACTGCGCGCGGGCTTTGTGAAAAACGTTCCGCTTGGGTTATTGCTCGCCGTTGTTCTCGCTGCTGAACTCGTGCTTGGCATTGGCGCGTATCAGGCTGGTGCAGTTGTACTGGGCACGCCAGAAGCAGGCGCAGCTACCGTGTCGGCAGCTGTTCCAAATATCGAGGCTATTGGCGGCCTGTTGTACAGCAAATATGTGTTCATGTTTGAAACTGCGGGCCTCATTCTTTTGGTGGCCATGGTGGGCGCGATTGTTCTTACCCATCGTAAGAGCCATGGCACCCGCGGCCAGAGCATCAGCAGCCAGGTACAGCGCCGTCCCGAAGACGCGACGCGCAACGTCAATCAACCGGTAGGGCAGGGGATCGAGTTGTGATCGGTATCGAACATTATCTCGTGGTGAGCAGCATTCTGTTCGTCATGGGTATGCTGGGCATTTTCCTGAACCGCAAAAATGTGATCATCATCTTGATGGCGATTGAGCTCGTTTTGCTGGCGGTGAATATCAACCTCGTGGCGTTCAGCGTCTTTCTTGGCGACCTTACGGGCCAGATTTTCGCGATGTTCGTGCTGACGGTGGCTGCTGGTGAAGCGGCGATCGGCCTTGCCATATTGGTCATCTACTTCCGTGGCCGGGGCACCATTGCCGTTGACGATGTCAACCGGATGAAGGGATAACATCCAGTGACTTCGATCCATATCATTGTTTTTCTTCCGCTTTTGGCTGCGCTCGTTGCGGGTCTTGGCCAACGCTTTATTGGCGCGGTTGCCGCTAAGACCATTACCACAGCGGGCCTGTTCACGGCGTCCTTGCTGAGCTGGCCGATTTTCATCGGCTTTCTCAACGGCAGCGAAACCGCTTATGTCGCGCCCGTGATGAACTGGGTTCAATCGGGTGATTTGTCATTCGATTGGGAATTGCGCGTTGATGCGCTGACCGCGGTGATGTTGGTGGTTATCACCACCGTTTCCGCGCTCGTCCATCTGTATAGCTGGGGCTATATGGAGGAAGACCCCGATCAACCGCGCTTCTTTGCGTATTTGTCGTTGTTCACCTTCGCGATGTTGATGCTCGTAACCGCCAACAATCTCGTCCAAATGTTCTTTGGATGGGAAGGTGTTGGTCTGGCGTCTTATCTGTTGATTGGTTTCTGGTACAAAAAACCAAGCGCGAATGCCGCGGCGATTAAGGCATTTGTCGTAAACCGCGTTGGCGACCTGGGCTTCATGCTGGGTATCTTCGGCGTGTTCTGGCTGTTTGGCACGGTCTCCATTCCGGACATTTTGGCGGCGGCACCGGATAAGGTCGGATCAAGCATTGGCTTCCTTGGGTTCCGCGTCGATACGATGAGCTTGCTGTGCATATTGTTGTTCATCGGCGCGATGGGCAAGTCTGCGCAGTTGGGCCTGCACACATGGCTGCCTGACGCGATGGAGGGTCCGACACCTGTGTCGGCGCTTATTCACGCAGCGACGATGGTTACCGCTGGCGTGTTCATGGTTTGCCGCCTGTCGCCATTGTTTGAAACAAGCCAGTTTGCGTTGGACGTTGTGACGATAGTCGGCGCTACAACTGCGATTTTTGCAGCGACCGTTGGCTTGGTGCAGACCGATATCAAACGCGTCATCGCGTACTCAACATGCTCGCAGCTTGGATATATGTTCTTTGCCGCGGGCACGGGCGCATATGGCGCGGCGATGTTCCATTTGTTCACGCACGCTTTCTTTAAGGCGTTGTTGTTCCTTGGCGCAGGCTCCGTCATCCACGCGATGCATCATGAACAGGATATGCGTTATTATGGTGGTTTGCGGAAACATATCCCGCTGACCTTTTGGGCGATGATGGCGGGCACGTTGGCGATTACCGGCGTTGGTATTGTTGGCGTCGGCGGGTTCGCTGGTTTCTATTCCAAGGATGCGATCATCGAAGCCGCATTTGCGAGCCACTCGACCTTCCATATGTATGCGTTTGGCATTGGCGTTCTGGCGGCATTGTTGACCAGCTTCTACAGCTGGCGCCTGATGTTCCTCACATTCTTCGGAACGCCGCGTTGGGCGCAGTCGGAGCATATTCAACATGCGATGCACGACCATGATGAACATGCACATGACCATGCCCACGACGCGCATGGTGATGGTACCGCTGGCTATCATCCGCATGAAAGCCCGCTGCCGATGCTTATCCCGTTGGGCGTGCTGACATTGGGCGCTGTTTTTGCTGGTTTTGTATTCCACGGAGGCTTCATTGAAGCCGAAACCGGCAAGGCATTTTGGGCGAACAGCACATTGTTCTTCAACGAACATTTGATGCACGCCATGCACGAGGTACCGTTGTGGGTGAAACTGTCATCGACAGTGGCCATGCTCACCGGCTTGTTGGTGGCTTATGTGATGTATCAGCAGTCAAAGGATGCGCCGCAGCGTTTGGCTACTGCCTTTGCGCCATTGTACCGTTTCTTCATGAACAAATGGTATTTTGACGAACTGTATAATGCGGTCTTTGTCCGCCCGGCCTTTTGGTTAGGACGCCTGTTCTGGAAGCAAGGCGACATCGGCGTTATCGACCGGTTTGGGCCGAACGGTTCGGCTGCTGTCGTTTCCTTTGGTAGCAAGCTCGCGGTGAAAATGCAGTCGGGTTATCTTTATACATATGCGCTGGTGATGCTTTTGGGCCTTGTCACAGCGGTTAGCTGGATGATGGTGAGAACATAATGAACGCCGCAGATATTCCTGTC
>NZ_JBILOS010000116.1:0-5845 GCF_044374345.1 Sphingorhabdus sp. | reverse complement strand
AAAGAAGTGCGCCGCTTCTTTAAGGTGCAGATGCAAACGGTATGGGCACCGGCCATCACGACGTTGCTATATCTTATTATTTTCACCGTGGCTTTGGGAAGCGTGAAGCCACAGGTTCTGGGCGTTCCTTTTGCAGATTTCATCGCACCCGGCCTCATCATCATGGGTATGATGCAAAATGCCTTTGCCAATTCCAGCTTCTCTTTGCTGGTCGGAAAAATGCAGGGCACGATTGTCGATTATCTGATGCCGCCTTTGTCCAATGCAGAGGTTTTGGCCGCGCTGACATTTGCTGCGGTGACGCGCGCCTTTTTGGTGGGCGGCACAATCTGGCTCGCGATGCTTTTGTGGCCGGGCGTGCATGTTACGCCTGTGCATATATGGGCGATATTGTGGTTTGGCCTGATGGGTTCGATGATGCTGGCGCTTATCGGCGTTATGACATCAATCTGGGCGGAGAAATTCGACCATGCGGCCGTGGTTAGCAATTTTGTTGTTGCCCCTGCGGCGTTGCTGTCGGGTACATTCTATTCGGTTGATAAGCTGGCCCCGACATTTCAGGCGATCAGCCACGCCAACCCGTTCTTCTATGCAATATCGGGTTTCCGTTATGGCTTCATCGGTGCCGCAGACAGTCCCGTGATTTTTGGCGCGATTGTGCTGCTTGGCCTGAACATAGTGCTTGGCACCATCTGCTACTTGCTGCTGCGTTCGGGTTGGAAATTGCGGTCTTAACGACCGCGTCCGGTGCGTTAGTGTTTAACGCGCCGGTGTCCATGTTTGGGCCTGACAAAATGGCCCAATGCAGCCTTTGACGACCAGATTGCCCGATTTGCCTTTATAGACAATCGACCGATAGGTTTTGCCCGATTTGGGATCGTAAATCTGGCCCTTCCATTCATCGCCAGCCGCTTTGAAACCCGTCAAAACATTCATGCCCAAGATTGTCCGGTTGCGCAGCGCCCTGTCGGGATTGTTGATGTCTTTCGCGCCGGGACCGGCTGGCGGGTTCACAAGGAATTTGGACAGCCTGCCGCATATATTCTCGCCGCAGGGATAGACTTCAACTACGCCGTCCTTGCTTTGGGTGACCCATCTGCCCGTAATGGGCGAAGCGGCCTGCACCGATAAGGGCAACATCAATAATCCAGCGGCGGTCATCCATTTTTTCACGTCGGTCATCCTCAGTCCTTTTTAGCTGCGCCAGACATATGCAAGGGCGGGCCGTACTGCAATGCTTTTGCCTTTTACCACCGCCATGCTAATTGTGACGTCATGAATGCGATAACCCTGTTCGACTATTGGCGTTCCTCGGCAAGTTACCGGGTGCGGATCGTCCTCAATCTCAAAAATGTGCCGTACACACGCGTGCCGACAAGCCTGTTGGAAAATGAACAAAAGGCACCGGCCTATGTCGCGCGCAACCCGCAAGGCTTTGTCCCCATGCTGTCCATCGATGGCCATGACCTGACGCAAAGCCTTGCGATAATCGATTATCTTGATGCCAAATATCCCGAACCGGCGATGCTGTCATCCAACGCTGCGGATCGGGCCAAAACATTGGTGCAGGCGTTGATTATTGCCGCCGACATTCACCCAATCGATAATCTGCGCGTGCTGCGTTATTTGAAGGATGAAATGGGGCAGTCGCAGGAAGCCGTTGATAAATGGTACCGGCACTGGATCATCGAAGGGTTCACGGCGCTTGAGAATATGGCGCCCGAGGATGGGCTATTTGGTGGCGATATGCCAAACCTTGCCGATGTCTGCCTTGTCCCGCAAATGGCCAACGCGCGGCGGGTGGACACACCATTGGACCAGTTCCCCAAATTATCGCGGATTGATGCGGCGCTGACGGCTTTGCCGGCCTTCATCGCCGCCCATCCGGATCAGGTGAAGCCCGACTGACCCACGCGCGGTGCAAGCCACAACAGAGTGAATTTTATGCCACAAAAGACCCTGAAGCTCAGCGCTTTCCTTCCCTATCAATTGTCGATTACCTCAAACGCGGTCAGCGACCTGATCGCGCGCGCCTATCGCGGCAAATTTGCGCTGAAGGTGCCCGAATGGCGGGTGATGGCGCTTTTGGGGGAGGCGGAGGTCGCAACGCAGCGCGAATTGGTGGCGGCAACGGCAATGGACAAGGTGACGGTCAACCGTGCGTGCAAAACGCTGGAGGAACGCGCGCTCGTGAGCCGTGTGCCGAACAGCAGCGACGGGCGCTCTCACCATTTGGCCCTGACGGCCGCGGGCCGCAGCCTTTATGACCAAATCGTGCCTGAAGCGCTGCAGTTAGAGGCCGAGCTTGAGAAGATATTGGGCAGCGGTGAGGCGAAACAGTTGGAGATTATGCTGGCGCAGTTACGCGCACGCGTCATCGAGCTGGGTTAGCTTTACGCGCAGGCTTATCGAGCTGGGTTGGCTTCGCTCGCACGCTCATAATCGGTGGCGATTGCGGGCCTGCCTATTTTCGGGGTTTCAGTCTTGGGCATTTTGCGTTCGAGCGCATCAAGCCAGACATGGGCATTCTCGCCGACAAAGACCTGTGGCCGCGACGGCAAAAGCTGCAACATATTTTCCCACCGAGAAATCAGCTGAACCGCCTCGGCAACGGCATCATCAAATTTCTGCGGCTTGCGTAAGCCATTGTTCACCAAAGCGTCGCCGAAAAAGGTCCAGTCATTGCCGGGCGCGCAGCCGAATGATGTGCGTTGCGACGATGCCGCGGTCACAATGACGGTTTGGTCGTTGGTCAGCAACGGAATGAATATCCCTGAATAGCAAGCGGAGATCAGCACCATGCGGCGCTTTATGCCCACGCCATCAAGCAGCGCGGACAATCGCTGCGGTGCAATCATGCCGACGCCGTCGTTGCCGTCGCGATAGGCGAGCCCCGATACGGGGTCGCCATGGGTGGTGGCGAATAAAATCAGCACGTCTTCCTTCAGGTCCATTTTGCCCGCAACGGCGGCCAGTGCGACGGCAAGATTGGATGGCGAACCCTGCGGCGCGCCCGATGGCGCATCGTCGGCACCAGCGGTGAGGAAAAGCGTTTTGCCCGTTGCACCATAGCGGCGCGCCAGAACCTTTGCCGCTTCAGCCGATTCCCGCCCGAACACGGCGTCCGAGTCGAGTCCAATCGAAATGACATAGGCATCGACGACACCGGGCTTTTGCGGCTGCAGATTTGCTATCGCGCTGGTGAGGCGCGTGTGTTGCGAAAGATACCAGCTGGCAGAACGGTTCTGCTCCATCGCCCAGCCATTTTTTCCGGCCTCTGCGGTGCTAAAGGTTTGTTGCTGGCTGAACGCCGATCCGGAGACGAACAGGGAAAGTGCCAAGGCACTTGCTTGAAACATTCGCATTTTGGCGAGCCCCAACCCCATGCGGATATGTCTAAACGCACAGGCGCAGTTGCCGCAACAGCAATATCGTTGCATGATGTGCAAAAGCAGGAGAGCGATTATGAAACTTGCATCATTAAAGTCGGGTCGTGACGGTCATCTGGTTGTCGTTTCCAATGATCTCGCTTGGTATGCCGACGCAGCGCATATCGCGCCGACATTGCAGGCCGCGCTGGATGACTGGGACTATATTGCGCCGCGGCTTGAGGCATTGGCGACCGATCTGGAACATGCCGTCATTCCGCGCGAACGTTTCCATGAACATGCCGCTGCCGCCCCGCTGCCCCGCGCATATCAGTGGGCGGACGGCTCTGCCTATGTCAATCATGTCGAACTGGTCCGCAAAGCGCGCGGCGCGGTCTTGCCCGAAAGCTTTTGGCATGATCCATTAATGTACCAGGGCGGGTCCGACGAATTTATGGGTGCGCGCGATGATATCCAGCTGGCTGACGCAGCATGGGGTTGCGATTTTGAGGCGGAGATCGTTGTCGTCACCGGCGATGTGCCAAAGGGCACGCACCCCGCAGACGCGCTGTCGCATATCAAGCTTGTGGGCCTTGTGAACGACGTATCGCTGCGCAATCTGATCCCATCGGAATTGGAAAAAGGCTTTGGCTTTGTGCAGTCCAAACCCGCCAGTGCTTTGTCACCGGTGTTCGTAACGCCCGACAGCCTTGGGGCCTATTGGCAGGGCGGGATGCTGCACCGGACATTGAATGTGGATCTGAATGGCGCGCCATTTGGCCGGGCGGTAGCGTCGGATGATTGCACATTCGATTTCGGTGTCTTGATTGCGCATCTGGCAAAGACGCGCAATTTGGGGGCAGGGTCGATTATCGGTTCAGGCACCGTGTCCAACCGCGATGCCGATGGCGGTCCCGGTCGCCCCGTCGCCGATGGCGGGCTCGGCTACAGCTGTCTTGCCGAAGTGCGCATGGTCGAAAAAATCGCGACGGGCGAAATGACCACGCCATTCCTGCAAGATGGGGATGTCGTCCGCATCGAAGTCCGCGACGATGCTGGCCACAGTATTTTCGGTGCCATCGAACAGACCGTGCATTTGGGCTGAAGGGGACGGCGCATGCCGCCCCGTTCACTGTTTCGAAAACGCGTCGCCAATCGAGCAGGCGGCTGGCCCGATAATAACGATGAACAGTGTCGGCAGAATAAAAAGGATCAACGGCACCGTCATAATGGCGGGCAAACGTGCGGCCTTTTCTTCGGCGCGCATCATGCGCTCGTTCCGGAATTCGGCCGACAATACGCGCAAGGCTGATGCCAATGGCGTACCATATTTTTCGGTCTGAATCATGGTCGTAACAACGCCCCGGATCGAGTCCAGATTGACGCGGTACGCCAGATTTTCAAATGCAGTCCGGCGTTCGGTTAAAAAGCCAAGTTCAATGGCGGTGAGCGCAAATTCATCGCCCAATTCGGGATAGCCGCGGCCCAACTCCTTTGCCACGCGGTTAAACGCGGCATCGACGGTCAAGCCAGCCTCTGCGCAAATGACGAGCAAGTCGAGCGCGTCGGGAAGGCCTTTGCGGATGGCATCGGTGCGTTTCGTCACCAGGTTCGTCAGATAAATGTCAGCGGCCTTGTAGCTTAAAATCGTCGCCGCTGCGAATGCACCAAATTTCTTCATCGCGCTCCAGTCGGGTACGCCGTCCAGAGCATAAATCCACAGGCCGGCTCCACCACCGAAAATGATCGGCATCACCATACGGCTAAAGATGACCGAGACCGCGAGCTCTTTGCGGCGAATGCCCGCCTGCGCCAGTCGTTGCTGCACATCCTTAACCTGATCGTCCTGCAAAACCTGAAGCTTTGACAGCAGCTGGCGCATTTTATCTGTCGTTTCGGTTTTGCGCACAAGCTTGGCGCGCTTTTTCGATGTTGTGCCGGTGATGCCGGCTTTCAGCTGCTCACGGCGCTCGTTCAGCGCCTTCACGCGCTTGGCCATTGGATCGCGCACGGTAACGACTGAATATATGGCAACCACGACAGCGATACCCGCCACGACCCAAAGCAATGTCGCGAGCCACATGGCGTCCATGCCCAAAAGTTGAGGTCCACCCGGATTGGTCATTTTTGCTATCCTGCCCCCAACTTAAATTTCGAAATTGACCATTTTGGCCATTATGAACACGCCAATCGCCATCCACACTGCGCCGACGACACCGGCGATCATCAAACGTGGTTCATGGAAGAAGCCTTCGAGATATTCCTGGTTAATCGTCCAGATCATACCAAACACGAAAAATGGCAACGACCCGACGATATAGGCCGATGCCTTCGATTCCGATGACATTGCGCGAATTTTTAGTTTCATCTGCGCGCGCTTACGCAAAACATCCGCAAGGTTGGCGAGTGTTTCGGCCAAGTTACCGCCCGTTTCGCGCTGAATGGCCAAGGTGATGACGAAAAACTGGAATTCTGCG
>NZ_JBILOS010000115.1:0-5897 GCF_044374345.1 Sphingorhabdus sp. | reverse complement strand
AGGAACTCTTCGATTTCAGGATGGCTGACATCGAGATAGCACGCGGCCGAACCACGACGCAGCGAACCTTGCGAGATTGCGAGCGTAAGGCTGTCCATGACGCGGACAAACGGAATGATGCCGCTGGTCTTGCCATTGAGGCCAACAGGCTCGCCGATGCCTCGCACATTGCCCCAATAGGTGCCAATGCCGCCGCCGCGTGATGCGAGCCAGACGTTTTCGTTCCATGTGTTGACGATGCCTTCCAGGCTGTCGTCGACGCTGTTCAGATAGCAGCTGATAGGAAGACCGCGTCCAGTTCCGCCGTTTGACAGCACTGGCGTTGCCGGCATGAACCAAAGGCGCGAGATATAGTCATAGAGCCGCTGGGCATGATCCTGATCGTCCGCATATGCCGACGCAACGCGGGCAAACAGGTCCTGATAGCTTTCGCCCGGCAACAAATAACGGTCTTGCAGCGTGTCCTTGCCAAATTCGGTCAGCAGGGCGTCGCGCGACGAATCCGTCACAACGTTAAAACGGCGTTCGTCGACGGATTTGCTCGACGCAGCTTTCTTGTCGTCAGCCGGCTTGGCCTCGGCTTCAACCTTAACAGCTTCGGTAGCAACTTTTTCAAGCATATCAGTCATCATTGCGGTCATATCGTCGGCCCCTTGGCCTGCATCCCTGAAATCCATTTAACCCGTTGCTCCATTCATTGCGGCGACCCGAAACTGGATGCCGGTTTCCCGGCGGCCAGCGACCAGTTCAAATATCTGTCGGAAACGCGTGTTCCCATATTGTTCGACTCAGGGCGCGAAATTCCCTCTTAGCATTTTTTGACCACGTCAGGGGTTATATTTTCACTTGTCCCCAGCTTATCGACGGGAAAAATCCCCCCAACAACAGAATCACTATCTGAAGCTGCAAGCACAATTTGTGGTAATGCCCCCTATGGCCAACCGCTACCTATAGTGCCTTATTCATTTTAAGACGCAAGGGGGTAAATCGAAAATTAACCATTCAATTCGTCGCTATTCTGATTCCATTCGTCGCAGTTGTCGGCGGGCAAAAGGTAGCGACGCGTGGACGTTCTAAGTGTTGTTGAAGGCGCAAGATGGAAAATGAGGAATTGAAAATATTTCTGTTGTCAAAATGAACCCAATCTTGCGCGCTGCATTTTGTAGACAGAAACCGGGGCACCGCATCATCCAGACGGGACAAATGTGACCGGCGCATCGGCCGTTCGCTAATATTGATTCAGCCGGTCAGAATGATGCTTGTATCAGTCCCCCGGGACGTTAATGGCGTGGGGGTTCTATCCAGCCTGGGGCCTTATATGACCGTCACCATCCGCAATTCCGATTTGATCGATAGCGTCGCCGACGCGCTGCAATATATCAGCTATTTTCACCCGATGGATTATATCCGGGCATTGGGTGACGCATATACCGCCGAACAGTCACCAGCGGCGAAAGATGCAATCGCGCAAATCCTGACCAACAGCCGGATGTGCGCAGAAGGACATCGACCCATTTGTCAGGACACGGGCATCGTCAATGTCTTCGTCAAATGGGGGATGGATTGCCGGCTGGAGGACACGTCGGCGTCGCTTCAGGAGGTGATCGACGAAGGCGTGCGCCGTGCATATCTGCACCCTGACAACAAACTGCGCGCCTCGGTATTGGCCGACCCCGCTTTCACGCGGCGTAACACAAAAGATAACACGCCCTGCGTCCTGCATGTCGAAATGGTCGCCGGTTCAAAAGTTTCGGTGGATGTCGCGGCAAAAGGCGGCGGCAGCGAGAACAAGTCAAAGTTCAAGATGATGAACCCGTCAGACAATATCGTCGACTGGGTCGTTGAAATGTTGCCGCAAATGGGTGCTGGCTGGTGCCCGCCCGGAATGCTGGGCATTGGTATCGGCGGGACCGCGGAACATTGCGTCTTGCTGGCCAAGCAAGCGTTGATGGAGCCTATCGACATGGGGCCGCTCAAAGCACGCGGGCCACAAAATGATATTGAGGCGATGCGCATTGAGATTTTTGACAAGGTCAACGCGTTGGGTATCGGCGCGCAGGGGCTTGGCGGGCTTTCCACGATCCTTGATGTAAAAATCATGGATGCGCCATGTCATGCTGCGGGCAAGCCGGTTGCGATGATTCCCAATTGCGCGGCGACGCGCCATGCACATTTCACGCTGAATGGGTCGGGCCCTGCCTATCTGGAGGCGCCGAAGCTGGACGAATGGCCGAAGGTAGACTGGAAACCCGATGCAGCCGCGATCCGCGTGGATTTGGACGCACTGACCCCCGCAACCGTGGCCAGCTGGAAACAGGGCGACCGTCTGTTGTTAAACGGCAAGATGCTGACCGGGCGAGACGCCGCACATAAACGCATCGCCGACATGCTGGCTAAGAGCGAAGAACTGCCCGTCAGCTTTAAAGGACGGATGATCTATTATGTCGGCCCGGTCGATCCGGTGGGTGAGGAGATTGTTGGTCCCGCTGGCCCGACGACGGCTACGCGCATGGACAAGTTCATGGACATGATGCTTGAGCAGGGCTTGCTGGCCTGCGTCGGTAAGGCGGAGCGCGGCCCGGCGGCAACACAAGCCATCGCCAAGCATAAAAGCGCATATCTCATGGCCGTTGGCGGTGCCGCCTATTTGGTGGCGCGCGCCATCAAGGGCAGCAAGGTCGTCGGTTTCGAAGATCTGGGCATGGAAGCAATTTACGAATTTGAAGTGCAGGACTTCCCCGTCACCGTCGCGGTCGACAGCGACGGCAACAATGTCCATCAATTGGCACCGGCCTTTTGGCAAAAGCGGATCAAGGACGAGGGATTGCTGGAAAACGCGAGCTAGACTTTCGGCAGCCTGCAACTCTCCGCATCATATAGCGTTGTTGACATTGACGTCATGTGGGCCTGTTATCGGCAGCAATGCGAACCGATAAAAAACCGAGCACAAGCTTCCTCTCACGCCTCGGTCCCGGCCTAGTCACGGGTGCTGCGGATGACGATCCTTCGGGAATCGGCACGCACAGCCAAGTTGGCGCGCAATTTGGTTATGGGTTGAGCTGGACGTTTTTGTTCAGCTTTCCTTTGATGGTCGCCATTCAAGAAGTCGCGGCTGAAATCGGGCGGGTTACCGGTGCAGGTATCGCGCGCAATATGCGCCGACATTACCCCCGGCCCTTGCTGGTGCTGATGGTCGGCCTGCTGCTCATTGCCAACATCGTTAATCTTGGCGCTGATTTGGCCGCGATGGGTGCTGCTGTGGCGCTGCTGATCGGTGGGCCAATAGGGTTATATACGTTATTGTTTGGGGTCTTTTGCATCATCGTTGAAGTGGCGCTATCCTATGAGCGCTATGCCTCGGTGCTCAAATGGGCGACGCTATCGCTATTTGCTTATGTTGCCGTCGTCGTTGTGGCGCAGGTGCCTTGGGGAGAGGCGCTGACCTCGTTGGTTGTTCCGCGCATTGAATGGACCGGCGCCTACGCCACCGCCGTCGTCGCGATATTGGGGACCACCATCAGCCCTTATTTGTTTTTCTGGCAGGCGGGACAAGAGATTGAGGAGCAGAAGCGGCATAAGGTAAAGCCCTTGTGCATCACGCCCAAGGACGCCGGACCTGAATTAAAACGCATCCGGATCGACACGCTGACCGGTATGGCGTTCAGCTCGATCGTGTCGCTGGCTATCGTATTTGCAACCGCCGCGACGCTGCATGCCAATGGCATTCGCGATATCGAAACGTCGGCGCAGGCGGCCGAAGCATTGCGACCTATTGCCGGAAATTTTGCCTTTGCGTTATTCGCGCTGGGTATCATCGGGACAGGGTTGCTCGCGGTGCCGGTGCTTGCCGGGTCGGCGGCTTATGCCGTGACGGAAATGTTCGGCATGGCGGGAAGCCTTGATGCCAAGCCGACCAAGGCCCGCCTGTTTTACGGGACGATAGCCGTAACAACTATGCTTGGCGTATCGTTGCAATATGTCGGCATTGACCCTGCGCGTGCGCTATATTGGGCCGCTGTCGTCAATGGTGTGCTTGCCGCGCCGTTAATGGTCATGATGATGCTCATCGTGCGCAACCCGCGCGCGATGGGGCGGCTGACATTGGGACGCCGTGCGACCATTACCGGATGGATCGCGACGGGGGTTATGGCTGTTGCAACGATCGTGTTTTTCGCCACGCTTTAGAGTAGCGGTGCCGCGCCGCTTATTGGGGTTTAGGTGCGGGCGGCTCTTTGGATGGTTTCTTTGCGGGTGCTGGTAAAGAATCCAGAAACTCCAGTTGGTTGAGGTCTATATTGGCATCGGATCTTTTGCCTTTCAGAACATCAATCTCTGCCTGGCGTTTCATGAGATAATATTCGCGCATCGCGGCATATGGGTTCCCGCTTTGCTGCACCCGCGTCAGAATCGCATCATTTTCGACACGGTCGTCAATCGACGAGAGCGCGCCTTTGGCTGCCGAGACAATGGGGTTGCTAAACGGCTTGCCAACTGCGGCTGGTAAAAGCGAAAGATCCACAACGCGTCCGAAAACATCGCGAACGGTGGTGGATCCAATTAAAGGCAGAAATAAATAGGGTCCGGGGCCAACGCCATAATATCCCAAGGTGTCGGCGAGGCCATTTGACCGGCGCGGCAGTTTGAACGCAGGCTTTTTGGCGACATCAAAAAGTCCGGCCACGCCGATGGTTGAGTTGATGGCAAATCGACCGACGGTTTCAACGGCTTTGCCAATCTTGAACTGGAGCAGAAAATTTACGAAGACGATTGGCTCGTCCAAGTTGTTCAAAAAATTATGCATGCCCGCGCGGATCGGGGCGGGTAATCCATCTCGATAGCCGTACGCGACCGGCGCGATAATGGCTTTATCGACCGACTGTACCGCGCCGAACGACACTTCGTTCACGACCGCAATCGGGTCGCCTTTCGGGGGTCCCTGATTTGCGGTGACAATGATTATGCCCTTTTCGGCCGCAGCCGGCGTAACGGGTCCGACGGGCGTTTGTGTGTCCGAAGGTTGCGACGGAACCTCTGCGCCGTCTGTGGATGGTGGCACAGTGGCTTGCGTACCCTGCTCAGGCGCTGGCGTGGGTGCGCCAGCAGTTTCCATCGCAATAACTGGCTCTACCACAGGCGGAAGCTGCGGGGTCCCCGATAAAAGGGCGATTGCGACGATATTGGTGATGCTCAACGTTGGAACTTTCCGGTCATAACCGCTTGCAAGCGTCTTCCTAAGGGCTGGCCGCCAAGCTGACAACTGCCTTTCAAGGATTTCAGTTCACGCTTAATCGCGCGCTATATTAGGCAATTCCCGATAGAATCCGCAGCTATTGGATAGTTTCGGGGCGGCATTATTGCCCTTGTTGGGCCCGCATCTGCGCATCAATTTGCGCCTGGATTTCGGGAGGTAGGCCCTGCGGTGCGCCGCTGGCCTGTCCACCTTGCTGCTGTTGCATTTCCTGCATTTGCTTTTGCATGGCTTCGATTTCGGCGCGTGATTTGAACTCTAACAATTCGACATCAAAGGTCAGCTCGCTACCGCCGGGGATGGCGACTTGGCCGGTTTGCGGATTACGCTGATCTTCCGGGCCATAGCCAAGCTCGGCCGGGATCCACAGGCGATATTTGCCGCCGCGCTGCATGATTTTAAGGCCTTCTGAAAAGCCGGGAACAACGCCAGAGACGGGGAAGCCGGCCTGAGGATTTTGATCGAAAACCGTGCCGTCTTTCAACATGCCTGTGTAGCTGACGAGTACAACATCATTGTCCGTCGGCGATTTGCCTTCGCCGGTCTGGATAATCTTGTAACGCAATCCTGACGGCGTGGTGACGATATCGCCATATTCCTGCCGCACGTCGCTTGTGCCCCAATATGCCAAACCGCCACCGGCAGCGAG
>NZ_JBILOS010000034.1:0-20701 GCF_044374345.1 Sphingorhabdus sp. | reverse complement strand
TTTTCGGGTCACGACGCCGTGACCATTGGCTCTGTCGAAAAATATATCACCGACACCGCTTGGGAACAGGGCTGGGTCGAACCCGTTGCGGTCGGCCCATCGCGCGGGCAATCGGTCGGCATCATTGGCGGCGGCCCCGGTGGCCTGACCACCGCTGAATATCTGCGCGTCGCGGGCTATGACGTGCATGTGTACGACCGCTATGACCGCATGGGTGGTCTGCTGACCTATGGCATTCCCGGTTTTAAGCTGGAGAAAGACGTCGTCATGCGCCGCTTAAAGCGGCTTGAGGATGCGGGCATCCATTTCCATCCCAATTTCGAAGTTGGCCGTGACGCCACGCTGGACGCATTGCGCGCCAAGCATGACGCCGTGCTGATTGCGACCGGCGTGTACAAGGCACGCGCGGTGTCGTTACCGGGCGGCGACCTGAATGGCGTGGTGGCGGCATTGGATTATTTGACCGCGTCGAACCGCAAGGGCTTTGGCGATACTGTGCCCGCGTTCGAAAGCGGCGCGCTGAATGCCGAGGGCAAGAATGTCGTCGTCATTGGCGGCGGCGACACCGCGATGGATTGCGTGCGCACCGCCATCCGTCAAGGCGCCAAGTCGGTGAAATGCCTCTACCGCCGCGACCGCGAAAATATGCCAGGTTCGCAGCGGGAAGTTGCCAATGCCGAAGAAGAAGGCGTCGAGTTTGTTTGGCTTTCGGGCCCCAAGGGCTTTGAAGGCAATGGCAAGATCGAGCGTGTTCAGGTTTCGAAAATGCGCCTTGGTGCGCCCGATGCATCGGGTCGCCGCGCGCCGGAAAATGATCCGCAAGGTGACTTCACACTCGATGCCGACTTGGTGATTACCGCGCTTGGTTTTGAAGCCGAAGACCTGCCGGTATTGTTCGGCGCGGCTGACCTGAACGTCACCCGCTGGGGCACCATTCGCGTCGACCATAATACGCAGATGACCAACCTCGACGGTGTGTTCGCCATTGGCGACATCGTGCGCGGCGCGAGCCTTGTCGTCTGGGCGATCCGCGATGGCCGCGATGTGACGCAGCATATGCACAATTATCTCAAATCAAAAGCACGCCGTGAAAAGGTTGCAGCATGACCATATTCTACCCCACCCCCGAACATGAACGCCTCGCCAACGAGGGCATGTATTATCCGGAATCCGAAGGCGATGCCTGCGGCGTTGGCTTGATTGCCGCGACCGATGGCAAGCCATCGCGCCGCGTGGTGGCAGCCGGGATTGAGGCGCTGAAAGCCGTGTGGCACCGCGGTGCCGTTGATGCCGACGGCAAGACGGGTGATGGCGCTGGCCTGCATATCGACTTGCCCGTCCGCTTTTTTGACGATGCCATTGCCGACAGCGGCCACCGCCCGATGCCAAACCGTTTGGCGGTCGGCATGGTCTTCCTGCCGCGCACCGACCTGAGCGCACAAGAAAACTGCCGCACGATTGTCGAGGCGGAAATTATCGACGCGGGCTACACCATTTATGGCTGGCGGCAGGTGCCGGTCGACGTGTCGGTTATCGGCACAAAGGCGCAGGCGACACGGCCCGAAATCGAACAGATCATGATCGCGGGCCCAATGCCCGATGCGGTTGATGCAACGGAGTTTGAAAAGAATCTCTACCTCGTCCGCCGCCGGATTGAGAAGAAAATCATCGCCGCGCAAATCCGCGATTTCTACATCTGCTCGCTGTCGTGCCGGTCGATTGTCTACAAGGGCCTGTTCCTCGCCGAGAGCCTTTCGGTCTTTTATCCCGACCTTCAGGACGACCGTTTTGAAAGCCGCGTCGCGATTTTCCACCAGCGTTATTCGACCAACACTTTCCCGCAATGGTGGTTGGCGCAACCGTTCCGCGGCCTTGCCCATAATGGCGAGATCAACACGATCCGTGGCAACCAGAATTGGATGAAGAGCCACGAAATCAAAATGGCCAGCATCGCCTTTGGCGCGCAATCTGATGATATTAAGCCCGTCATTCCGGCGGGTTCATCGGACACTGCCGCGCTTGATGCCGTGTTCGAAACGCTTGTCCGTTCGGGCAAGGAAGCGCCGACGGCAAAGCTGATGCTGATCCCCGAAGCATGGCAGTCAAACCCCAATCTGCCCGCGTCGCACCGCGCAATGTATGAATATATGTCCAGCGTCATGGAGCCATGGGATGGCCCCGCTGCGCTGGCCATGACCGACGGCCATTGGGCGGTTGCAGGCGTTGACCGCAACGCCCTTCGCCCGCTGCGCTACAGCCGCACGTCGGACAATCTGCTCGTCATCGGTTCCGAAACCGGCATGGTCGTTCTTCCCGAAACGACAATATTGGAAAAGGGCCGCCTTGGCCCCGGCCAGATGATTGCGGTCAACCTCGACGAAGGCAAATTGTACCGCGATGGCGAGTTGAAAGACCGCATCTCGGCAGAGCAAGACTATGGCGCGCTCGTGCGTGGTTTCCGTGCCATCACCGACTTGCCCGACGTAGGGCAGGATGATGCCCCGGCGTGGTCGCGCGCGGAACTGACCAAGCGTCAGGTCGCCGCCGGCATGACGCTTGAGGATGTCGAAATGATCCTCGCGCCGATGATCGAAGATGGCAAAGAAGCCATTGGATCGATGGGCGATGACACACCGCTCGCCGTCATCAGCGACAAGCCGCGCCTGATCAGCCAGTTTTTCCGCCAGAATTTCAGCCAAGTGACAAACCCGCCCATCGACAGTCTGCGCGAGCGGCATGTGATGAGCCTCAAAACGCGTTTCTCGAACCTTGCCAACATTTTGGAAGAAAAGAGCCAGAACGCCGACGTGCTTGTCCTCGCCAGCCCCGTGCTCACGTCGCATGACTGGCGCCGGTTAAAGTCTGCCTTTGGCGCAGCGGGCGCAGAAATTGACTGCACCTACGACATATCCGAAGGACAAGAAGGTCTTCGCGCCGCCATCACGCGGATCCGTGAAGAAGCCGTCGCCGCGGTGCGCATGGGCAAATCCGAATTGTTCCTGACCGACGAAAATATCAGCGCCGACCGCGTGGGCATTGCCATGATCCTTGCCGCTGCCGCTGTGCACACGCATTTGGTGCGCAATGGTTTGCGCAGCTATTCGTCGATCAACGTCCGCTCCGCCGAATGTCTCGACACGCATTATTTCGCGGTGCTCATTGGCGTTGGCGCAACCACGGTAAACGCATATCTGGCCGAAGCCGCAATTGGCGACCGCCATGCGCGCGGGTTGTTGGGTGGTCTGGCCCTGACCCAAGCGGTCGAAAATTACCGCACCGCCATCAATGAAGGGCTGTTGAAGATCATGTCCAAAATGGGCATCGCGGTCATCTCCAGCTATCGTGGCGGCTATAATTTCGAAGCGGTTGGCCTGTCGCGTGCCTTGGTCAACGACTTCTTCCCCGGAATGCCGAACAAGATTTCGGGCGAAGGCTATCATTCGCTCTATGTAAACGCGCGGGATCGCCATGAAGAGGCGTTTGACACCGCCGTAGCACGCTTGCCCGTTGGCGGCTTTTACAAGCAACGCAATGGCGGCGAAGAGCATGCCTATTCGGCGGGTCTGATGCATCTTTTGCAAAGCTCTGTCGCGAATGACAGCTATTCGACCTACACCCAATTTGCCCAAGGCGTGCGGGAACTGCCGCCGATTTACTTGCGCGATTTGTTGGAGTTCAACTTCGCAAAGGAACCCGTTGCGATTGATGAAGTCGAAGCGATCACCGAAATTCGCAAACGCTTTGTCACGCCGGGCATGTCGCTTGGCGCATTATCGCCCGAGGCGCATGAGACACTGGCCATCGCCATGAACCGGATTGGCGCAAAGGCCGTATCCGGCGAAGGCGGCGAAGACAGCAAGCGGTTCAAGCCCTATGAAAATGGCGACAACGCCAACAGCGTCATCAAACAAATCGCCAGTGGCCGTTTTGGCGTAACCGCCGAATATCTTGGCGCATGCGAGGAAATTGAAATCAAGGTCGCACAGGGCGCAAAGCCCGGTGAAGGTGGCCAGTTGCCCGGTTTCAAGGTGACCGAAATGATTGCGCGTCTGCGGCATTCAACGCCGGGCGTGACGCTCATTTCACCGCCGCCGCACCATGACATTTACTCGATCGAAGACCTTGCCCAGCTGATCTACGACCTAAAGCAAATTAATCCGCGTGCGCGGGTGTGCGTCAAGCTCGTCAGTGCAGCGGGCATCGGCACCATCGCCGCCGGTGTGGCGAAAGCGCATGCCGACGTCATCCTCGTTTCGGGCAATGTGGGCGGCACGGGCGCAAGCCCGCAAACCAGCATCAAATATGCAGGGACACCATGGGAAATGGGGCTGTCCGAAGCCAATCAGGTGCTGACGCTCAACGGCCTGCGGCATCGTATCAAGCTGCGGACCGATGGCGGGCTGAAAACCGGACGCGACATTGTGATTGCCGCGATCTTGGGCGCGGAAGAATTTGGCATCGGCACGCTCAGCCTTGTCGCCATGGGCTGCATCATGGTGCGCCAGTGCCATTCCAACACCTGCCCCGTCGGGGTCTGTGTTCAGGATGAAGCCTTGCGCAAGAAATTCACGGGCACCCCTGAAAAGGTCATCAACCTGATGACCTTCATCGCGGAGGAAGTGCGCGAAATTCTGGCCAAGCTTGGCTATCGCAGCTTGGATGAAGTCATTGGCCGCACTGAACTGCTGCGCCAGGTTAGCCGCGGTGCGGAGCATTTGGACGATCTCGATCTCAACCCCATCCTTGCCAAGGTTGACGCGCCCGACAGCGCGCGCCGCTTCAGCATCCCGACATTCCGCAATGAAGTGCCCGACAGCCTTGATGCGCAAATGATCCATGATGCAAAGCCGGTGTTCGAACGGCGCGAAAAAATGCAGCTGACATATAATGTCCGCAACACCCACCGCGCGGTTGGCACGCGGTTCAGTTCCGAAATCACGAGGCTGTATGGGATGAAGGGCCTTTCCGAAGGACATGTCCATGTGCGTTTGCGTGGGTCGGCGGGACAATCGCTTGGCGCATTCCTGTGTCAGGGCATTACCTTGGAAGTGTTTGGCGACGCCAATGACTATGTCGGCAAGGGGCTTTCGGGCGGCACCATCATCGTGCGGCCAACGGTCAGCAGCCCGCTCACCAGTCAGCAGAACAGCATTATCGGCAACACTGTGCTTTATGGCGCAACGTCGGGACGGCTGTTGGCGGCGGGACAGGCCGGCGAGCGCTTTGCCGTCCGCAACTCCGGCGCGCATGTCGTGGTCGAAGGATGCGGATCAAACGGTCTGGAATATATGACCGGCGGCATGGCGGTTATCTTGGGTAAGGTTGGCAGCAACTTTGGTGCAGGGATGACCGGCGGCATGGCCTTTGTGCTCGACACCGAAGGTGATTTTGCAAAGATGGCCAATCCGGACAGCATTGTGTGGCAACGGCTCGACAGCGCTTATTGGGAAGACCAGCTGAAGTCGCTGGTCGCAGCGCATGCCCAAGCCACCGACAGCGCATGGTCGAAATCATTGCTGGAAGATTGGGACCGCAGGCGCGGTGAATTCTGGCAAATATGCCCGAAGGAAATGCTGACGCGCTTGAGCCAGCCGCTGTCCGACCATGAGGTGCTGGAAGCTGCGGAATAGACCCAGCGTTTCCGCGATTTGAACAGATGGATGCGCGCGGTTCGGCAGGATGCCCGCCGCGCGCGTGATCGCTAGCGCCTGACATTGCGGAAGGGTCTGGTCAATTGCGTTCGCCCCTGCTTTAGTCCGCACACTGTTATTTGGAAGGAGAAGCCCTATGCGCACATTGTTACTCGCTGGATCGATTTTGGCCCTTGCCGTCCCGGCGCATGCCGACGCCAATGGTGACCTTGTCACGCTGGTGAACGATGTGTGGGCGGCTTCGTTGAAGGAACAGCCGGTCTATGCCAGCGCGCTGGGCGTGAATGAGCATGCATCAGAACTGGGCGACTACACCTTGGCCGCACAGGATCGCCGCGCCGCCGATGCCGCGAAGTTTCTCGCCCGGCTTAATGCCATCCCATCGGATTCGCTGAATGCCGCATCAAAGGTTGAGGCAGGCATATTGCGCCGCGCGCTGAACTCGACAATCGAAGGCAACAGTTTCGGGCAACGCGCGATCAATTTCACGACCTATTCCAGCTGGCACCAGCAACTGGCCGGCATGGCGCAAAATCTGCCGTTCCGTACGAAGGCGGATTTTGAAAGCTACAACGCACGGCTCACCCAATATGCGCGCGTGAATGACGAAAATATCGCGGTGGCCAATGTCGCGATCAAGGGCAAATATACCCAGCCCTGCGTCACGCTGAAGGGTTTTGAAGGAACGATCAGCGGGCTGATTACGACCGACATTAACAAGTCGCGTTTCTACGAACCTTATGCGTCAAAGCGGCCCGCGGGCGTTTCCGAAGCGGACTTTGCAAGCCTTGCCAAAGCGGCCGAAACCACGATCCGCACGGTCATTCACCCCGCGCTGAACAAACAGCTCGCATGGTATACCGCAAGCTATAAGCCAGCGTGCGCCAAAGCACCCGGCGTATCGGCGCAACCGGGCGGTGACAAATATTACGCATTCCGCATTCGCGAAGAAACAACGACGTCGCTGACCGCAGAGCAAATCCACCAAATTGGCCTGAACGAAGTGGCGCGCATTCGCGCCGAGATGGTCGAGGTCGCAACAAAGGCGGGATATCCAAGCCGCGAAGCCTTTATCCAACATTTGCGGACCGACCCGCAATATTACGCCAAGACACCCGAAGAGCTGATGGAAAAGGTCGCGCGGGTGACCAAGATCATCGATGGCAAAATGCCCAGCCTGTTCGGCCGCCTGCCCCGCTTGCCCTATGGCATAAAGGAAATTCCGGCGGAAACCGCCGAAGGCACCACGACGGCTTATTATAATCCGGGTTCGCCCGAAATCGGCATCTCCGGAACCTATTTCGTCAACACGTCGAAACTGAACCAGCGCCCGTTCTGGGAAATTCCCGCCTTGTCCGTGCATGAGGGGGTCCCCGGGCATCACCACCAAATCGCGTTGCAACAAGAATTGCCCTTGTCGGACTTCCGCAAATATGGCGCATTCTTCACCGCCTTTACCGAGGGCTGGGGCCTCTATTCCGAACGGTTGGGCATTGAAATGGGCCTATATGATACGCCGGCCAAAGACATGGGCCGCCTGTCCTATGAAATGTGGCGCGCATGCCGCTTGGTCGTCGACACCGGCATTCATGCAAAAGGTTGGAGCAAGCAGCAGGCGATCGATTTCATGACCGACAACAGCGCGCTGTCGGCCGCCAATATCGAAGCCGAGGTCAACCGCTACATCAGCTGGCCCGGCCAGGCACTAGCCTATAAATTGGGCGAGCTGAAGATTCGTGAATTGCGGGCGATGGCGACGAAAGAGCTTGGGCCGAAATTCAACCTTGCGGCGTTCCATGACGCCGTATTGGGCCAAGGCTCCGTCCCGCTCGATGTGTTGGAGCAGCAGATTACAGATTGGGTCGCCGCGGAAAAAGCGAAGGGCTAGGCCCGCTTATTTAGGTTCAGGCAGCGGCTCTGCTTCGGCAGATGCCGCTTCCTTGGCATCCAGTTCCGCCTGCAACTTCGCCTCGCGTTCGGCGCGGCCCTTTTCGAATTCGGTTACGCGCGCTTCGACTTCGGCTGCCTCTGCATCAATGCCCGCCATGCGCTTGGCGCGTTCGGCGGCGATCAGGCGGCCAAAGACAATGCCGGGGTCTTGCGCTTTTTCGGCATAGGCGCGATCAATTTCTTTCAGCCCACATCCGGTAAAGCCGCCAGCACCCGATGCCGAGCAGCTCATCGTGCCGCTGGCGCCCACATATTCGTAGGATTTAATCCGTTCGGACATCGCCTGATTACGCGAATCATTGGGGTCGCCGCGCAAGGACGACGGAATGCGGTAGCGGTCCGCCTCCCCCATCCGCGCGCAGACGACGATTTCGGCGCCTTGGCTTTCGGGGCATTTGTCGTCGCCATAGATGATCAGCTGGTTGATCTTCTCATCACCCGGCTGCGAAGCGGGGGCATTTTGTGCCGGGGCTTGCGCCGACAGCATGAGAGCCAAAGCGGCGACGGAAATATTGGCCATTGCGTTCACGGGATATTCTCCAAAAATCTATGCTCTGGCTTGAACGTCGCAGGCTGAATGCGCGATGAAGCTCAAATATGTTTCGACACGGCAATCGCGGTGCGGCAGCCCAAGCGGACAAGCGCGCTCATGACCGGATAGGCCAGTGCGCGCTCTGCGCCTTCGGCCAGCGCCGTGGCTTTATGTTCCAGCTCATCCGCCTGAAAATCGGCAATCATCGCCGACAATTCGGGATCGCTGTCACCGATTTCTGCGAGCTGCTCGCTATAATGGCGGTCAATTTCGGTTTCGATCGCCACGGTGCAGGCCATTGCTGCCTCCGGGCTGATGGCGGCCGACACCGCGCCAAGCGCAAAACCGGCGGCGTTCCAAATGGGGTATAAAGCGGTTGGGCGCACGCCGCGTTCGGCCATCATCTTGTCAAAGGCGCTGAGATGCCGTTCCTCTTGCTCGGCCATATGCGCAATGCTGCGCGCGGCCGGCGTCCGGTCGCCCATCACCGCAAGCTGCCCTGCGTAAATGCGTTTCGCGCCAAATTCGCCCGCTTGATTCACGCGAATCATCCGGTCGATGGCCGCTTTACGCTGCGGTGCGGTTTTCAGGGTTTCGTGTTGCGCCATGTCATACCCAAGATGGCCACTGCGCCGCCCATCGACAAGAGGAAATTATAGCCCGCAAGCGAAATGCCGAACAAAGACCATGGTGCCACATCACAGCGGACCAAGGGTGCGTTCATGATCGACTTGAGCAAATCATCCCCGCTGCCCGAAATCGTTGCGGTGCAGGCGGTCAACCCTTCCCACCAGCCATATTCGACGCCAGCATGAAAGCCCGCGATGCCGCCGCTGGTCGCAATGGCCAATGCCGCAAGCGCCACCAATGTTTTGCGAAAGGCAAGGTTGCTAACACCAAAGGCAATGACCGCAATCGCGACTGCGGCGAAATGCGGATAACGCTGCCACCAGCACATTTCGCACGGGAAAAGCCCGCCAATATATTGCGAACCATATGCCCCCGCGAGCAGCGCCGCCGGCAACAGGAATGCGAGCCAATGGGCCTTGTCAAATTTCGACGTCATGTACGCGCTTCACTCCGCATCATTGTCATCCTGAACTTGTTTCAGGATCTTACTTCAGCACCGACACAAAAGTAAGATGCTGAAACAAGTTCAGCATGACGGGGTTGGGTAAAACTCAATTCTGCGCCCTGCCCTTTACGGGCTTTGCGGCAAGCTTCATCGTTTTGGATCCAAGCCGCTGCAAGGTTTCCATCGCATAATATAATTGGAAATCGTCAATGCCCTTTGCCTTCAACTGCTCCGCCGTCATGGCAAAACGCGGATCGTCGATGCGGTCTTCTTCAAGGTCTTTGCTGTTGTCCTTCAATTCATTGACCAAGTGACGACGCAAATCGGATTCGCGCACGGAGACGCGCTTTTTATAATCGGGATCGGTCAATTGCGGTACGCGGATATCGGGCTTTATGCCGCCTTCCTGCACCGAATGGCCGGACGGCAGATGGTAGCGCGCAACGGTGAGGCGCAAGCCCGTGTCCCGCGTCAACGGCAGGACAGTCTGCACCGACCCCTTGCCGAAACTGCGTTCACCCATGACCAAGCCGCGATGATGGTCTTGCAATGCGCCCGCCACAATTTCGGATGCCGATGCCGAACCTGCGTCGACCAGAACGATGATCGGCGCGCCGCCGGTGACATCGCCCGGAACAGCGCGTTCGGCCCACCAGCGTTGAATGTCGCTTTTGTCACGGCCGCGCTCCGAAACAATCTCGCCACTCGACAGGAAAGCATCGGAAACGGAAACGGCTTCGTCCAATATGCCACCGGGGTTGGACCGCAGGTCAATGATGTAGCCCAGCGGATTTCCGCCAAGAGATTTCTTTATACCGGACACAGCAGCGACAACGTCAGCGCCGGTTTGTTCGGAGAAACCGGTGATCGAAATAACGCCAATGCGGTTTTTCACTTCCCACCGCACAGGTTTCAAATCGATGACCGCGCGCGTGACCGTCACGTCGAACGGCGCATCACGCCCGGGCCGGAAAATGGTGAGCTTGATGGATGTGCCCGGCACACCGCGCATCGCCTCGACAGCTTCGTCGAGCGTTCCGCCAAGGATCAGCTTGCCGTCCAAATGCGTGATAAAGTCGCCCGATTTGATGCCCGCCTTGTCAGCGGGCGTGTCCTTGGTGGGCGCGATGACCTTCACCGCTTCATCCTCAAGCGTAACCGTCAGGCCAAGGCCGCCATATTCGCCATCAATCTGTGTTTGCAGCGAGCTGAAGTCGGATTTGTCGAGGAAGGCACTGTGCGGATCGAGGCTGGCGAGCATCCCTTGAATCGCGCCTTCCATCAATTGCTTGTCATCGACCTTGTCGACATAGCTTAATTTGACCTTGCGATAGACCGCGAGGAATTCCTCAAGCTCTTTGAAACGATCGGCTTGCGCTTGTTGCTGCTGAACGCTTTGCGCGACCAGCACAGTCGCAGGGACCGACAGCGCCAAAACAATGGCGCAAGTCACGGGCAGCAAACGGTTCTTCATAGACCAATCCATTTCATCATTTCGTCGATGCTATATCCCGCCTTAACCGCGGGTGAAAGCATGTTTAACACGAACAGCATGCGGGCATCGACAAGAACGCATATAGGGTCAGGACCTACTAAATGCACCATCGCGGCGTCAAAATGGCAAAGATATCGAAGTAAAATGTCCGCTGCAGGCAGTTATTCTGCCTGCAAGGGCATTTTGCTTTGAGATCGAAGCCATTTTGGCGTCCTTCGGATTTGACCCATATTGTCCATTGCTGCGTTGGCAAGCTTGGACTTAGAACCACTAAGTCCGGCGCTTACCGCCTCGCACTGAACAATATGGCCTCAAACCGCGATGGTGCATTTAATAGGTCCTGACCCTCGTTCATCCCAATATCGTGGCAATATCCATCACACGGCCATTTTTGCGCAGTTCAACGCCGATTTCGGGCGCGTCGGATGTGGCCGAACCCAGCACAAAGCCTTGGCTGACCACCTGCCCCTTTTTGACCTGCGTACTGCCCAGATGTGTAATCAGGCTGTTCCAGCCATTGCCATGTTCAATGATAACAATCTGCCCATAGCTGCGATAGCGGCCCGCAAAAGACACCGTTCCTGCCGCTGGCGCGACCACGCGCAGATCATTGGCAAGCGCAATGCGGACGCCGCGCTCGCGATAGCCGGTGGCGTTGAGTTCATTGAAACCGGACAACAGCTTGCCGCGCGCGGGCAGGATATAGGCCGTCCCCGCCGCCGCAGCCTTGGTCGCGCGCCCGGGGCGGAGCATCGGCCCGTCCAGCGCCGCAAGTTCAGATGCTTTTTCGGCGCTTAGCCGCTGGATATCCATGCGCCCGACAATATCGCGTGCCCGCTCGCCTTGCGCGATCGCTTGTTCAAATGCGATGGCCGCGTTGGCGGACAGTGCGCCGGCCTTGCCACCTGCATCGCCTTGCAATTTGGCCAAATCTGTCTGGCGGCTTTTCAACCGGCTGCGCGCATCGCCCAGCGATTTCAGCGCGCGATATTCCTGCGCCCGCAATTCGCTTTGTACCGCAATGTGTTGGC
Source organism: Sphingorhabdus sp. (assembly GCF_044374345.1). GTDB lineage: Bacteria > Pseudomonadota > Alphaproteobacteria > Sphingomonadales > Sphingomonadaceae > Sphingorhabdus_B. Next base: position 8,967 of record NZ_JBILOS010000034.1, on the reverse strand, counting down.
GCAAGGCGCTGGTGCGGCGGATGATCTGTGGCTGCACGGTCGCCATCACCGCGCGCACATGCACATAATCTTCGCGTTGCCCGGGCTGCATCATCATCAGCACCGCCGGGCGGCCCGTCATCTGCTGAAGCGCGGCGTTCAGGCGCAGCACGGGTTCGCTTTCCACACCAAGCTGTGCGCGCTGAAGCTCTTGTTGGCGACTGATGATGGCAATCCGCGCGGTCGCGGCTGCTATCTGCGCTTCGGCGGCGTCGATTTCGGCGGACAGCACCGCCCTTTGCGCGACCAGCCGGTCTGCGGTGCTTTCGGCGTTGCTGGCTTCCTGCCGCAACAATTCGCTGCGCCGTTCCGCACGCAGCGCTTTTTCCTGTGCAGCGCGCAGGGCGTCTTGTTGCGCGCTGTTGCTGCCCGCGCTTTGCGCCATCAGGCTGCTCGCAATGGCAAAGGGCGTGAGCGCCAAGAGCAAAAGCATGGACCAGAACCGCATGCCCCTATCCTTCCCGATGATAGGGGTGGTTGGCAATAATCGATGTTGCGCGGAACAATTGTTCGGCCAGCATCGCGCGGGCCATCAAATGCGGCCATGTCGCTTTGCCAAAGGCGATGAGCTTGTCGGCGCCAGCGCGGGCTTCGTCATCAAAGCCGTCGGCAGCGCCAATCAGGAAACGCACTTCGCGCACGCCATCGTCGCGCCAGCGTTCCAGCAAGCGGGCGAGTTCGACCGAGCCGAGCTGTTCGCCTTTTTCATCCAAGATGATGGTTTTGCAGGGGCTGTCCGAATGGGGCAGATCGCCGCCCTTATCGGGCATTTCGCTGTGCCGCGTCGGCCAGCTGATCCGTTTCAGATATCGGTCGACCAGCTCCGCTTCAGCAGAGCGGCCGATTTTGCCGCGCGCGATGATGTGCAGGCGCATCGCCATCAGCGCGGACGTTCGGGCTTATTGGGCCGGAACTTCGGGCGCGTCGCCAAATGCCCACATGCGCTCCAGATTGTAGAAGCTGCGGACTTCGGGACGGAACAGATGCACGATGACATCTTCGGCATCAATCAACACCCAGTCTGCCGATGGCAAACCTTCGATGCGGGCATGACGTCCGGCTTTTTTGATACGCTCGGCAAGCTTTTGCGCCATCGACGCCACCTGCCGCGATGAACGGCCAGATGCGACGACCATATGGTCGGCGATGTTGCTTTTGCCTTCAAGCGGGATGGTCACCACTTCCTGCGCCTGATCATCGTCGAGCGATTGCAGGATAAGCGCGTGGAGGGCGTCCGGGGTCAAAGTGGGTTCCTTGGACTTGGCGGCCAGATTGCCGGCAGTCGGAACGGATGCGGTATCGATCAAGATTGCTCCTTAAAGCACAATATTTCGGGTAACGCCGTCACGCGTTCCATGTTCCTTATATCGGTGAAACCAATATGGGTCAGCACGCCGAATTGCGGTTGCTGAACGCGGATCTGGACGAAAGCGCAAAAAGACAAGCGCTGGCGTACTCCATTTTGTCCAGTGATGAAGCTGGTCCGGACGCCGGACAAACCGTCTGAACCAGGCCATTGCGGGACCCGCAACAGCACCTGCATCATAGCCGGGTCTGGCGATAACTGCAATCGGCATCAATCGCGCAATATCGCGCCAGTGTTTCCAGTGGTGAAATTGCAACAAATTGTCGGCGCCCATGATCCAGACAAAGCGGACTTTGGGATATCGCGCGACCAGTTTTTTGAGGGTTTCTGCGGTGTACACGGTGCCAAGGTCGCGTTCAATGGCAGTTGCCTTAATTGGTGTGCGCCGCGTCTGGTCCTTCGCCGATGCCAACCGCGCGGGCAAGGGTGCCATGCCTTTTGTGGGTTTCAATGGATTGCCCGGTGACACCAGCCACCAAAATTCGTCGAGGCACAGCGAATCCATTGCGAACAGGCTAATCGCCCGGTGGCCACCATGCGCGGGGTTGAACGATCCCCCCATGAGGCCAACGGTTTTCAAGGCCGGATTTGCCCGTTTCCGCGCACAACCCATTTATAGGTCGTGAGGCCCTCAAGCGCGACCGGGCCGCGGGCGTGCAGGCGGCCCGTCGCAATGCCAATTTCCGCGCCCAAGCCAAATTCGCCGCCATCGGCAAATTGGGTCGAGCTGTTGTGCATCACAATCGCGCTGTCGACCTGTGCCAAAAAGCGCGCTGCGGCTTCGGCATTGTTGGTGATGATCGCGTCGGTATGGTGCGATCCGTGGCGGGCGATATGATCGATCGCATCGTCCAGTCCCGATACGACGCGGGCCGAAATGACGGAATCGAGATATTCGGTGTCCCAATCATCCGCATCGGCGGACACCGTGCGGGCGTCCAATTCCATCAGCACATCATCCGCGCGCACCTCGCATCCGGCATCAATCAGCGCGCCAATCAATTCGGCAGCGGCTGGATAATCCTGATCAATCAGCACCGTTTCCGTTGCCCCGCAAACGCCGGTGCGCCGCATCTTGGCATTGACGACAATCGCCTGCGCCATCGCTGGATCGGCATCCTTATGGACATAGCTGTGGTTGATGCCGTCGAGATGTGCGAGCACGGGAACGCGGGCTTCATCCTGCACCCGCGCGACCAGCGATTTGCCCCCACGCGGAATGATCATGTCAATCGCACCCTGCGCGCGCAGCATCAGGCCGACCATCTCTCGGTCTTGTGTGGGGATAAGCTGCACCGCGTCGGCGGGTAATCCGGCCTGTGTGATGCCAGCCAACATCGCGGCATATATCGCGCGGTTGCTGTGCACCGCCTCACTGCCGCCGCGCAGGATGACAGCGTTGCCCGAACGCAACCCCAAGGCCGCGGCATCGGCCGTTACGTTGGGCCGGCTTTCGTAAATGATGCCCAGCACGCCAATCGGCACGCGGATGCGCGCCATCTGCAAACCATTGGGCCGCGTACTGCTGTCGATGATTTGACCGACGGGATCGGCCAGCGCAGCAACCTGTGCCACCGCCGCAGCCATGGCCGTGATGCGCGCGTCGTCGAGTTTCAGGCGATCCAGCATGGCGGGTGACAGGCCAGCATTGGTCCCGGCCGCCACGTCGATGGCATTGGCCGCGAGGATATCGGCCGATTGGTCGCGCAGAGCTTGCGCGGCGTATGTTAAGGCGCTCGCCTTCGCCGCGTCATCCGCCGCCGCCAAGTGCCGCGATGCGGCGCGCGCTTTGCTGGCAATCGATGCCATCAGGGGCTGATAATCGGTCATAATATCAACCCGTAGAGAAGTGCCCGCAAAAGGGAAAGGTGGCGTTCAATTCAAGGGCGTCAGGTGCACCCATATAGCGAATCGCGAGAAAAGCGTTGGTTTTGTGGCTTTTTACGCCGCGCGCGCGCCATGTGCAGGCGCAAACAATTCACAATTTGTGACATTTCAATATAGTTTTCCACAGCTCATCGTGTGACTCATTCGACTCGTCACGAGTCCGGCCTCGGCGATTCGCGCCTGCCATTTTGCTCTGCTACGCGCGCTCTACAAATGAAAGGTGGGGTGGGTCGTGTCGCTTAAGACCAGAATGTCCGGGTGGAAAAACCGGATAGCTGGATGGTTTATTGACCGCGAATTTTTCATGCGGGCCAATGGCCAAGTCCGGTTCTTGAAACTGAGTGCGCAATTGCAACGCCGCGTTGCAGGTACCGTTGCGTCCGTCGTCGGCCTTTGGCTGGTCGTCACGCTTGGCATGGCGATTAATCAAGCCAGCGTTTCGGCGCAGCGCATGGCGTTGAGCCAGCAAGAGGCGAAGGTCGAATCGGCCGAAGAACGCGTCGCCAATTATCGCGATTCGATCGATGAAGTGGCGAAGGATCTCGATCGGCGGCAGAAAATGCTGGAAAGCCTGAGCGATCAATATCTGGGCGACGTTCCTGAGGCCAAGGCCCAAACGCCTGCAAAGTCGAAGCCCGCCGCCGAAGACCAAACCGTAAAAACCATCAGTGCCGTGGTGCCAGAGGCCGCTGGCCTTGCCCGTGTTGAAGTCCGCCAAATCCAGTTCGCCGAAAAAATGACCAAAGTTGCCTTGGCCCGCACGTCAAAGGCAGAGGCGGCGATCCGCCAGTTCGGGCTTAACCCCGATGTGCTCGCACGGCGCGCGCGCGATGCGCAGGGCGGCGTGTTTGAGCCCTTTTTCGGTAGCGCAAAAAAAGATGTCCGCGACCCGCGCTTTTTGAAACTGGCGGCATCGCTGAGCCGGATGGATGCCATGGAACGCGCACTGGCCGCGATCCCGACATCGATGCCCGCCGCCGCCGTGATGATGTCGAGCGGCTTTGGTTTCCGCAGCGATCCCTTCACCGGTGCGGGCGCAATGCATGCCGGTTTGGATTTCAAGGGCCCGGTGGGCACGCCAATCCTCGCTGCTGCCCACGGCCGTGTGACTTTTGCGGGCTTTAACGGCGGATATGGCAAGACAGTTGAAATTACACATGCCAACGGACTATTAACGCGTTATGCCCATCTTTCCGGTGTGCATGTTACGCGGGGCCAAATGGTGCATCGTGGCTTGCAAATCGGACGAATGGGAAGCACAGGGCGATCGACGGGCAGCCATTTGCATTTCGAGGTCCGCCTGAATGGTCGGGCGATCAACCCGAGAAAGTTTTTGGAGGCCAACCCTGATGTTCTCAAAGTCCAAACAGTCGCCGGAAACCGCGCCGGCAACGCCGCAAAGGAATAACAACGTGCGCAATAGTTCGGGTCATACATTTTCTGTCATAGCGTCCGATGTCGAAATCGTCGGCAACCTCACCGCCCGCGTGGATCTACACGTTGATGGCAAGGTGCAGGGCGACGTGACATGCGGCAATCTGGTGCAAGGCGAAGGCAGCATTATCGCAGGCAAGGTCATTGCCGAATCGGCGAAACTGTCCGGCCATGTCGAAGGTTCAATCGAGGCCAATGATCTGGTGATCGAATCCACCGCGCGTATCGTGGGCGATGTCGTGTACAGCAATCTGACGATTGCCCCGGGCGGGCAGATTGACGGCAAGTTCCGGCACAAATCATCGAAGGGCGCGCCAACCACCGCGCGCCCGGCCGCCAATGTTGCCAAGCCAGCCGAACCGTTGATCCTTGGGGCTGAATCCAAAGTCATCTAAACGATTTCCTACATCGGCAAGATTATTTCCTACAAAAACCGGACGCGGCCATGCTGCGTGCAAAGGGGGACGGCCGGCGCGGAAGCGCTGGTGCGTGCTTCCGGCTGATGGCGTTGGTTGATTAAGGCCCGCTTGTTCCATCAGGCTAATGCCCCCGGGCCGCCTTTGCTGGCTGGCATGCTGTCCATCGGGGGAAAGGTTCGTAAACCCCCAAAGGCTGTCCGCACGGACAGGACGGTTTCCCGCCACATCCAGTCATGTTTGCGCTGTTCAGAGCTTGATGCAACAGGCCCTTTTTCAGGCTGAAGCACGCACCCTATCGCGCCGACCGTGCCAACGGATTTCCCCGCCAGCGTTCCCGTCATCCCGACCAGCGTTCTAGACCGCCGCCTGCATGACGCGACTCGAATAACCGATATGGTTATTTGTAGGAAAGTGGTTTTTGCCTGCGCACAAAAAAGGCCCGAACCATCGCGGGTCCGGGCCATGAGTTGGATGTTCGCGGGAGGAACATCGGGAGGAGGCGGAGCCTATTAGGAAAGGAGAGAACGCCCCGCCGCCAAGCCGTGAAACTCAATAGTTATAGGCACGCTCACCATGTTCGGTGATGTCCAGGCCTTCGCGTTCTGCATCTTCTGCGGGACGCAGGCCTGTGGTGAATTTCAGTCCGTAGAACAGGATTGCCGAGACAACCGCCGTCCACAAGACTGTCGTGCCCACGGCCCAGGCCTGAGTCATCACCTGACCAGCCATGTCATATTCGCCGGGGATGGCAGGGAAGACGGTGTAGTCGATCCAGCCCTGACCGCCCAATGCGGGGTCAGCGACCACGCCGGTGGCGATCGCGCCGACGATACCGCCGATGCCATGGACACCGAAGACATCCAGCGTATCGTCATAGCCAAGCTTGTTCTTCACATAGGCGACGAAGACATAGCACAGGCCCGATGCCGCAAAGCCGAGGAGGATTGAGGTCATGGGCGCTGCAAATCCGCTGGCTGGCGTAATCGCAACCAGACCCGCAACCGCGCCGGTAACCGCACCCAACAACGATGGCTTACCATGGTGGAACTGTTCAATCAGGCACCATGCAACCGCAGCGGCAGCCGTGGCGACAAAGGTGTTGATGAAGGCAAGTGCAGCAAGGCCGTTAGCTTCGAGGTTCGAGCCAGCGTTAAATCCGAACCAGCCCACCCACAGAAGCGACGCACCAATCATCGTCATGGTCATCGAGTGAGGCGGGGTTGCTTCTTTGCCGTGGCCGACGCGCTTGCCAATGATGAGGCAACCGACAAGACCAGCAATACCGGCATTGATGTGAACGACCGTGCCGCCCGCGAAATCAAGTGCGCCCCAGCCCCACAGCAGACCCATGTCGGTCGGTGCATCAACCAGGAAGTCTGGTCCAGCCCAGTACCACACCATATGTGCGATCGGGAAATAGGCGAACGTCAGCCACAATACCGTGAAGATCATCAAGGGTGTGAACTTGATACGCTCTGCAAATGCGCCGACGATCAACGCCGGCGTGATGCAGGCAAAGGTCATCTGGAACACGACAAAGGCATATTCGGGAATGTAGACATTGTTGCTGAACGTGGCGGCGTAAGTCGTCGCGTCAACGCCCTGAAGGAATATCTTTGAAAAGCCACCGATGAAGGCGTTACCGCTGGTGAAGGCCAGGCTGTAGCCATAGGTGACCCAGACAAGCGCCGCGACCGACACGATCATGAACACCTGCATCAGCAGGCTGAGCATATTTTTGGTGCGGACAAGGCCGCCGTAAAACAGCGCAAGCGCCGGAATCGACATCAGCAATACCAATGCAGAGCTAATCAGCATCCACGTCGTATCGCCCTTGTCGACCATGCCGGCCATTTGTTCAACGGTCGGTGCCTTAATCGGGCCGTCGGCGACGGCAACCGCCACCGCTGCCGCGCCATCAGCAGCTTTTTCGGCTGCCTCCTGTGCGAAGGCGGGCAAAGCGGCGAACAATGTCGCCCCCGCCGCGCCTAGAAACTTGAGTGTCTTGGACATTTTCTGGTTCCCCTAGCTTGCTATTATCGCGTCAAAGCGCGGTTTCGTTGGTGTCGCCCGTGCGGATGCGCAGGGCACCGGCAAGTTCGAATTCAAATATCTTGCCGTCACCAATGGCGCCTGTTTCGGCGGCCTGCTGAATGGCCTCGACAACGGCAGGGGCCTGATCGGACGCGCACGCGACCTCGATTTTCACCTTGGGCACCATGTTGGTTGCATATTCGGCACCGCGATAAATTTCGGTCTGCCCTTTTTGTCGGCCAAAGCCTTTGACCTCAGTCACGGTCATACCCGACACGCCCAGCGCCGTGAGCGCTTCGCGCACCGGGTCCAGCTTGTGCGGCTTAATAATGGCAATAATATATTTCATGCACGCCCCCAATATTGGTTGTGCAATGCAATATGCAAACGTCGTGCCAGAAACGGAAAATGCACCTAAATAGGCCGATTACAGGCGATAGGGACAGCCGACATAAGCGCCACCACCTTCCATACTGCCTAAAATTTAATCAGCATATTATCACTGCCTAAATATTAGGCATTCAACCAATGCGGATCGATGCCCATAAGGGCAGATGGTCCGACGCCTGTTTGGACAATGTTGAAATATGGCTGTCGGCGGCGGTGACGTTCACGTCATGGCTGACAATGATCCGGTCCAATCGCGCGACTGGGCGCGATGTGTGGAAGCTTTTGGGCGTTTGCACCAGCCGGTGATGGTGGAACGCAAGTTCGTTCAATGCGCCGCTGTCCGACCATTGATTGAAATCGCCCATCAGAACGGTGGGCATATGACGCGGGCTGCCATCAATCGCCGCCAGCAACGCGCGGATTTGCTTGCGCCGCCACAGCCCCGACAAATCGAGATGCACGCCAATGACGCGCAATGCATGTCCGGCAACCGACAGTTCCGCCATCACCGCGCCGCGCGGCTCAAGCGTTGGCATGTCAATCGGGTGGCAAAGGCGCACCTCCATGCCCTTGCGCACCAAAATCGCATTGCCGTGCCAGCCAATGGCGGCAGGACGGAAAGCCAGCGGCACGGGCATCCACGATGTCTCCGCCTCCAGCATCGCCAGCGGCAATGCACTGACACGCGCGCCGAACCGGCGGTCCACTTCCTGAAGCGCGATAATGTCTGCGTCGATTTCCTTGAGCACCGCCAAGATACGTTCGGGGTTGCGCCGTTGGTCCAGGCCAACCGCCTTGCGAATATTATAGGTCGCAACCTTGAGTGCGTGGCTCATATCGGGGTCATGCGGTTCATTCGGCCATATCGCAATTTGGACCGAAATATGCGCCCATCAACCCGCCGTGCCGCCTACCGTAAGCGCGCTGACCAAAGTTGTGGGTTGCCCGACGCCCGCCGGAACGCTTTGCCCGCCTTTGCCGCACACGCCGATGCCATCATCCAATGCCATGTCGTTGCCAAGGCCGATGACCTTGTTCAGCGCGGTTGGGCCATCGCCAATCAATGTCGCGCCTTTGATGGGATCGCCAAGCTTGCCGTCCTTGACCAAATAGGCCTCGGTACAGCTGAACACGAATTTGCCCGACACGATGTCGACTTGCCCGCCGCCAAAGCTTTTGGCGAAGATACCGTTTTTCACGCGGCTCAACAGTTCGGCAGGGTCGTCATTGCCGCTGCGCATGAATGTGTTGGTCATGCGCGGCATCGGTGCATGGGCGTAGCTTTCGCGGCGACCATTGCCCGTGGGGGCAACGCCCATCAGGCGGGCGTTCATGCGGTCCTGCATATAGGCGCGCAAGATGCCGTCTTCGATCAGGACATTTTCCTGCGTCGGCGTG
>NZ_JBILOS010000114.1:0-6115 GCF_044374345.1 Sphingorhabdus sp. | reverse complement strand
CGCGATTTGCGCGAGGCGCGTGCGGTCTATCTCGATATTGGCCAAGGCGAGCATGGCTTTGCCGACAGCAACCTCAAGCGAGGCCGACGACGACAGGCCCGCGCCTTTGGGCACATTGCCCGCGATGGCAATGTTCGCGCCGGTAAGTGCATGCCCCGCATTTTGCAGGGCCATTATCATGCCGCGTATATAATCGGCCCAGGGTTGTTCCGTATTGCGTTCGATGGGCTGTTTGAGGTCGAACGCATCCACTGCGTTGTCAAAGTCCACAGCGACAACATGCACAGCATTGTCGTCACGCCGGCTGGCGGCAACCATCGTCGATGGGCCAATGGCGCAGGGCAGGACAAATCCGTCATTATAGTCGGTATGCTCGCCGATCAGGTTCACCCGTCCGGGCGCGCGCGCCACCAGATCAGGCGCTGACCCAAATTGTGCGGCAAAGGCCGCACTGACCGTGTCCAATAGCGCCTTGTCGAGCGGCGTCATGCTTTGCTCCGGTAATGGATTTTGCTTTGCGCGCGTAACTGCTCGGCCGCCGCTTCGGGCGTCAGATCGCGCTGCGCTTCGGCCAGCATTTCATATCCCACCATGAACTTGCGCACGCTCGCGGAACGCAGCAGGGGTGGATAGAAATGGGCATGCAGTTGCCAGTGCGGGGCGTCGGGTGTCGCGCTTGGCGCGCCATGCCACCCCATCGAATAAGGGAAGCTTGTCTGGAACAGATTGTCGTAAGCGGTCGTGACGGACTTTAGGATGTCGGCCAAGTCATGGCGTTGTGCTGAAGTCAGTGTACTCAGCCGCTGGACAGCAAAACGCGGTAGCAGGAGGGTCTCAAACGGCCAGCTCGCCCAATAAGGTATCACCGCAATCCAATGGTCATTCATGGCGACGGTGCGCGCACCGTCCGCTGCCTCTTGTGCGGCATAAGTCAGCAGCATCGCGCTTCGGTGTTTGTCGAAATATTCGGCCTGCGTTTCGTCCTCACGCGCGGGTTCGGCGGGGACATAATCGGTGGCCCATATTTGTCCGTGCGGGTGCGGGCTGGAACAGCCCATCATCGCGCCTTTGTTTTCAAAGATCTGCACATAGGCATGGTTGGCCGACAGCTCGGCTTCCTGCGCCGCCCAATTGTCAACGACGGCCGCGATTTCGGCCACCGGCATTTCGGGCAATGTCTTTCCATGGTCCGGCGAAAAACAAATGACCCGGCATGTGCCATGGGCAGGTGCTGCACGAAACAACGCGTTGTCCTCGTCCGCTTCGTCGCCGTTTCCCGGCATCAGCGCGGCAAAGTCATTGTCGAAAGTGAAGACATTTTTGTAATCGGGGTTGTGTATCCCGCCAGCGCGTTCATTGCCCGGGCACAAATAGCAGTTCGCGTCATGGATTGGCCGCACTGCATTGTCTGGCGTGTCCTGCTGCCCCTGCCATGGACGCTTTGCCCTGTGCGGCGACACCAAAATCCATTCGTTTTTTAGCGGATTGAAGCGGCGGTGGGGCTGTTCACTAAACCGCATCGGGCAAGGTCCAATCAATCGGAGGCTGACCCTTGCTAGTCAGAAAGCCATTGCATTGCGAGAAATGTTTGCAGCCCAAAAAGCCGTTATAGGCGGACAGTGGTGATGGATGCGCAGCCTTCAGCACCAAATGGCGGCTGGCATCGACATTTGCCGCTTTCTTATGCGCATAGGCACCCCACAGCATGAACACGACCGGATCTGGCTTGTCATTTACGCGCCCGACAATCGCGTCGGTAAACTGTTCCCATCCTTTCCGGCTATGCGAAGCGGCCTTGGCCATTTCGACCGTCAAGACGCTGTTCAACAACAACACGCCTTGCTTCGCCCAATGCTCCAAAAAGCCATGGGACGGACGGCGTATGCCGAGATCGCTTTCCAGTTCCTTGTAAATGTTCACCAGGCTTGGCGGCGGCCGGACACCGGGCGGGACGCTGAAGCTCAAGCCATGGGCTTGGCCCGGGCCGTGATAGGGATCTTGCCCCAAAATGACGACCCGCACCTGATCGAGCGGGGTCAGTTCAAGCGCATGAAACCATGCGGATCGTTCCGGGTATATCGTTTTGCCAGCCGCCTGCTCGGCCTCCAAAAACCGTGCAAGTGCGGCCATGCCTCCGCTTGCCAGTGCGGCGCTTAAGGGTGCTTCCCAGCCATTAGGTATGGAAAGCCCGCTCATTCTGCCTTTGGCGGGGCAGTCAGCAAATCGGTCCAAGCCTTGACCTCTTTCGACGTCGCTGGCCCAAGCAGCTCCATGGCATGGCGCAGCCGCTCACGGATGATGTCGCGGCCAAGATGGGTAATGGCGTCAAACAAGGGCACGCCCTGCGCGCTGCCGGTTATGGCCAGATAGAATGGCCGGATAACATCCTTCAACTTGGCATCGAGAACTTCGGCCGTGCGGCGCAATGTTCCCTCAACACCGTCCCGGTGCCAATCGATCATCCCGTCAAACTGCTGCAGCGCAATCGTATAGGCCGCGCGTTGCGCATCCTGTTCCAGCTTCACGCCATCGCGCAGCCGTTCAATCGTCATGCCTTCAATGCGGTTCATGAAGAACATGGCGGTAAGCCCGCCAAGATCCGACATTTTGGTGATCCGCGCCTGCGCCATTTCGGCAATCGGCGTCAGATAGCTGTCATTCAATGCCCATGTTTTTACGGCGTCCAGAAACTCGGATACGCTCAATTCTTCACGCAGATAACGGCCATTCAGCCAGTCCAGCTTTGACGTGTCGAACACGGGACCGCCGAGCGATATGTTGTGCACGTCAAATTCGTCGATAAGCGTTTGCAGCGAGGTTTTTTCGTCTTCTTCGCTTGCGGACTTGATGAACAGTCCCAGAAAGTTCTGCATCGCCTGCGGCAAATAACCTGCGCGCTGATAATATAAGATGCTCGTCGGGTTCTTCCGCTTTGAAAGCTTTGATTTGTCGGCATTGCGCAGCAACGGCAAATGCGTGAGCACTGGCGGTTCCCAGCCGAAATATTGATATAGCAACAAATGCTTGGGCGCCGACGAAATCCACTCTTCACCGCGCATGACATGCGTGATGCCCATCAGATGGTCATCGACAACATTGGCCAGATGATAGGTCGGCAATCCGTCTGATTTCATCAGGACCTGCATATCGACCACCGAATATTCAAACTCGATCTCGCCGCGCAATGTGTCCTGAACAATGCATGTGCCAGTCGTCGGAATTTTCATGCGGACAACATGCGGCACGCCGTCGGCGTCGAGCTTCGCGCAGTCGTCGGTGGTGAGCGAAAGGCATGTGCCGTCATATTTGGGCGGTAACTTCGCCGCCATTTGGGCCGCACGCGAGGCGCTTAGCTTTTCAGCCGTGCAATAGCATTTGAACGCATGGCCATCGGCCAGCAAACGGTCGCAATGTTCGGTGTAGATCGCGCTACGTTCCGACTGGCGATAGGGCCCGTGCGGTCCGCCAACATCCGGACCTTCATCCCAGCTAAGCCCCAACCAGCGGAGTGATTCCAGAATCATTTTTTCCGATTGCGGCGTTGACCGCACTTGATCGGTATCCTCAATCCGCAGCAGGAATTCGCCCCCATGCTTCTTGGCAAAGCAATAGTTGATGAGCGCGATATAGGCGGTGCCGACGTGCGGATCGCCAGTGGGTGAAGGTGCTACCCGGGTACGGACGGGGCGGGTGATGGCATTCATGTTCAGTGCTTCTTTCAATTTCGGTTTGGCGGTCCTCTATCAAGCCCCGCCATGCTTGTCATCTTCGCGCTGCAATTGCGAAAGGGCGATATGTCGGTTGGGCGTAAATCGGGGTAGGGTAAAGTCTACCTAGCGCAAAGCCGATAACAGGCGTAGCTGATTGACCAATGACGCTTATTTCCCCCCGCTTGCTCTCGCTTGGAACCGCTGTGCCGCCGCATGGCATTACGCAAGATCAGGTCTTGGCGATATTGGCGCAGGCCAAAGGTCACGCGCTACCGGCGCGCATGGCAGATATTCTGGGTAATACCGGCATTGATCAGCGGTATATTGCGATGCCGCCTGAATATTATTTTGCGCCGCGCTCGTGGGCCGGTCGCGCAAAGGTATATGCCGACGCTGCAGCAGCCATGTTTGAGGCTGCCGCGGCACAGGCACTTGATCGTGCCGCCATCAATGCCGCCGACATCGGTCAGATTGTGTTTGTGTCAACCACAGGAACCATGACGCCAAGCCTGCCCAGCCGGATGATCGCGAAAATGGGCTTTGCGCCCGATACGCGGTGCGTACCCTTATTCGGCTATGGCTGTGCGGGCGGGGTCATTGGCCTTGGCGTTGCTGCGGACCTGTTCCGCGCCAATCCGGACAAGCCCGTCCTGCTCGTAAGCCTTGAGCTGTGCAGTCTTGCTTATGACCATGCGCGGATGGACAAAAAAGATATGGTTGCGCTGGCTTTGTTCGCCGATGGCTGCGCCGCCGCGGTGATTGGGGCAGGGCCAGGCCCTGTGCTTTCCGCCTTTGCCAGCCATGTGTGGCCTGGCACGCTGGATATGATGGGCTGGGAAATCGGCGACACGGGCTTTGATCTGGTGCTTGCGCGCGACATTCCTGTGTTCGTGAAGAGCCATTTTGCGCCTGTCTGCGACGCATTTTTGGCGCGGCAGGGTCTTGAGAAGTCCGAGATGGCCGAGCCTGCCTGTCACCCGGGCGGCGGCCGTGTTGTCGATGCGCTTGCGGACTATCTGGGTGATGATTTGGCAATGACCCGTTCGGTGCTGCGGGCGCATGGCAATATGAGTTCGCCAACGGTGCTGTTTGTGTTGAAAGCGTTGTTGGCGGCAGGGCCGATTGCAAAGCCAACCTTGTTGACGGCGCTTGGTCCCGGATTTGTGGGTGCGATGGGGGTTCTTACGCCATGACATTGTTTAACTGGCCTATCTGGGCGCTCATTGTCTTTGCCTATGTCATTATCCAGCGGCTGGCCGAGCTTGCCTATGCCAACGCGAATACGCGGCGTTTGCTGGCCGAAGGCGGGCGTGAGCATGGGGCAAAGCATTATCCTTTGTTCATATTGCTCCACAGCGGCTGGCTTGTGTCGATTGCGCTGTTTGCGGAACCGACAGCAGGGCCGAACCTGTTATTGCTCAACGCGTTCGTCGCCAGCCAGACATTCCGTTTCTGGACGCTGTCAAGCATTGGCCGGTGGTGGACAACCCGCATCATCAGCGCGCCGCATTTCCCACGCGTGAAGCGCGGGCCATATCGGTTTATCAAGCACCCAAATTACGCATTGGTGGTCGTGGAAATCGCGCTGCTGCCGCTTCTGCTTGGTGCACCCGCGATGGCACTGACGTTTTCGATATTGAACGCTGCGTTATTGTGGTGGCGGATCCGGATTGAAAATGCCGTGCTGGGCGAACGTGTGGGCACTACTTGACCCGACCGCCTGCTGGCGCTAATGGCGCGCCTTCCCATGGCCAGAGGACCGATTCTCTTTGGTCATTTGGGAAGAACTCAGAATAGCAGCACATTGTGTGATCGGCCGGGTGGGCCAAAGGCTGAGCCTCCACCGCAAAATACGGCTGCCCACCCAAAGTAACCGCTTTAAACAAGGTGAAGATATGCCAACGATTAACCAGCTGGTCCGCAAGGGCCGGACCCCGCAGAAGACCAAGTCCAAGGTCCCTGCGATGGAGCAAAATCCACAAAAGCGCGGCGTTTGCACACGCGTTTATACAACGACCCCGAAAAAGCCGAACTCGGCTTTGCGTAAGGTTGCGAAGATCCGTCTGACCAACCAGCGTGAAGTTATTTCCTATATCCCAGGTGAAGGCCACAACCTTCAGGAGCATAGCGTTGTGCTTATCCGTGGCGGCCGCGTACGCGACCTTCCCGGTGTGCGTTACCACGTGCTTCGCGGCGTACTCGATACGCAGGGCGTCAAGGACCGCAAGCAATCGCGTTCCAAATATGGTGCAAAGCGTCCGAAGTAATTCGAACGTTACCATTGGCTGGCCGATTGGCGCGCAACTGCGCTGCCACTGGTCCCATGAGATAAAGGAAATAAAATATGTCACGTCGTCGTCGTCCCGAAAAGCGCATCATTCTTCCCGATCCCAAGTTCGGTGATA
>NZ_JBILOS010000113.1:0-6155 GCF_044374345.1 Sphingorhabdus sp. | reverse complement strand
GTCTTCGGCAACGCCGCCAACCTTTTCCAGCGCCTGATAAATCGGCACGGTGCCGATGGGAACGGGCGAGTTGCGGATGATCCATTCGCGGGTGTCGTGAATGTTGCGGCCGGTCGACAGGTCCATGACGGTGTCCGCGCCCCAGCGGATGGACCAGACCATCTTGTCCACTTCCGTCGCGACATCAGACGCCACGGCGCTGTTGCCGATATTGGCGTTGATCTTGACCAGGAAATTGCGGCCAATGGCCATCGGTTCGGATTCAGGGTGGTTGATGTTGTTGGGAATGATCGCGCGGCCGCGGGCGATTTCTTCGCGGACGAATTCGGGCGTCACATAATCGGGGATTTCTGCGCCAAAGCTTTCGCCATCGCGGATATATTCGGTCAGGCGCGCACGGCCCAGATTCTCACGCTCGGCAACATATTCCATTTCCGGCGTGATGATGCCGCGGCGGGCATAATGCATCTGGCTGACGTTCATGCCGGGCTTTGCGCGCAGCACATGTTTGCGCACATTGGGGAATGGCGCCACGCCGCCGCTGCGGTCGGGGCCAAGCTGACCATTATCTTCGGGGCGGACTTCGCGCTGAAGCACTTCCTCTACATCGCCACGCTCACGGATCCAGCTGGCGCGGATTTCGGGCAGGCCCATGCTGATGTCGATGCGGGCGTTGCTGTCGGTATATGGCCCGCTGCTGTCATAGACGCGCACAGGCGGCTCGCCCGACGATGGCTCAAGATAGATTTCGCGCATGGCCACTTTGCGATCGCCGACGTAGATTTTCTTCGATCCACGGATCGGGCCAGTGGTGACGCCAATTTCGGTGCGTGCGGGGATGTCTGCCATGTGTACTCTCCAAATTATCGCGAAGGAGAGCGATTGGCGTGAAGACCGGGCTCGGTCCTCGCCAGTCCCCCGGACTGGCTGCGGTCTCACCTCCCTACGCCCGCGTCAACGGGATCAGGTTCAGCGGGTCGGATGGCGTTACCCATCCCTCTCAGTCACACGACTCCCCGGGGATGGAGATGCAATAGGCCAGAGTAGCGCGTCAGTCCAGCAGGATGAACATCGTCACGGCAATGAAATTAGGCGGCAGCAACATCCGACTGCAGCGCCCTCCAGAATATGGGCGAACTTGCAAGGCGCAGGAATTTTTCCGCCAGCCCCGGTTCAAGCGTTTTGCCGCTGGCCTGCATGACGGCGGCCATTGCGGCCTGTGGCCCGTCTTTCGCCGCGACATCGTCGGCCAATGTTGCGACGGCAAGGATGTGGATCGCCAGCTGATCCGTTTCGTTCCGCGGTGCGGCAGGTTCAAGGCCGCTCTGCAATATCCGCATCCACATACGGTGGTGCAGGGCATCAAGACGGGCGTCTTCAATGTCGATCAGCTGCGCCAGCTTTGATCCGATCCAGCTCAAGCGCGCCTCCCGCGTGCGTGCGCGCGGCGCTTCGGCGGCGGTTGCCGACGCAGGCTGAGAGGAAGTGGACGTAAACTGGTTGTGCGACGGAATCATAGCGGGCGCCCTATTTGCAGAGAAGCCAGATTATGACCCGCACATGATTTCCAACTGGTTAAGGCGAGTCAGAAAGTTCCGTCGCCGCGCACGACCGCGCCGTTACAGCATATATTTCATCTTTACCCGCTGGCTGACGGCGGCGGCATCAACCGCAAACGCCGCGGCCTTAAACTTGGGCGGGCCAGCAACAATCGCGGGGTTGCGGGAAAAGCCAAAGCCTTCCTTGGGCAAGAAAATGGCCATATCCATTTTGTTGTTGGCATTTTCATCATGGACCAACGCGACCGCATATGTGCCCTTTGCGATACCCGTGAACGATATATTTGCGGCATCGCGCGCGGATATACTGGTCTTCAAACCTTTGGGATCCTTGCCGCAATCGGGGAAGAAGCGCGGATTGGCGGTGACGCAGACGAGGACATTGCCCTTCGTATTGCGCAGGCCGGAGATGTTTATATCAATCGTCGCGGTTGCGGGCGCGGCTTCAACTGCGCCGCTTAAGGTTGCGATCCCAATGGCCGAGACCAAGGTCAGTGCCGCACATTTTATCCCAAAACCTGAAATATAGCCCATAATTCCCTCGATATGCGTCGTGATGCTTTTGATGATGTGTCGCCGTTATCAGCCACTGCCCTAATTTGCCGTTGACGATGGATTTCGGGAAACATTCCCACCCCATATGGTTGGTCACGCCCATGATGGTCATCACCGATAGCACGACGCCCAAAGACGCAACGTGAATGGGAATGACGAAGACCAAAAACGGAATAACGAACGCGCCTGACAATGCCTCCCACGGATGGAAGGACATGGCAGCCCATGCGGTGGGCGGGCGGCTTTCATGATGGACAGCGTGCGCCGCCTTGAACCAAAACGGGCGATGCATCAGCCGGTGTGTCCAATAAAACCATGTGTCGTGCGCAAACAGATATAGAAATACCGACAGCGGCAGATACCAGAAAGGGTAATCGCCGGCATCGCGGTAAATCAACGTCCAGCCGAGATTGTCCCATCCCCAAGCGACGACGCCCGCAGGAATGCCGTAAATCGCGGCGCTGGCGAGGCTCCACCCGATTTCGCGGCGGATTTGGTGGTCAAGGCCAACATAAAGACCCGGCTCGCGCAATTTCGTCGCCCATGCAAAAGCACCGCTGACCACGAGATAGCGCACGCCGACAATCGCCGTCATCGCCAGTGTTGATAAAAGCAAGATCAGCCAAGAGCCCATCTGGCGCCTTTAGCCCCTATCTTATCGGTTTAGCAAATTGCGTGTTTCGAAATTATCGGGACCGGAAATGCTGATGATATCGCCATCGTGCATGACCTTAATTGGTCCCTTATAGCGGCTGGCGGCATCACCAATCAGCGCGAATTCGAGCGGCTTGGGCACCGACGGGACGATATGGGTAAAGGCCAACATGCCAGCGCCGGACGCCTTTGCCACATCAGCGGCTTGTTCGGGGCTGATATGATAATTCTGGATATCGTCGAAGATTTTGGCCCGATTTATCATGCCTGCCTTTTGCGCGCTGGTGGCGAGGGCATCGACCATGCGCGGCGACAGCAGTTCGCTGACGTACAAATCAGACCCCTTGGCGGCTTTGGCCAGCGCAGGGGTGAACGCGGTGTCACCCGATATGGTGACGCTGCGGCCCTTATAATCGACGCGATAGCCAAAGGCGGGCGTGATCGGATCATGGTCCACAGAAAAGGCGGTAATGCGCACGTCATTGGCATCATAAACCACGCCCGGCTGGATAGCCTTGCCCGTCATGCCAAAGCCCGATTGCGGCACGACGGCTGCGCCATGGTGGGCAATGCGGTAGGTTGAATCAATCCGGTACGCCGCATTCAGCCCATCGGTGATTTCGGTGACGCCTTCAGGGCCAGACACAGGCAGCGGTGTTTTCGCGCTCGTCCCTGCCCAACGCTGCAGAGTGAAGGGGCCAAGGCCTTCGAAATGGTCGCTGTGCAAATGGGTGAGCCACACCCCTTCAATCTTATCGAGTGGCATGCCCATGAGAGACAGGGTTTTGCCGGAGCCTTCACCCATGTCGAATATAAACAACCGGCCACCGGCGATCACAACGGTGCACGCGGCCGCGCGGTCACGATTTGGCAAGGGCGAACCCGTGCCGCAAAATCCGACGTGCAGAGCATTTTCGGGCAATTCCGCCATGACATTGCGCGACATGGCACTGTCCGCTGCGCGCGAAATCAGCGCCATCGCCAGTGCGTCACGTTTTACATATGCCGCACCGCCCGCAACGACCAGCCCGCCAAGGACGGCCAAAAGCCATTTCTTCCGCATGATAAATCTCCCCCGTTTGACGACGTACCTACGCGTTTTTGATAGCGTTAGCATATAGGAAAATTATGACGACGTCGGTGCGCCGCCCAATCGCTATACATAAAGCTGTGCATTACCTTGGCAGAAGCCTTCCCCTTGTAAAATGGCTGCGCTAGGGCCGCATGGTGACACGCGAAAATATCAAATGCGATTTGGCCATTGTCGGCGGCGGGCTTGCGGGCGGGCTCATCGCGCTTGCCCTTGGCAAAATGCGGCCCGAATTGAAAATCGTCCTGATTGAACAAGGCGACAGCTTTGGCGGCAACCATATTTGGAGCTTTTTTGCGAGCGACATCTTGCCAGAGCATCGTTGGCTGACTGCGCCATTGGTGACCTATGGCTGGTCGGGTTATGACGTCAAATTCCCGGGGCACAGCCGCACGCTCGACAATATTTATTACACGATTGAATCCGAACGGCTCGACTGGGTGCTGCGCAAGAACCTGCCTGCATCGTCATTGATGCTTGGCCGTGAAGTGAAAGCGGTCTCGCCCAGGCTTGTGGTCCTGGACGGCGCCCAGCGTATTAACGCCGGCGGCGTGATTGACGCGCGGGGCGCAGGTGACCTGAACCATCTCGATTGCGGTTGGCAGAAATTTACCGGCCAGCTGATGCAATTGTCAGAGCCCCACAATCTTACAAAGCCCATCGTCATGGACGCGACGGTGGACCAGCATGATGGCTATCGCTTTGTCTATGTCCTGCCCTTTGGGATGGACAAGCTGTTTGTCGAAGACACGTATTACAGCGACAAGCCCGATTTGGACCCGCGTATCCTGCGTCAACGGATTGCGGCTTATGCGGATGAACAAGGCTGGAAAGTCGAGCGCGTCTTGCGTGAAGAAAATGGCGTCCTGCCCGTCGTGATGGGCGGCGATCTGGAAAGCTATTGGGCAAGCGGCAGTGGCCGCACGGCAAAGGCCGGCGCGCGCGGTGCATTTTTTCAGTCGGTGACCAGCTATTCCCTGCCCGACGCGGTGCGCAACGCCATTTTCATTGCAGAGCAGCCCGATCTTGACGGCGACAAGCTCAATCTTGTTCTGCGCGAGCGTGCGCAGGACCATTGGAACAAGGGCAGATTTTTCCGGATGCTCAACCGGATGCTGTTCCGCGGCGCCGAAGGCCGCGACCGATATAAAATATTAGAACGTTTCTACAGGCTAAAGCCCGGATTGATTGAACGCTTTTATGCTGGGAATAGCAGCAACAGTGACAAGGCGCGCATCCTGATTGGCAAGCCGCCTATTCCCATAGGGAAAGCCATCACCGCGATCCGGAGCAAGAAGAAATGAGCAGGACTCTCGCACTTTTCGTCATCCCGAACTTGCTTCGGGATAACAAAATGGGGTCGCCTGTTATCCTGAAACACGTTCAGGATAACGCATTTTTGGGACATAATTTATGACGAAAACAGCAGCAATTATTGGCGCCGGATTTGGCGGACTTGCGCTTGCAATGCGGCTGCAATCTGCAGGCATCTCCACGACGATTATCGAAGCGCGCGATAAGCCCGGTGGCCGCGGCTATTATTGGGAAAAGGACGGCTTTACCTTTGATGGTGGCCCAACGGTCATCACCGACCCGCCATGTCTGGAAGAATTATGGTCGCTGTCCGGCCATAAAATGTCGGACGACGTGGAATTGATGCCCGTGTTCCCGTTCTACCGTTTGAACTGGCCCGATGGCACGAACTTCGATTATTCGAACGACGCACCCGGGCTGAAAGCGGAGATTGAAAAGCTGAACCCTGACGATGTTGAGGGTTATCGCAAATTCCTCGAATATTCGAAGGGTGTGTTCAAAGAGGGCTATCAAAAGCTCGGGTCCGTCGCGTTCCTCGACTTCGCATCGATGATAAAGGCGGCGCCAGCGTTGATGAAATATCAGGCATGGCGTTCGGTTTATTCGATCGTTTCGTCTTATGTGAAAGATGAAAAGCTGCGCGAAGCTTTGTCATTCCACACGTTGCTCGTCGGCGGAAACCCGATGAGCACAAGCGCGATCTACGCGCTCATCCACACCATCGAAAAAGAGGGCGGTGTCTGGTTTGCCAAGGGCGGCACCAACCGGCTTGTCGCCGCAATGGTGACGCATTTTGAGCGGCTCGGTGGGACGATCCGTTTGGGCGATCCCGTCGAAGAAATCGAAACACGCGGTGACAAGGTCATTGGCGTGCGCACCAAATCGGGCTGGCGTATGGACTGCGACATGGCGGCGTCCAATGGCGACCTGATGCACACCTACAAGGATTTGTTGACCAGCAACAAACGCGGCGAGCGCGCAAC
>NZ_JBILOS010000112.1:0-6192 GCF_044374345.1 Sphingorhabdus sp. | reverse complement strand
AATTGACCGTAGCCAGCGCGATGGCCAGCAGGAATGGGACGCGCAACAGCCGAAGATAGCTCATCCCCACCGCGCGGAAAATGTCGAGTTCGGACGATGTCGCGAGCTTGCGGAACGCCAGCAATATACCCAGCAACAGCCCGATTGGGATGCCGAGCGATAGATATTCGGGTATCAGATTTGCGAGCATGCGCCAGACCACGCTGACCGGCCCGCCCTCTGCGGCGACGAAGTCAAACAGGGTCAACATCTTGTCCAGCAGCAGCAATGATGCCGCGATTGCGAGCGTCGCCAGCAGCGGCAACATCACAAGCCGGAAGATATATCGGTCGGTGGCAGTAAGAAATTTCAACTTATGGTCGCCCTGTCACCCTAATTTGGCCGCAAACTGACCCGATAGACGCTTACAGGTTCAGGGGCAATATATCGATGGTATCGTTGTGAAGTGATACCGGATTTGCTGTTCCAGGAGTTTTGAGATGCATAAATATTTTATTCTTACATCTGCCGCAGCATTGGCGCTCGTATCGGGCGTCGCTGCAGCGAGCGAGGAAATAAGCAATGATTTGTCGCGCTGCGCCGCGGGCAAAGGTCCCGCTGTGCTGGTGAACGTGCAGGGCGTGAAGGAAGCGAGGGGCAATGTTCGCGTGCAATCCTATGCCGCAACGCCCGGCACTTGGCTGGCCAAAGGCCGCTGGCTGCACCGCATCGAAAGCCGCGCGAGCGCAGGAAATATGAGCTTTTGCCTGCCCGTCCCTTCCGAAGGGAAATATGGCATTGCTGTGCGCCATGACCGAAACGGAAATGGCAAAACAGACTTCACGCAGGATGGCGGCGGTTTTTCCAACAACCCCAGCGTGAGCATATTGAATTTGGGCAAGCCGTCGGTCAGCAAAGTCGCATTCGATGCGGGCCCCGGCGTCACGCGGATCACCATCAACCTGAAATATATGTGAAGGTAATGATTTGGCTTTAGTCGCGCTTCTTTCGAACCCCAATTCAACCGGCAACAGGTCGTTGTTGCCGGCGGTGCGAAACTATTGCGCGAAAAATCCTGATATATTCCATTACGAAGTCGAAGAAATTGGCCAGATCGCCAAAGCGCTCGAAATGATTGCCCGCGTGAAGCCCAAGGTGCTCGTCATCAATGGCGGCGATGGCACCGTGCAGTCCGCTTTGACCGAGCTTTATCACGGTGGGCATTTTGAAGGGTCACCCCCGCCCGTCGCGGTGCTGCCCAATGGCAAGACCAACCTGATTGCGCTCGATTTGGGTGCGGAGGGTGATCCGTTGGAGGCGCTGGCGCGTATCATTGACGTCGCAAAGGGCGATCTTTCCGAACATATTGTTGTCCGCGAACTGATTGCGTTAAGCAACGGCAGCGAAGGCGCGCGTCCGGTTCTTGGCATGTTCTTGGGCGGTGCAGGTCTTGCCGAAACGATTCTTTATTGCCGCCACAAAATCTATCCATTGGGATTGCCCAATGGCTTAAGCCATTTCCTGACGTTCATCGCCGTTATGTTTTCGGCCTTTGTCCGGGTGAAGGCAAGTTTCCTGCCGAAACGATCAAAACCCGTCAGCATATCGTTTGTCCGCAATGGCGAATTGCAGGGCACATTTTCGGTTCTGATCGTCACCACGCTGGAAAAGCTGTTGCTTGGCGGACAGGCCGGCAAAACCAAGCAGCGTGGTTTGATGAAGTTTATGGCCGTCGACCAGACGCCATGGGCGATGCTGAAAATGATCGCGGCATCACTGCGCGGCAAATTGGGCCACACGCCCACAAGCGGCGTCCATTTCCAGCAAGGCGATGTCATCCGCATCGATAGCGAACGCAGCAGCGTCGTTTTGGATGGCGAAGTGTTCGAGGCGTATCGCGGTAGCCCGATCGTGCTTCGGTCAACCCCGCCCGTCCCTTTTCTGAAACTCGCTGCTTAACAAGCGGCAACGGAAACGGCTAAGGCGCAGATATGCTTTCGCTGACCCAGCTTGTGGCCGAGGAATTGGCCGTACCCGCGCAACAGGGCGCCAGCGACTTCGCTGCGCATATCGCGGCGCAATATGGCACGGCAGCGCGCGCCGTTCTCTTCTACGGATCGTGCCTGCGGTCGGAACAGCTTGAGGGCGAGATGCTCGACTTCTACCTCATCGTGTCCGATTACCAATCCGCTTATGGACGCGGTTGGCTCGCCACATGGAACCGCCGCCTGCCGCCCAATGTATTTCCGTTTCAACATGGCGATCTGGTCGCAAAGGTCGCGATTTTAAGCGAAGCGGATTTTCACCACCTCAACCGCCCGGCCGCGTCTGCCGTGTCGGTCTGGGCCCGCTTTGCCCAGCCATCGCGGCTTGTCTGGTGCGCTGATGAAGACGCACGTCAGTCTGCCATTCTCGCCATATCCGGTGCCGCGCCGACTTTGTTGAATGCCGCACTGGCATTTGCGGAGCGCGAAGCCGATGTGCTCGACCTTTGGCAGTCGGGATTCCAGATGACCTATGGCGCAGAGCTGCGCGCGGAACGCACGGACCGGCCATCTTCGGTGATTTCATTCGACCCCGATCGCTACGTCCGCTTTGGCCGGGCGGCATTGCAGCACATAACGATCGCACATGAAGTGCGCGGCGACAAAATAGTTATCTTGCCCGACCCCGATGGCCACATCGTTCAAGAAAAACGCCGTTGGCCTGCCCTACGTCGCCGTGGAAAGTTGCTAACCGTGGCACGGCTGGCAAAGGCGGCGTTTACCTATGCGGGCGGCATTGATTATCTGGCGTGGAAAATAAACCGCCACGCCGGCACGCACATCATAGTGCGTCCGTGGCAGCGCAAATGGCCATTAATCGCAGCGCTGTTTCTGGTGCCCAAGCTTTTGGCCAAAGGCGCCGTGCGTTAAAGCGCATTTTTACGCGGAACGTAAAGCGCGTGCCGCGGTCAAATGATCCCGACGGCCTTGCCCGCGCGTTCGAAGCGGCTGAGGATATCGGCAACCTGTTCGCTGCTATGTTCGGCACATAAAGAACAGCGCAGCAATGTCATGCCAGCGGGCGTCGCGGGCGGACGGGCGAGGTTTACATATAGGCCGTTCTCAAGAAGCGCAGCCCACATCATCGCGCCTTTTTCCAAATCGGGCATAATCACCGCGATGATCGCGCTTTGCGCATCAGGCGTGCCGAGTTTGAAACCAAGATCGCGAAGACCCTGGTGCAGATTTCTGGAGTTTTCCCACAAATGCGCACGCTTGTTGCCATTGTGCATCAACTTGCGAATGCTCGCCGCCGAACATGCGACGACCGCTGGCGGCAATGACGCCGTGAACACATAAGGACGGCAGACAAGCCGCATGATTTCAAATTTGGGATGGTTGGACACGCAGAAGCCGCCGACGGTGCCGACCGATTTGGAGAATGTGCCGATGACGAAATCAACATCGTCCAGCACGCCCTGCTCTTCGGCCACGCCGCGGCCATTTTCGCCGATGAAGCCCATCGAATGCGCTTCGTCGACAAGGATCATCGCGCCTGCTTCTTTCGAAACGCGGATCATTTCCTTCAGCGGCGCAACATCGCCCAGCATCGAATAAACGCCTTCAAGCACAACAAGCTTGCCCGCATCGGCGGGTAGGCGCTTCAGCCGTTTTTCGAGCGCGTCGACGTCATTATGGCGGAAGGCCACAATTTCGGCGTCGCCCATTTTGCAGCCGTCATAGATCGACGCATGGCTGTCGATATCCAGAATGATATAATCGCCCTTGCCCGCAATCGTGCTGATGATGCCAAGGTTCGCCTGATAGCCCGTGGAAAAGACCATCGCATGGTCCATTCCGTAAAATTCCTTCAACGCGTCTTCGCATTCCTTGTGGCCCTGAAATGTGCCGTTCAAAACGCGGCTGCCGGTCGTACCTGCGCCAAATTCGTCCAAAGCCTGCTTGCCCGCGGCGATGACATCATCGTCAAAGGTCATGCCCATATAATTATAGGTGCCAAGCAAGATGGTTTCCTTGCCGTTCACGACGGCAACGGTCGGCGATTTCACCTCTTCCATCACAAGGCTGAACGGGTCTTTTACGCCCGTGGCCAGCAAGCCTTCACGTTGCGCAATCAAGGCATCAAATTTGGAGAATAAGTCAGTCATGCACGTCTTCCGTTAAAATCAGGCGTCCGTTTGGATCAGGCTGCGGTCAACTTGGTCACGGCGTCGACCAGTTGGCCGACATTTTCGATTTCCGCCTGTAAATTCATGCTGATGATGATGTCAAAGCTGTCTTCGACTTCAGCAACAAAATCCATGACGGTCAGGCTGTCCCATTCCAAATCACCTGCAAAAGTGGTGGTCTCGCCAACCTCGACACCTTTTTTGTTAAATGGCTCAATCAGGCCCTTTAGGCGATCAAACATTTCGCTGCGGTCGGTCATATGTACATCCTCAAATTATGTGACGGGCAATGCGCCATATGGGCGCGCTATGGCAAGCGAATAAGGCAGTATGAGGGCAAAGCCATGCGCCTACATCCACCCTTGCGCGCGATACCAGCTTGCGGTGTCTTTCAACCCCTTGGGCGTTGCTATTTCTGGCGTCCAAAGCTGGGGCCCTGGCGCAGCATCGCGATTGATGGTCCAGTCGGGGTGCGCCAGATAATTGGCGCGGTCGGGCGTCAGCTTCGCCTTTGCACCGCGAACCGTTCGGTCGGCCCATCCGGCAAATTTCAACAGAAACGCAGGCGCGTGCACCGTCGTGACATCGCGCCCGACCGCAGCGCCGATCGCCTTGGCAAAACCGGCGTGGCTCCACCCGCCTGCCGTTCCGTCATCTGCCTCAAACACGCATTTCGACACATTATCCGCCGACAGCAAAGTCACCAGCAAGCGGGCGAGATCATCGACATGAATGACGGACACCCTGCCCCGCGGCGGCAGCAATGCCCATCCCTTGGCGGCGATGCGGAACATATCGAACATTTCGGTGTCGCCGGGGCCGTACACTCCGGGCGGACGAATGACGGTCCAGTCGAGCGATGATGTGCGCACGAGCGCTTCCGCGGTGGCCTTGCTCGCGCCGTACATTGAAAGCTCCGGATGGCGCGCAGCAAGCGAGGAGACGCAGACAAAACGTGTGATGCCAGCCGATTTGGCAGCGGAGAGGATATGGGCTGTGCCTGTGACATTCCCGCTTTCGAAACCCGCCGCGTCGGGCGCATTGACGACGCCTGCGACATGCAAGACCGCATCGGCGCCTTTGCACAATTCGGTGAGGCTTACGGTATCATTTAAGCTGCCATGCACCCAAGTAACGCCCGCTTTTTTGTGCTGGTCCCGCCGCGTCAGTGCGCGGACATGCCAGCCTGCGGCAATCAACCGATCCAGCGTGATCCGTCCGACAAAACCCGTCGCTCCTGTTAACGCGACTATTTTCACAAAAGGACCAGCTGATCACGGTGGACAAGGACGGAGCGGGGCACGGTACCCAAGATGTCCGCCAACTCACTTGAACGATGGCCGCAAATGCGTGCGGCATCGACGGCATCCTATTCGGAAAGGCCGCGCGCGACCGCAACGCCGTCATCATCACTTATGTCGAGGACGTCGCCGCGTTTAAACTCACCCTCCACCGACAAGGCGCCAGCGGGCAACAAGCTGCTGCCCGATATGAGCGCTTGGATGGCGCCAGCATCGACGCGGATGCGGCCCTTGACGGTCAGCCGTCCGCCCAACCAGCTCTTGCGTGCAGAACCGCCGTCGCGCGGCGCAAAAAAGGTTGAAGGCCGGCCCGCTTCAAGCGCGGCAAGCGGGTGATCGCGAAGTCCGGAGGCGATGACCAAGCCAATGCCAGCGCGGGTCGCAATATCCGCGGCATCCAGCTTGGACGCCATACCGCCCGACCCCATGCCAGAGGATGAACCTTCCGCCACCATGATGCGCACATGGCCGTCAATTTTTTCGATATTGGGCAACAACGTCGCACCCGGCAAATGTGGCGCGCGGTCGAACAGGCCATCGACATCCGACAGCAAAATCACCCCGCTGGCGCCAGCCGCCTGCGCCACGCGTGCGGCAAGCCGGTCATTGTCACCAAAGCGGATTTCTTCGGTGGCGACGCTGTCATTTTCATTGATGACGGGAACGGCCCCTGCACCCAACAGACGATCCAGCGTCGCGGCAATGTTCAAATAGCGGCGGCGATCCTCCAGATCATCC
>NZ_JBILOS010000111.1:0-6242 GCF_044374345.1 Sphingorhabdus sp. | reverse complement strand
CCTTTGGCGCTGTTGGTGGCTTGCCTTTATCCATCACCTAATCCATGCCATTTTACATGCCTGCCGTCCAACAGACTGACCAGAATTCTGGGGATATCGCCGAGCGTCTGCTGGCGCATTATGATGTCCATGCCCGAACCTTGCCATGGCGGAAATTGCCGGGGCAGGGTTTCGTGGACCCATATCATGTCTGGTTGTCGGAAATCATGTTGCAGCAGACCACGGTCGCCGCCGTCGGTGCCTATTTCCGCACATTCACCCAGACGTGGCCCAGTTTTGCGGCGCTGGCTGCGGCCGATGATGCTGATGTTATGGCCGCATGGGCCGGGCTTGGTTATTATGCCCGTGCCCGCAATCTTTTGAAATGCGCGCGCGTGGTCGTTGCCGAATATCAGGGGCAATTGCCTTCTTATGAAGCAGATTTACTGAAGCTGCCCGGAATCGGTCCCTACACAGCAGCGGCGATTGCCGCGATTGCATTTGGGCGGCGCGCGGTGGTGGTCGACGCCAATGTCGAGCGCGTGGTGTCGCGGCTATTTGCGATATCAATGCCGCTGCCGCAGGCAAAGCCGCATATTCGCGAGGCTACCGATAGCATTACCCCGGAACTGAGGGCAGGCGATTTCGCGCAGGCGATGATGGATCTGGGCGCGGGTATCTGTTCGGTACGATCGCCGTCGTGCCTGATCTGCCCCATCCAATCCGCATGTGCTGCCTTTCGTGCAGGCAACCCCGAAACCTTTCCTGCAAAATTGCCGAAAAGCGCGAAACCGCATCGGTCGGGACATGTGTATTGGATTGAACGTGATGCGCATGTCTGGCTGCTGCGCCGTGATGATCGCGGCTTGCTTGCGGGCATGCGGGCATTGCCTGATGACAAATGGACAGCGCGCATCGACGGTGACGCAATTCCACCTGCGGCAGCCAATTGGCAAAAATTGCCAGCGCAGGTTACGCATATATTCACGCATTTTTCCCTGACCCTGAACATTGCCGTTACGTCATGGCCAGCGGACGCTGACGGCCCCGGTGAGGGCGAATGGTGGCCGCTAAAATCGCTCGACAATGCTGGTCTGCCGACCCTATTCAGAAAAGTGACTGAGGCGGTTTTGAACGCAGGAGAGAGATGATGGACGTACAAGCAACAGGCCAGATCATGTTGGGTCGGCGCGGATTACTCGCATGGGGCGGGCGACTGGCAGGCGCCGGCGCCGTTGGTGCGTTTTTGCCCGGAATGGCTTGGGCGCAGGCTGCCGAAAAATACCCGACGATTAAAGCTGAATTCGACAGCTATGTTTCATCGGGCAAGCTTCCGGGTGTTTTGGCAACGATTGGCCGTGCGTCTGGTCTGCCAGACGTCATTGCCGTTGGTACGCAAGGACTGGGCGAAAAAACGCCTGTCAATATCGACACATTATGGCGCGTCTATTCGATGACAAAGCCCATCACGGGCATAGCCGCGATGATTTTGGTTGGCGAAGGCAAGATGAAGCTTGACCAGCCGATCTCCGAATTTCTGCCTGAATTCGCCAATATGAAGGTGTTGACCGATCCTGAAAAAAGCATGGATGCGGTTCCGGCCAAGAACCAGATTACGGTTCGCCACTTGTTGACGCATACGGCTGGTCTTGGATATTCCATCATCACCAAGGGGCCGTTGCTGCAGGCCTATCTGGACAACGGCATTACGCCGGGCATCGTCAGCCGCTTCCCTATCCCCGGCCAACCAACCAGCACACCGACCCCCGA
Source organism: Sphingorhabdus sp. (assembly GCF_044374345.1). Lineage (GTDB taxonomy): Bacteria > Pseudomonadota > Alphaproteobacteria > Sphingomonadales > Sphingomonadaceae > Sphingorhabdus_B. Next base: position 4,493 of record NZ_JBILOS010000111.1, on the reverse strand, counting down.
TCTGAAGACATTTTCGGAACGGCTTGCCAAATTGCCGTTGGTTGCAGAGCCCGGAACCAAATGGAGCTATTCCATCTCGCTCGATTTGTTGGGCCGCGTGATTGAAGTTGCCAGCGGTATGGATTTTGAGGCTTTCCTCAAGACACGCATTTTCGAGCCGCTGAAAATGAACAGCAGCTATTTCCAAGTGCCAAAGTCGGAAACACCGCGATTGGTTTCCAACTATGCGCCCGTGAACGGCATTCTGTTCCCAATCGATCCCGCGGCGACGAGCATCTATCTCGACAAGCCTGCCTTTGCCTTTGGGGGTGCAGGCATGGTCTGCTCGGCGCGCGATTATGACCGGTTCCTCAACATGCTTGCCAATTATGGTGAACTGGATGGCGTGCGGATTATGTCGGCCAAAACGGCTGCGCTCGCAATGTCCGACCTGTTGCCCCCTGCCGTATCAACCGACGGCACCTTTGCAGCAGGCGCAGGCTTTGGCGCGGGCGGACGCGTTGGCAAGGGCGCGAACGAAGGTGTGTACGGCTGGGGTGGTGCCGCCGGCACCGTTGCGTTCGTCGATCCCAAGCGCAAGCTGCGCGCGATTTGCATGGCGCAATATATGCCAAGCAACGCCTATCCGTTCCACGAGAATTTCGCAAAATGGGTCCTGAAGGACCTTGGCCTGCCAGCCTGATCCGATGATGTCGCCAGGGTTTACGGGCTCACCGCTCGATCGCGCTGACCGCGTACGCAATGATGCAGAAGCCTATGGCGCTTTGCTGGCTGACTGGCGCGCACGGGTTTTGGGTCTCGATGGCCTTGACCCCCGCGTAAGCGACGCAGGTGGCTTGCATTGGCATTCGATAGCTGAACTGGATGGTTCGGAAGAACTGATCTTACTTGGCCTTTCAGATGATAAGCCACATTTTGTCGCCCTCGTTGAGGCGACCGGAGACGCATTCCGTTCGCCCGCTATCTGGCGTGCCTTGTCCATGCTGCCTGCCGAAGATGCCGCAATTTACGGCACCGCGCGCAGCCTGATCGAATGGCACAATAACCATCGTTTTTGTGGACGTTGCGGACATGCGACCGTGCTGTTCCGTGCAGGATGGGGCCGCAAATGCGGCAATTGCGCAAAGGAACATTTTCCGCGCACGGACCCAGTGGTCATCATGCTTGCCGAGTATGAAGGCAAAGCGCTCGTGGGCCGCCAGTCGCGCTTCCCGCCCGGAAATTACTCGGCACTCGCTGGCTTTTTGGAGCCCGGTGAAAGCATGGAGGAAGCGGTTCGCCGTGAAATCCATGAAGAGGCCGGCGTTACCTGCGGCGCTGTGCGTTATGTCACCAGCCAGCCATGGCCATTTGGTGGGTCGCAACTGATGATGGCATGCATCGCCGATGCGCAAAGCGATGCGCTGGTCCTCGACACCACCGAAATAGAAGACGCCATGTGGGTCACAAAGGAAGAAGCCCGTGCTGCGCTGGAAGGTGCTTCGGACCGCCGTTTCAATGCGCCGCCGCCTTTTGCGATTGCGCATAGCCTATTGAAATATTGGGTGTCGCAATGACCGGTGCCGCCGTTCCGCTGCGTATTGATATTGTATCCGATGTCGTGTGCCCATGGTGCATCATCGGTTTAAAGCAGGTGGAAAAAGCGCTGACGCTGGTGGGCCGCGATCTTGCGGTCGAAACCCATTGGCACCCGTTTCAACTCAACCCGAATATGCCCCCTGAGGGCGAGGATACCGCCGAACATATTGCCCGCAAATATGGCAGCACACCCGAACAGAGCCGCGCCAACCGCCAACGGCTGAGCGATATTGGCGATAGCTTGGGTTTTGCCTTCAACTATGGCGAGGGCATGCGCATCTACAATACGTTCAACGCGCATAAGCTGCTGACGATTTTCGGGAGTGAACGCGGCTGGCAGGCGCAAACGGAGCTGAAAATGGCTTTGTTCAAGGCCTATTTTCAGGACCGGCGCGATGTGAGCGACACCGAAGTCTTGTGTGACATTGCCGAGGCGCAGGGGATGGACCGCGCAGTGGCGGCAGCATGGATTGCCGACGCGGCGTTGACCGAAAGCGTGCGTGCGGAAATGGCGCATTGGATGGACCAGAATATCACCGGCGTCCCCGCGATCATCTTTGACCAAAAATTCATGGTTCCGGGCGCACAAAGCGCGGAGACTTTTGCCGATGTGATCAACAAGGTGCTCGCGAAACGCGAAGCGGCTTAAACCAGCCCCATCTTCATAAGTTCACTCAGCATCTTTGGTGACATTTCGTCACGACCATCGGTTTCGACAGAATCGAGATCCGGCGGGGTGTTCGCTTCCTCAAGATAGCGCCAGCCCTGATGCGCCCTTTTTGGGGTTGAACGGACAGCGATGAGGCGCGGTTGAAGCCGGATCCAATGGCGACCGGCGCCATTTTCCATAAAGCCCAAAATCGGGCTTCGGCCGATGATGGTGTGCGTGTGAATCCAGAACAGCGATCCACCCGCCATTTCCTCAACGCGCTTGGGCAAATAACGCGTCGTCAGGCGCACTTCGCCATCCTGCGCATAGGCCGCGAGGCGATCGCGCAAATGTTTCGGGCTTTCCGCGCCGAACGCGATTTTGGTCATGTTAAGAGGCATGGGCGTTATTCGGGAACTGCAGTGTTAACCGACAAGACCGCTGAAGACCGCAAGCCCCAAGAAAATCAGGAAGCCCATCGAATCGGTGATCATCGTGACAAAAATCGAGCTTGAAACTGCGGGGTCTTGATCCAAACGGTCCAGCAGCACCGGAATGGCTACGCCCGACAATCCCGCGAGCGAAATATTGCACAATATTGCCGCAGCAATGACGCCCGCGAGCAGCCAATTGCCGAAAATTAGACCCGCTCCGATTCCGGCAATCACCGCAATCGTTGCACCAATGAGCAAGGCGACACGAATCTCGCGCCAGATCGACCGCATCGTATTCGATTGTGTAAGCTGATTGGTCGCCAACGCGCGCACCGTAACCGCAAGCGTCTGCGTGCCTGCATTGCCACCAATGGAGGCAACAATGGGCATAAGCACAGCCAATGCGACCATGGTTTCAATCGCTGCACCAAATTGCGCGATGATGAAACTGGCCACCATCGCGGTACCGAGATTGGCAATCAACCAGCGCACACGCGCCTTGTAACTGTCGGAAATAGGCTCGTTAATGTCACCTTCACCGGCACCGGACAGGCGCAAGATATCCTCGTCCGCTTCTTCCTGAATGATGTGCACGATGTCATCGGCCGTGATGACACCGACGAGCCGTCCCGCGCCATCAACAACAGCGGCAGAAATAAGCGCGTATTTTTGGAACCGAAGCGCGACTTCTTCCTGATCCATATCAACGGGAATCAGCGTCTGTTCGTGCTTCATAATGTCGCTGACAGGAACTTTGCGCTGGCTGCGCATGATCCAGCTAAGCTTGCACGTACCCACGGGCTTATGCTGCGGGTCGACGACAAACACTTCCCAGAACTCAGTCGTCAGCTCATGATGGTCGCGCAGATAGTCGATCAGCTGACCCACGGTCATGTGCTCTGGCACCGCCACAAGCTCGCGCTGCATGATACGGCCAGCGGATTCTTCAGGGTAGGACAGCGCGTCTTCGATGACGGCGCGGTCTTCGGGGTCCAGCTCGGCAAGAACGGCCTGCTGGTCCTCTATTTCCATATCCTCGATGATCGCGACCGCGTCATCGGTGTCCAACTGTCCAGCAAGCCCAGCAACCTGCGCGGCGGGCAAGGCTTCAATGATATCCTCGCGGACATAGTCATTGACCTCAGCCAGCACTTCGGCGCTCATCAGCTCGCCCATGCTGATGGCAAGGTCGCCGCGCCGTTCAGACGGCGTTAGCTCGAGAAGGTCGGCAATGTCGGCTTCGTGGAGCGGTTCGACAAGCCGGTAGACTTCTTGGGCGTCGCCTGCTTCCATGGCGTCCAGCACGCGATCGACATATTCGCGGGTCAGACGGTTGTCTTCGTCCAGCGTCTCCAAAATTTCAGTATCGATGGTCAATGGGTCGGCGATATCGCTTGTCATGTGCGGGCCTCCCATTCGTAATTTTGTGCCTGGACGTTGTAATTGCGCCCCTCCTAAGCTTGCAGCGTCAAATTGCAATGATTTTGGCTTTGCACCAGCGCAATGCATCCCCTAGGGCACCGTCAACATTTCCCCAGCCTAAAGGATTATATATATGGCCGATGAAACGCTTACCCTTTCGCTCGACAGCGGCGACGTTGTTATCAAACTTCGCCCTGATCTGGCGCCAAACCATGTTGCCCGTATCAAAGAACTGGCTGGTGAAGGCTTTTACGACGGTGTGAAGTTCCACCGCGTGATTCCCGGATTCATGGCGCAGGGCGGTTGCCCGAACGGCACTGGCATGGGCGGTTCGTCCAAGCCAAATCTGGCGCAGGAATTCAACGCTGAACCGCATGTGCGCGGCGTATGCTCCATGGCGCGGACCAATG
>NZ_JBILOS010000110.1:0-6308 GCF_044374345.1 Sphingorhabdus sp. | reverse complement strand
TCCAAAGAAAGACATTTGGATGTACATCAACTCGCCGGGCGGCGTTGTAACCGCTGGCATGGCGATTCATGACACCATGCAATATATCCGTCCAAAGGTCGGGACAGTGTGCATCGGACAGGCTGCATCGATGGGCAGCTTCCTGTTGGCTGCGGGTGAACCCGGCATGCGCGTTGCGCTGACCAATTCGCGTATCATGGTCCACCAGCCTTCGGGCGGTGCGCGTGGTATGGCGTCGGACATCCAAATTCAGGCGAATGAAATCCTGCGCATTCGCAAACGTATGAACGATTTATACGCCAAATATACCGGCAAGCCGTTGAAAGACATTGAGAAGGCGATGGATCGCGACACGTTCCTGGAAGCCGAGGAAGCCAAGGCATTTGGTCTGGTCGACGAAGTGTTTGACAAGCGTCCGCTGAATTCTGAGGCAGGGGCGGACTGATTGCGTTAGCAATCGCTTTGCGGCCTTTGCCAAGATGGCACAGCCCTTTTTGGGCTATTGCCAAATCGGAACGCATCTTTAGGATGTTGGTTCAATAAAATACGGCCCGTTTCGGCGTGGTAGCAGGACAACTTATGACGAAGCTAAGCGGATCTGACACTAAGAGCACATTATATTGCTCATTCTGTGGAAAGTCACAGCACGAAGTCCGCAAATTGATCGCTGGCCCGACCGTTTTCATCTGTGATGAGTGTGTTGAGCTGTGCAATGACATCATTCGTGAAGAAACCAAGGGGGCGCTGACCGGCCGCAAGGAAGGTGAAGTTCCGACACCGCAGGAAATCTGCGAAGTTCTTGACGATTATGTCATTGGTCAACCGCAGGCAAAGCGTGTGCTGTCGGTTGCTGTGCACAACCACTATAAACGGCTCAACCATGGCGCCAAAGGTGCCGAAGTTGAACTGGCCAAGTCGAACATCCTGCTCATTGGTCCAACCGGTTGCGGAAAGACCTTGCTCGCGCAGACTTTGGCAAAGACGTTTGACGTGCCATTCACTATGGCCGACGCAACAACTTTAACCGAAGCGGGCTATGTCGGCGAAGATGTTGAAAACATCATCCTGAAACTGCTGCAGGCGTCTGACTATAATGTCGAAAAGGCGCAGCGCGGCATCGTGTATATCGATGAAATCGACAAGATCAGCCGTAAAGCGGAAAATCCCTCCATCACCCGCGACGTCAGCGGTGAAGGCGTTCAGCAGGCTTTGCTGAAGCTTATGGAAGGCACAACCGCAAGTGTGCCTCCGCAGGGCGGCCGTAAGCATCCGCAGCAGGAATTCTTGCAGGTCGATACAACGAATATCTTGTTCATCTGTGGCGGCGCGTTTGCGGGGCTGGAAAAGATCATTGCCAATCGTCTTGAAGGCAAATCGATTGGGTTCGGCGCACATGTCGCTGATCCTGATGAACGCGGAACGGGTGAAATCCTCAAGCAGGTCGAACCGGAAGATTTGCTGAAATATGGCTTGATTCCTGAATTCGTAGGTCGTTTGCCGGTCACTGCGACGCTGGAAGATCTCGATATCCCCGCGCTCGTCAAGATCCTGTCGGAGCCGAAAAACGCACTCGTGAAGCAGTATCGCAAACTGTTCGAGATGGAAGATGTCGGCCTGAGCTTTACCGATGAAGCATTGGAAGCGGTCGCCAAGAAAGCGATTGAACGCAAAACCGGTGCCCGCGGACTGCGGTCGATCCTGGAAGCGATATTGCTGGATACGATGTTTGATCTTCCAACCTTTGACGGTGTCGACGAGGTCGTCGTAGACAAGGATGTGGTTGAAGGTCGCAAGACACCTGTCCTCGTTTATGCAAAATCGGCGAAATCGACCAAAGAGGATGCCGCATAAGCGCATTTTTTACTGACTGTGGCAAACAGGCCACAAGTCTTAACAAAATGTTGAAATAGGCCAATTTGCACAGGTTGCTGCACCGCAATACTTTGCCTCTCCGGCGCTGTCGGTTAAGGGCGAATCATCTGCGGGGCGGGGTGTCATTTTACTGTCATTCACCGGCCCCAAGGGGATGGCGCGGTTCAATTCATATGGATGATTCGAGCGGAATGCTTGGTTACCAGTGAATTGGCATGTGGAAACCAAAGGGGTTTTAGAAATGAAAATTCGTTATCAGCTTGCGGCGAGTGCGGTTGCACTTTCCATCTGCAGCTTTTCAAGCGCTGCCTTCGCGCAGTCGACTGGTTCAGTCGATTTCGAAGAAGAAGTAATCGTTGTTTCCGGTTCGCGTTCGCAGGACGTTGCCGGAATTCAGGCACCTGACTCGACCAAGGCAAAAGCGGTTCTCACACAAGAGCTAATCGAACGTCAGAATCCAGGTCAGACAATTCTCGACACCATCAACGTAATTCCAGGCGTAAGCTTCCAGAACAACGATGCTTATGGCTCGTCGGGCGGCACGCTGAACATCCGTGGTTTTGACTCGTCGCGTATCTCGCTGACGTTTGACGGTATCCCGTTGAATGACTCCGGCAACTACGCCATCTATTCGAACCAACAGCTTGACCCTGAACTGATTGAGCAGGTCAATGTTAACCTGGGTACGACTGACGTCGACAGCCCTACAGCATCGGCTGTTGGTGGTACCGTCAACTACCGCACTCTGACACCGACTGAAGATTTCGGCGTTAAGGTCTCGGCTTCGCTCGGCGACTTTAACTTCGAGCGCCTTTTTGGCATGATCAACACTGGCAACCTGACGTCGTTCGGTACACGTGCGTTCTTCTCGGCTTCAAAGGCGACTAACGATAACCCGTTCAACAATTACGGCGTCGTCGACAAGCAACAGTATAACGGGAAGATCTATCAGCCAATCGGCAGCGATGGTGACTTCATTGCGATTTCTGGTAGCTACAACGAAAACCGCAACAACTTCTTCGGTTCGCTGCCTTTGCGCAACGACGCCGGCCGCGTTGTTGGTGCCGCTTCGTCCAACCGTTTCCCAGCGAACAATGATGAGCGGGAATATCTGATCAACTTCCCTTGCTCGACAACTGTAACGCCAGTTAATGGAACTGCTCAGTCGGCAACAACATGCGGCACGGAATTCGACCGTCGTTATAACCCGTCAAACACGGGCAGCATCCGTGGTGCGTCAAAATTCAGTTTCGGTGAGAAACTGACGTTGACGGTCGATCCAAGCTATCAGTACGTAAAAGCAAACGGTGGCGGCACCGTTACTGCACGTGAAGCACGTCGCGACATTGATCCGACTGGTGGCACAGCAGCAAACTGCACGACTGTGGTAAGCGGTGCTGGTGTAAACTGCCAGGCTGGATATCTTGGGGGTTCGCCATTCTTTGGTAAGGATCTGAACGGTGATGGTGACATCCTCGATCAGGTTACCATGATGGCACCAAGCCAGACCCAAACGCATCGTTATGGCGTCATCAGCTCGCTGCGTTATGAAATCAACGATGCGCATTCGGTTCGTCTTGCGTACACCTTTGACCGTGCACGTCACCGTCAGACGGGCGAAGTTGGCTTGTTGGACGTGAATGGTGAGCCATTGGACGTTTTCCCAGTGAATGCCCCGCAAGTTGCAGCCAACGGCGTAACGCTTCAAAAGCGTAACCGTCTGTCCTATGCAATTTTGCAGCAGGTTTCGGGCGAATATCGCGGTGAATATCTGGACAGCAATCTGGTCGTGACCGCCGGTGTTCGTGCACCGTTCTTCAAGCGCGACCTGACCAACTATTGCTTCACCAGCTCAGCTGGTGGCTTTGTTGAGTGCTTCGGCGATGCAACCCAGAACACCCTGAACGCAACGCTCAACCCAACGCAGGCTGCTCCACAAAATCGCGTCTTCAAATATGACAAGATTTTGCCAAACCTAGGCCTCAACTACAAGTTTACGCCTGAATTCAGCATGTTCGCAAGCTTTGCACAGGGCCTTTCGGTTCCAGGTACAGACAGCTTGTACAACGCGTTCTTCTTCCCGATCACGACCGCACGTGCGCGTCCTGCTCCAGAAACGACAGACAGCGTTGACCTTGGCGTTCGTTACCGTTCAGGGAACATCCAGGCTCAGCTTTCGGGTTGGTTGACGAAGTTCCAGAACCGTTTGGCTTCGGCTTATGATCCAGAACTGGACCAGAACGTGTATCGTAACCTCGGAAATGTCGACAAATATGGTATAGATGGTTCGATTTCATATCAGCCAATTCCAGAATTGGCCGTGTATGTATTTGGTTCGTACATGAAGTCGGAAATCAAGAACAACGTTGCTATCGGTGAAAATGCCGACGGTACGCCAGTTTTTGCTGCGACTGCTGGCCAGCGTGAAGGTGGTTCGCCGAAATATTCGTTTGGTGGAACTGTACGCGGTGAAGTTGGACCAGTTGAACTTGGCATTACCGCAAAGCGCACTGGCCCACGGAACGTCTTCGATACGGGCGCCGCAACCTACACGGGTTCGTTCGTTCCAACGGGCGCCGTGCCAAGCGGGACTATGGGCACAACAGCGCGCACCGAAATCTTTGGTGCATCTGCGCCTGCATATTGGATGGTCAACCTTGATGCGAGCGTCAACCTTGGCTTCCTGGGTGTGAGCGACAAGACCCGCTTCCAGCTCAACGTCTACAACCTGTTCGACCAATTCTATGTCGGCGGTTTTGGCGGCGGCTTGGCGCAGAGCGCGTCCTATAACCGCACCACCGGCGTTGCGACGTACGGTAGCCCCGGTTTCGTTCAAATCGGTGCACCACGCACCGTGAGCGGAACGATTACGTTCGTATTCTAAGTCATTGAACTAGAAAATTAAAAAGGGCGGGGCTTCGGCTTCGCCCTTTTTTTATGGGTAAATGCAGCTATCGAGGCCGTCGCGTTTGACGACGCGGATGCGCGCAGCGATGCTGTTGCCGTAGCGGCGCGTGAAACCACCCACGCCATTTACCGCGCGCTTTTTGGGCAATGGCAGAATGGCAGCCAATCGTGCGGCTTCGGTGCGGGTGAGATCTTTCGCAGATTTGTTGAAATAACGCTGCGCGCCTTCTTCGGCGCCATAGGTGCCAATGCCGGTTTCCGCGACATTCAGATACACTTCCATAATCCGGCGTTTGCCCCAGATTTTTTCGATCAGAAATGTGAAATAGACTTCGGGCACTTTGCGCAGGTAACGCGTCCAACCGGACCCCTGCCACAGAAACACGTTCTTCGCGGTTTGCTGGCTGATGGTTGAACCACCGCGGATTTTTCCGCCCTGTTGATTACGTTTAAGCGCCTTTTCGATCGCCTCACGGTCAAAGCCATCATGGCTACAGAATTTACCATCCTCGGCGGCGATCACGGCGCGGACCAGATTTGGTGAAATGTCGGAAAGCGGTGTCCAGTCACGCTTTGCGCCATGACTGTCGAACAACATGGTTAGCGTTGTCGGTACAGGCACAACCGCATAAATGGCCGTTAACGCGACCGTCCCGCCCGTAAGGTAAATAGCCGTTTTCAGACTGGAGCGAAAGATACGGGCGGAAAACGAGCGCTTCGGTTTTGTCATGTACAAAAGCTAGCGCAGCGTTCTCCGCCCGTCATCTATTTTTACATGGGGTTAAACGGTGAGCAGTAACTGCTTTTCGCCAGCAATCCGCAGCATTGCTTTTTGCAGCTTTTCGAATGCCCGCACCTCAATTTGGCGCACGCGTTCACGGCTGACGCTGTAAGTCTGGCTCAGCTCCTCGAGCGTTTGCGGTTCTTCAATCAGTCTACGCTGAGTCAGAATATGCTTCTCGCGCTCATTCAGGCTGTCCATCGCTTCGGAGAGCAAGGCGTGGCGCATATCGCCTTCTTGTGCGTCTGCAACGCGTTCGTCCTGCAATGGCGCATCGTCGACTAACCAATCTTGCCATTGGCCATCGCCATCCTCGCGCATCGGGACATTCAGTGACGTGTCACCGCCCATCGCCATGCGGCGGTTCATGTTGTTCACTTCTTCCTCGGACACGCCAAGGTCGGTGGCAATTTTACGCAAGGCGTCTTGGTTGAGATCGCCATCTTCAAATGCCTGAAGGTTGTTCTTCATCCGGCGCAGGTTGAAGAACAGCTTTTTCTGCGCGGCGGTGGTGCCGATCTTGACCAGGCTCCAGCTGCGTAGGATGAATTCCTGCATCGACGCGCGAATCCACCACATCGCGTAGGTCGCGAGGCGGAAACCGCGGTCTGGATCGAATTTCTTTACGCCTTGCATCAGTCCGATGTTTCCTTCGGAAATAAGCTCGGACACGGGCAGGCCGTAGCCACGATAGCCCATGGCAATTTTTGATACGAGGCGAAGATGTGACGTAACAAGCTGCTCGGCA
>NZ_JBILOS010000109.1:0-6364 GCF_044374345.1 Sphingorhabdus sp. | reverse complement strand
GCAAGATATTCATGTCCGCAAATGACCCCTTTGAAAATGCTGACCCGCAAGTTGCCCGCCTGTTAGCCGAGGAGCGGCCCGGCGACAATGCCCAGGCCATGAGTGTGTCGGAGTTATCGCTGGCGTTAAAGCGCACGGTTGAGGACCGGTTCGGCCATGTCCGCGTGCGCGGGGAGATTTCGGGCTTTAAGCGCGCCGCGTCGGGCCATATTTATTTTTCGCTCAAAGACGAAAATGCGCGGCTGGATGCGGTCATGTGGAAAGGTGGGGCGGCGCGCCTGCCCTTCGCCCCTGAAGACGGGCTGGAGGTTGTCGCCACGGGCAAATTGACGACCTATGCGGGCCGCTCGAACTATCAAATCGTGGTCGAGAGCCTTGAAGTCGCAGGCGAAGGCGCGATGATGCTTTTGTTTGAAAAGCTAAAGGCGCGGCTCGCCGCCGAAGGTTTATTCGCACCGGAACGCAAGAAAAAGCTGCCGTCACTGCCACGTACAATTGGCGTCGTAACCTCGCCCACCGGCGCAGTTATCCGTGACATCCTGCACCGTCTTGCCGATCGCTTTCCAAGCCATGTGATCGTCTGGCCGGTATTGGTGCAAGGCGAAGGCGCCGCCGCCCAAATCGCGCGTGCGGTCCATGGATTTTCGGCAATGCCACAGGACGGACCCACGCGCCGCCCGGACCTGGTCATCGTGGCGCGCGGCGGCGGGTCTATTGAGGACCTATGGGCCTTTAATGATGAGGCCGTGGTCCGAGCCGTCGCGGATTGTACGATACCCATCATATCGGCCGTCGGGCATGAAACCGATACAACTTTGTGCGACTTTGCCGCAGATTTGCGCGCGCCGACGCCTACGGCCGCGGCCGAGATTGCCGTTCCCGTGCGCAGCGATTTGCTGCAACGTGTGGGACAATTCGGGCTGCGCATGTCCAATGTCGTCCGCAAAAAGGTCGACCTTGCGGCCGAACGGCTTGAGGCACAGCGCCGTCTGATGCCGCGTCTGTCAGACCTTGCCGCCCCGCATCAGCAACGCACAGACGACCTGTCCGAACGGCTTCGCCAATCGCTTCGGACCAGAATTGGCAAGGCTGAAGTGGCTTTTTCTGCGCCAGCGATGATGCTGCACCCGCGCCTCCTGCTCCGGCGCGCCGAGCAAGGGCAGCAGCGCCTTGATGCGTTGACGCGGCTGGTGAGCACATTGCATCCCGAAGCCCCGCTTAAGCGCGGCTTTGCGCGCGTGACCGATGCGAATGGCAAAACCATTATGACGCGGGAAGCCGCGGTGAAAGCGGGTGACGTGACGTTGCGATTTGTCGATGGCGAAGTGGGTGCCCAAATAAGTGGCGGACCTGCACCGCGAATGTCCCCGGCGAAACCAGCAAAAGCGGCTGTCAATCAAGGCAATTTGTTTGACGGATAAAGCCGTGCATTGCCCATTCAGTATCGATGCGCCATAATGTCCAAATGTTGATGTCGTCCAAGAACAAAGTCGCCCGCCTGCATTATATGGCAAATAGTTTTCGTATGCTGACCGCAGGCGACCATGTCGTGTGCGCCGAAACGGGGCAGGCCATTCCATTGGAAGAATTGCGTTATTGGAGCGTCGTCAAACAGGAGCCCTATGTCAGCGCGGAGGCATCGGTTCGCGCGACGATGAAAAAGGGTTGATTGATTGCAGCGTTCGGGCTGGATTTTCTTAGCCGCGCTCGCGGGAATCTCTGCGCAGCCATTGAGCGTAGCGGCCGCACCGACAGCAAACACGCAACCGCCATCTGCCCCCACCGACTTTTGGATGTCTATGCCAGCGGTACAGGGCGGCCTGGTCATCGCGCGTGCGCCACGCGGTGCAGTGTCGGTCACGCTGAACGGCGTTGCGTTGCCACTGACAGCCGACGGCTTTTTCCTGATGGGGTTTGACCGCGATGCCGAAAGCAGCGCGATCCTGACCGCCACATTCGCCGATGGTCGAACGCTCGATCGCACTTTGGCCATAACACCGGGCAACTGGCGGATTGAAAATGTAGCTGCCAACCCGACCGGCGGCGCAAAAACAACCGCAGAGTTCGAAGCAAGACGCGGCGCCGAGCTCGCCCGCATACATGCAGCGCGGGCCAAAACCACGCTCGGTAATGGCTGGCGGCAAAAATTCATGCGCCCAGTGGCTGGCCGGACGTCTGGCCTATTTGGCGCGCAGCGTATCTATAACGGGACGCCCGGCAGCTATCATAGCGGCATGGACATTGCCGCACCAAATGGGACAGATTTTGTCGCACCTGCGGACGGTGTCGTCACGCTTGCGGCCACAGATGCCTTCACGCTGGAGGGGCATTTGCTGATGATTGATCATGGCATGGGCTTAAACAGTGCGTTTTTACACTGCTCAGAGCTTCTCGTAAAAGAAGGTGATTATGTGCAGCAGGGGCAAGTCATCGGGCGTGTTGGCGCGACGGGACGGGCAAGCGGTCCACATCTGCATTGGGGCATGAAATGGAACAATGCGCGCATTGATCCAAAGCTGTTGTTGTCGTCCAAGTGACGCCAGCTTAATATTACGCGCACAAAAAATCAGCTTGGTGTTTCGAGATAGGCGATCAGGTCAGCACGCTTTTGTGCATCTGGCAGACCCGCATAGATCATCTTCGTCTGCGGAATGACACGCGTGGGCTTTTCCAGAAACTGAAACAGTTTTTCTTTAGTCCACACAAAACCGGCACCCGCATTGGCCGCAGAATAGGTATATCCTGGAGCTGTTCCGGCTGTACGTCCGATAATATCATGCAAGGACGGTCCAATTTTGTTCACACCCGCGTCCGTCACATGGCACATGCTGCATTGCGCAAACACTTGCTTGCCGTTGGCGGCATTACCTGTGAAATTAGCAAGAACAGTGCCATCCAAACTGCTGATATCCGTTGCCGGAGGGGGACCCGCAGGTGCGGCAGGGGTTGTTGCTTCTGCCTGCGCGGATGTATCCGTTTCACCTTCCGAACCACCCGTGCATGCGGCAAGCATTGCCGAAAAAGCCAATAGGCCAGCTATTGCTTTTGCGTTGACCATAAATTCTCCCGTCACTTAGTTATTGGGCAGTTAGCCAACGACGTTCATACTGCTTTGGCGAGAAGTTTTAGCGCACAACAATGCGCATGGAAAGGCCATTATACATCGCGATTAGAGCTTTTCTGCCGGGGCATTATCTTCGCCGCCCTCCATCAGCACCTTGTGCCTTAGGCGGTTTATGAATGGGCAAAGCGTCGCACAATTTCGCTGACAGTCGATCGGCTTGAACATCTAGCATGGTCGCGGAAACATCATGAAATTTGGGTTCCGTGGCCAAAAAGTCGAATGAGAACGTGTCTAGATAGCGCGGTGTAATACCGCCGCCGCAACCACCGATAACAGCATGATGCTGATTTGCCCGTCAAGTGATATACGAAAATGGAGGTGTGCGCAGCCAACAGACAATGGTCTCTGCCTGAGGTTCCCTGTTATTAGGGAGTTAGCAGGGAAAATATCAATTTTCGAGGTCGATTAAGAGAGTTTGGTCTCATGGAACGCGCAGTATGCCTGCGCTTTTCGACCGAATTCCCTAAAAAAATAACAGGGAATTTCAATCTCGATAACAGGGAAGTGCTGCGTTGATAACAGCGAAGGTATTTGCCGATAACAGAGAGATAACAAATACCCATGTGATCAAGGCGATAGCATAATTGCCCTGCCCGCCACTCCCGAACAGTCAGTTTAACAACCTACAAGTCGGCAACGGCTGCAATTGCGCCGCGAGCGGTCCGACGGCTTTGCGCCCAATTGAGGTCGTTCCGAGAGCGGTGGTGGATGCCTGAAAGCTGCCTAAGCGGAGGTCATAGCTTTGTTTCGGTATGATGGCCAAAAATGGGCCGGAAGCAGACTGCCTGCTTTTTGTAACTAAACGGAGCATTGCCGCCAATCTGTCGGTTAGCGAGGATGCTCGGGGGTCAGTATCACCAAATCTTCTCTAGAGGCGGGCCTATGTCTCAATCCGCCAGCGACGATATTGCATAATTCGTCAATAAGACTAGATGGCCTCGGATTATGGCCGGTGAGTCTGTTGGCAATTTGATCTTGATTAGGGTGTAATCTAATGGATTTTTCAGATCTGGTGCATCGCCGCCAAAACCCCCTGACGGGCCGTTGGGTCCTGGTATCGCCCCACCGAACACAACGTCCCTGGCTTGGCCAGATAGAACCGCAGGCAGCGCCAGACCTACAGGTGCATGATGCGGATTGCTATCTCTGCCCCGGCAACAACCGGGCGAATGGCGCAACCAATCCGAATTATGAAGGTCCATGGGCGTTCCAAAATGATTTTCCGGCGTTACTCCTCGGAAGCAATGCAGACACGGAGGCGCAAGATCTGTTTCGTGCCGAAGTTGTCAGCGGAGAATGCCGCGTAATTTGCTTCTCTCCCAATCATTCGCTGACTTTGCCGCAGCTTTCAAAGGAGCAGGTCCGCTCCGTGATTGATTGCTGGGCAGCGCAATCAAGCGAGCTGGGCACTCAATACACCTGGGTCCAGTTATTCGAGAACAAAGGGGCAGCGATGGGCTGTTCCAATCCGCACCCTCATGGCCAGCTATGGGCTAGCAGCCACGTTCCTGATGAGCCTGCAATTGAGGACGAGCGACAGCGCGCCTACTTTGCCGAAACCGGACATAGCTTGCTGACGGAGGTGGCCGCTCAGGAAGCGGGCGGGCCGCGTGTGGTGATCGAAACGCCAGACTGGCTTGTGATCGTACCGTGGTGGGCGGTGTGGCCATTCGAAACCCTATTGATGCCGCGGTTCTCGGTGCAGCGCATAGAGCATCTTAACGCTGTCCAGCGCGACGGACTAGCCGATGTCCTGCGCGAGCTAACGGCCCGGTATGACAATCTGTTTGGTTGTCCATTTCCCTATTCGATGGGCTGGCACGGCGCCCCTTATCTCCCAGGAGATCACAGTCACTGGGTTCTGCATGCCCATTTCTATCCGCCCTTGCTGCGTTCGGCGACAGTCCGGAAATTCATGGTCGGCTATGAAATGCTCGCCGAAGCGCAACGCGATCTGACGCCTGAACAGGCAGCAGAACGACTTCGCCGTGTATCGCCAACACATTACAGCCTGAGGGACGCCCAATGACCCCCCTCGAAGCACTAGCTCAACATACTATAAAGACATTTCGACAAGCTTATCACCGCGAGCCAACAGTCGTTGCATTCGCGCCGGGTCGGGTTAATCTGATCGGAGACCATACGGATTATAACGATGGCTTCGCGCTGCCCTGTGCACTGGAGTACGGCACTGTAGTCGCCTTAGCGCCGCGGGCTGATAACCTGATTGCTGCTCACGCAGTCGACCTTCAGGAAGAGAAGTGTGAGTTCGCGATTGATGGCCAAATTGTTCCAATGTCGGCGGGACACTGGCAAAACCATTTGCGTGGCGCAACCGCAGGATTGCTGAAGTTCGGACTACCAGTTGGAGGTGCGTACCTTGCTATTTCCGGAAATGTTCCTCAAGGAACAGGCCTTTCTTCTTCCGCGTCACTCGGTGTCGCATTGGCCTTGGGGCTCACTGCATTAGCTGGCGAGCAAACGCCAGACCACCGCGCTTTGGCCAAGGTAGCACAATGGGCCGAGCATCATTTCGTTGGATGCGCTTGTGGCTTAATGGACCAAATCGCTTCCGCATTTGGGCAGCGGGACAGCGCTTTGCTCCTCGATTGCCGTTCGCTTGCGATTGAGCAAGTGCACTTCCCCGCAGATGCACGCATCCTGATTGTGCAATCCGGCGTCGTGCGCGAACTGGCTGAGAGTGCGTACAACGAGCGACGGGCCCAATGCGCCAGCGTGGCAGCGCATTTTGGCGTTTCAGCGCTGCGCGATCTCGATCCGCAGCGACTGGAAGCAAAGCGCTCTGAACTCGACTACAAAGTCTACCGTCGCGCGCGCCATGTTGTGACGGAAAATGTGCGAACCGTCGATGCTGCGCGCGCAATCGCGCAGGGTGACTTGGTTGCTCTTGGTAATGCAATGCGCGCCTCGCATCACTCACTCAAGAACGACTTAGAGGTTAGTGTGCCAGCGGTCGATGCGCTCGTCGATTGTCTCAACTTGGCGATAGGTAACGAAGGCGGTGCGAGGATGACGGGTGGTGGCTTCGGCGGATGCGTCGTTGCGGTTCTTCAATTCAACAAGATGGACGCGGTTAAGCGCGCACTAGGCGCATTCTGGCATGCAAAGGGCATGCGTCCTCAGTTGGGCATCGTAGCTAGGCCGTCTGCCGGCGCCTGTCTGCTGCCTATCTAATGCAGCCGCCCAAACTCCAAATGAGCAAAGTGTCTGAATCCTATC
>NZ_JBILOS010000032.1:0-22091 GCF_044374345.1 Sphingorhabdus sp. | reverse complement strand
AAAATATGGTGGTGCCCCAGGCCCGACTCGAACGGGCACTCCTTTCGGAACAGGATTTTGAATCCAGCGCGTCTACCATTCCACCACTGGGGCACATCTTCGTCAGGACGAACCCGTTGAAGCGGAGGCTCCTCTAACCGAGCCTCCGCCCCGATGCAAGCGCATCCTTATTTCTTAAGTTCCTTAGCGAGTGTCTTCAGCGTCGCTTTGCCATAAGGCGCCTTGAATCCGCCAATTCCAGCAACATCAACGCCTGTCTGACGATAGACCGCACGCATATGGCTGAAGGTTTTGAACCCGTCTGCGCCGTGATAATTGCCCATGCCCGACGGCCCGACTCCACCAAAGGGCAGATCTTCCATCGCATTGTGGAAGACGACGTCGTTGATCGTTACGCCGCCAGAGACGGTCCGCGATAACACGCGCTCTTCCTCGGCCTTGTCCGTTCCGAAATAATATAGGCCAAGCGGACGATCATGTGCATTTACATAATCGATCGCCTCATCCATCGACGAATAGGTCATGACCGGCAGAATCGGTCCGAAGATTTCTTCCTGCATCACCTTCATGTCGTCGGTGACATTGCGGACAATCGTCAGCGGCATTTTGTTGCCGTTTGATCCGACAAAATCCTCATCCGCAGGGTTGATTTCGATGAGCTCAGCGCCCTTTTCACGCGCATCGTCCAAATAGCCCTGAAGCCGCTGATAATTTCGGCCGTTCACAACCGAAGTATAATCATCATTGTGCAGCAAAGTGGGATATTGCGCGATTGCGCCAGCCTTCACCGCCGCGATGACATCATGCTCTTGGTCGTCGGGCACCAACAGATAATCGGGCGCGAGGCAGATTTGACCCGCATTCATCATCTTGCCCAGGGCAATGCGCTCGCCCGCCTTTTTTGTATCGGCACTTCGGCCAATAATGGTGGGGGATTTGCCGCCAAGCTCAAGCGTAACAGGCACGAGATTGTCCGCTGCCGCGCGCATGATATGCTTACCCACGCCGGTCGCGCCGGTGAATATCATATGGTCGAATGCCAGTTTTGAAAACGCCATGCCGACTTCAGCGCCGCCAGTGAAAACGGCCATTTCTTCTTCAGCGAAATATTGTGGCACGAGCTCTTCGAACAATGCCGACACGCGCTCGGTGAATTCGGATGGCTTGATCATCGCGCGGTTACCGGCGGCGAGAATACCCGCCATCGGGACCATCACCATACCAACGGGGAAGTTCCATGGCGCAACAACGCCGACAACGCCCTTTGGCTGGTAAACAACTTCGGCCTTGGCACCGAGCAGACCTAGCGGGAAAGTTGGCTTGCGCTTTTCACCCTTGGCCCAGCTTTCAAAATGCTTCTTCGCATGCTTCATCGCGCTCACAGACGGCATGATGTCGGTCAGCAGCGTTTGTTCGCGGCTACGATGACCAAAATCAGCAGAAACGGCCTTTGCAAAATCCTCGGCATGATCGATCAGCATCGCAATCGCGCGGTCGATACGGTCACGGCGCACGGACATCGATTCTGGCATTGCTGCGGTAAATGCTGCGCGCTGCTTTTCGAGCACAGTCTGCATATTTGCGGTCATTTTCTCTCTCCATTTAACCAGTTGATGAATTGCTAGCGTGAAGCGTTGCAAATGAAAACCATTTTGGCGTATCGACATGTCCAACATGCACAAAGCATGGCGCGTATATTGGAGAGAACATGATTGAGGCCGGTAAAAAGTGGACACCACCTGCGGGTTGGCCCGTCATGACACGAGATCAGGTAAAGGCTGCATTATGTGCACCTGGCATGCCGTTCGAGATGGACACAGTCGACATTGAAGGTGTGCCAACGCGCGTCTGGAAAAACGCCTTACCCAATCTTGCGGTACTGGCCGCACACGCCAACGCATCATTCGGGGACCGCGAATTTGTGGTCTATGAGGATGAGCGCGTCACCTACGCGGCTTGGTACCGCGCGGTCGCGAACCTCGCCCATGCGTTGCAAGAACGTGGCGTAAAAAAGGGCGACCGCGTTGCCCTCGCCATGCGCAACCTGCCTGAATGGCCAGTCGCCTTTTTTGCGGCCGCAGTCGCGGGCGCGATCGTCGTGCCGTTAAACGCATGGTGGACAGGCGAAGAGCTTGCCTTTGGTCTGGCCGATTCAGGTGCAGCGGTTCTGATCTGCGACGCAGAACGCTGGGACCGCATATCGCCCTACAAAGCAGAGATGCCTGCGCTCGCGCATGTCATGGTCGCACGCGCGGGGACAGCGGCAATGGCCGAGCCCGCCATCACGCTCGAAAGCATCATTGGCAGTCCAAAAAGCTACGCCGATTTGGCTGACCTGCCATTGCCTGACGTGGCGATTGCGCCAGATGATGCGGCCACCATTTTCTACACCAGCGGGACGACCGGCAAGCCAAAGGGCGCTTTGGGTTCGCACCGCAACCTGCTGACCAATGGCTTTTCCAGCGCCTATTCCGGCGCTGCGACTATGTTGCGCCGTGGCGATCCTCTGCCCGAGCCCAGCATAAGGGCGAGCCTGCTGGTCATTCCGATGTTCCATGTCACCGCGTGTTCGGCATCGATGATTCCCACGATTCAAGCAGGGCACAAGATCGTGCTTCTCCACAAATGGGATACCGTGAAGGCATTCGAGATTATCGAGCGCGAAAAGATCAACGCCACGGGCGGCGTGCCGTTCATCGCTTGGCAGTTAATCGAGCACCCCGACCGCGAGAAATATGACCTCAGCTCAATCGACGCGATAAGCTATGGCGGTGCTCCGTCCGCGCCAGAGCTTGTCAGCAAAATCTACGAAATATTCGGCGCATTCCCGGGCAATGGCTGGGGCATGACCGAAACCATGGCGACGGTTACCTCGCATGTTGCCGAAGATTATCTGAATCGCCCCGACAGCTGTGGTCCGGCGGTTGCAGTCTCGGACGTGAAAATCATGTCAGAGGATGGCCAGTTTGAATTGCCTGTTGGCGAAGTCGGCGAATTGTGGGCACGCGGCCCGCAAATCGTCAAAGGCTATTGGAACCGTCCGGACGCCACCGCAGAAACATTTGTCGATGGCTGGGTGCGCACAGGCGATCTTGCCCGCGTCGATGACGAAGGTTTCTGCTTCATCGTTGATCGCGCCAAGGACATGATCATTCGCGGCGGCGAGAATATCTATTCGTCTGAAGTCGAAAATATCTTGTACGAACATCCCGCGGTCACCGATGCCGCGCTGATTGGCATTCCGCACCAGACACTGGGCGAAGAACCAGCAGCCGTGGTCCATCTGGCGCCCGGCATGACCGCAAGCGAGGATGAACTGCGCGAATATGTCAGCGCACGATTGGCAAAATTCAAAGTGCCGGTGAAGATCATCTTCACCGAGGATACCTTGCCACGCAACGCCAATGGCAAAATCCTGAAACGCGATTTGAAGGCCTTGTTCTAACCCAGCAAACTGGGCGGATTCACATTTGTTTTTGATGCTGCCCGCCCTATAAGGCGGCAAATCAAAATCAAAGGAATCTCCCATGCACAACGCCGATCCTGTCGTCATCCTGTCCTACGCCCGCACCCCAATGGGGGCCATGCAAGGGACGTTGGCGGACGTTTCTGCGACCGACCTTGGCGCGACTGTGGTGAAGGCCGCGGTTGAACGCGCTGGCGTCGATGGCGCGGCGATTGAGCGCATTTACATGGGTTGTGTGTTGCCAGCAGGGCTTGGCCAAGCCCCTGCCCGTCAGGCCGCGATTAAAGCGGGCCTACCCAAATCTGTGCAAGCAACGACGGTGAACAAGGTTTGCGGTTCGGGCATGCAGACCGTCATCATGGGCAGCGAGGCACTTGCCGCCGGCTCAGTCGATTATGTCATCGCCGGCGGCATGGAAAGCATGACCAACGCGCCCTATTTGCTGAAAAAGCACCGCAGTGGCGCGCGCATCGGTCATGACACCGCTTATGACCATATGTTCCTTGATGGACTTGAAGACGCATATGAGGCGGGCCGCGCCATGGGCACGTTCGCGCAAGACACAGCGAATGATTATCAGCTTACGCGCGAAGGACAGGACACTTACGCGCTTGAATCGTTACGCCGCGCGCAAAGCGCGATTGCAGATGGCGCGTTTAAGGCGGAAATCGTTCCGGTGACTATTGCCACACGTAAGGGCGACGTGATCGTCGACACCGACGAACAACCTGGTAAAGGCTTGCCCGATAAGATTCCAACGCTCAAGCCTGCCTTTGCGAAGGACGGCACAATCACGGCCGCCACCAGCTCGTCGATCTCGGATGGTGCCGCTGCGCTAGTGCTCACGCGCCAATCGGTCGCCGACGCCAATGGACAAAAACCCATTGCGCGTATCGTCGCGCACGCGGCGCACGCGCAGGAGCCATCGGCATTCACCACCGCTCCGGTCGGTGCTATCAATAAATGCTTGGCCAAGGCTGGCTGGACCATCGCCGACGTTGACCTATTCGAAGTGAATGAAGCATTTGCCTGCGTCGCGATGTTTGCAATGCACGACCTTGGCATAGCGCATGACAAGATTAACGTTCATGGCGGCGCCACGGCATTGGGCCATCCCATTGGTGCATCGGGTGCGCGGATCATCACAACCTTGGTGGCCGCGCTTCAGCGCCATGGCAAGAAACGCGGCCTCGCATCGCTTTGCATCGGCGGCGGCGAAGCGACGGCTTTGGCGATCGAACTTATCTGATCGATACCATTTGCGACCTTTGGGCCGTCGGAGAAATCCGGCGGCCCTTTGTTTTTTGCCGCGCGCAGGTTAAGTATGCGCCATGAATATCGTCTTCGTCCTCTTCGACAATGTCACGCAACTCGATTTCACAGGGCCTGTGCAATTCCTGTCGCGATTGCCGGGCGCGGATGTTCATGTGGTCAGCAAAACGGGCGCGGCAGTTACCACCGATAGCGGCTTTTCCATTCTGCCGCGATCCAGCTTCGCAGACTGCCCGCAGGCGGACATAATTTGCGTGCCGGGCGGCCATGGTGTGCGCGACGCCATTGCTGATGCGCAGATCGTCGATTTCGTCCGCACGCAAGCACGCGGGGCGCAATATATCACCAGCGTGTGCACCGGTGCCTTCATATTGGGCGCAGCCGATTTGCTGCGCGGCAAAGACGCGACATGCCATTGGGCTTACACACATTTGTTGCCGATGTTTGGCGCAATACATCGCCCCGGGCGCGTTGTTCGCGATGGCAATTTGGTGACTGCAGGCGGCGTCACATCAGGCATCGACTTCGCGCTTGAACTGATTTCAGACATTGCCGGCGAAGATGTTGCACGGACCATCCAGCTCGCGCTGGAATATGACCCAGCACCACCGTTTAGCGGCGGAACGCCCGCGAGCGCACCTGATGCGATACTGTCAAACCTGCGCGCGCGCGTCTATGAAAAGGCCGCAACCGAGATGGAAAGCGCCATAAAAAAGATAATTTAACCCGTCAGTTAAATTCCCACTGGACGAAGCCTATTCGACGGCATAGCCTTTCTGTCGAGGGGGAGAAAAATATGACAAATAAACTTTGGTTCGCAGCCGCATTTGCTGGCGCGACATTATTATTGGGTTCTTGCCAAAAAATAGCAGGCCCGACCGATGTGCCTGCATTCGCTAAGATTAACGGTGATTATTTGAAAACCGGCGGTGATGGCTCAAACTGGGCGATGACGGGTTTCAATTATAATGAGCAACGGCACAGCCCGCTTACCCAAATTAACGACAGCAATGTGCAGGATCTGGGCATTGCTTGGTTCGCTGACTTGCCAGATGCGCGTGGGCAGGAAGCAACACCCGTGGTTGTCGATGGCAAAATGTTTGTCTCGACTGCCTGGTCCAAAGTATTTTCTTATGACGCCAAAACCGGCAAACCATTGTGGAGCTTCGATCCCGAAGTCGACAAAGCACGCGGGGTCAAAGCCTGCTGCGACGTGGTCAACCGCGGCGTTGCGTTCTGGAAAGGCAGCGTTTTTGTCGGAACCATCGACGGACGTTTGATTTCCTTGGACGCCACCACGGGCAAGCAATTGTGGAGTGTCCAAACGCTTGACCTCAAATCCAACGGCACCATCACAGGCGTGCCACGGGTCGTAAAGGACAAGGTGGTTATTGGCTTTGGCGGCGCAGAGTTCGGCGCGCGCGGTTATGTGACCGCATATGACGCCGCGACCGGCAAGCAGGCATGGCGTTTTTACACCACGCCCAATCCCAAGGGTGAGCCCGACAATGCCGCGAGCGATAAGATCTTAAAAACAGCAGCAACCAAAACATGGAGTTCCAAGCCCAAAAAGGGTGACTGGCGCGAAAGTGGCGGCGGCGGCACCGTTTGGGACGCAATCGTCTATGACGCCGAACTGGACCAATTATACCTTGGCGTCGGCAACGGAAATCCGTGGAACCATGGTATTCGTTCCAATGGCGAAGGCGACAATCTGTTCCTCTCGTCCATCGTCGCGCTGAAACCCGACACGGGCGAATATGTCTGGCATTATCAGGAGACACCCGCCGAAAGCTGGGATTACACCGCGACCCAGCCGATCATATTGGCGACGGAAACCCGCGGCGGCAAAGAACGCAAAGTTCTGTATCACGCGCCAAAGAACGGGTTTTTCTTCACCATTGATCGCCTGAACGGCAAGTTGTTGTCAGCCAACCCGTTCATCGACGGCATCACTTGGGCAACCGGCTATGACATGAAAACGGGGCGCCCAATCGAAAACCCTGCAGCGCGGTATGAAAAAACCGGTAAGCTCTATTTGGCGAACCCTTCGGCGCTGGGCGCGCATAATTGGCACCCGATGAGCTTTAACCCCGCCACTGGACTGGTCTACATTCCTGCGCAGTACATTGGCGGCGCGTATATGCCGCCGGTTGCGCCAAATGAACAAGAGCGCAAGCCACTTGGTTTCAACATTGGCGGCGCGATGGCAACGGCGGACCTTCCCGATGACATCAATTTCGTAAAGGCTGTGAAAGCGGCCACGACCGGCAAGCTTGTCGCGTTCGACCCCAAGACCGGCAAAGCAAAATGGACGGTCGACCACCCCGCCTCATGGAATGGCGGGACGATGACTACGGCCGGAAATTTGGTTTTCCAAGGTACGGCAATGGGCGAGTTCCGTGCCTATGCTGCCGATACCGGCAAGCAACTGTTGAACCTTAACGTACAGTCAGGGGTGCTGTCCGGCCCATCGACCTATACGGTGGACGGCGAACAATATGTCGCCTTCCTGACCAGCAAGGGCGGCGCGTTTCCGCTGGTATCGGGTTATGCAGGCTCCACCAGCGCTGCGGTTCCCAACATCCCCCGCCTGATCGTTCTGAAGCTGGGCGGAAAAACAGCCTTGCCACCAGTGCCGAAAGCGCCAGCCCATGTGTGGGCACCGCCAGCGCAATTCGGCACGCCAGCAGATATCGCTGCGGGCGCATCGAATTTCCAACGCTATTGCCTCGTCTGCCACGGACCCGGCGCGGTCGGGAACGGCGTGCTGCCTGACCTGCGTAAATCTGGCGTGATTGCCGATGCCGCAACCTGGAAATCGGTTGTGATTGACGGCATATTGAAGGGCAATGGCATGGTCGGCTTTAGCAGCGTGTTAACAGCGAAAGAAGCCGAGCAAATGCGCGCTTATGTTGTCAGCCGTGCACATTATGCCAAGGCAAATGATGCCGTATTAAGCGGTGGACCAAAAAAGGCGGCAAAGTAAAAAACTGCTGCCCATGAATCTGGCATCTGCCTAAAATTTAGGCAGATGCCATGGACTATATGGCCCAAAACAACGGGTTTTGGTGCTGGTCAATTTTGGCACGATACTTGATATGCTTAATACATCATCCGCGCGCGCGGAGCATCCGCCTCACGCGCCCTAAAGGGAAAAGCCATGAAAAAGATCGAAGCGATCATCAAGCCATTCAAATTGGACGAGGTGAAAGAAGCGCTGCACGAAGTTGGCGTCTCGGGCATCACTGTTACGGAAGCCAAGGGCTTTGGCCGTCAAAAGGGCCATACCGAACTGTATCGGGGCGCGGAATATGTCGTCGACTTTTTGCCGAAGGTAAAGCTTGAGGTTGTCGTTGAAGATGGCCTGGCCGAACGCGTCGTCGAAGCCATTGCTGCAGCGGCCCAGACGGGGCGCATTGGTGACGGCAAGATTTTCGTCATCCCTGTCGAAACCGCGCTGCGCATTCGCACCGGCGAACGCGATAACGACGCCGTTTAAAAAAATCCAAAATATCCAAAAAAGACAAGCCAAAGAAGGAAAGTAAAATGGGTACCTCAGCTAAGGACATTATCAAGCGTATCAAAGATGAGGAGATCGAGTGGGTCGATGTCCGTTTCACTGATCCCAAGGGCAAATGGCAGCATCTGACCATGTGCGCAGGCGTAATCGGCGAAGACGAGTTGGAAGACGGCCTGATGTTCGACGGTTCGTCCATCGAAGGCTGGAAAGCCATCAATGAATCCGACATGATCCTGAAGCCTGATCTTGATGCCGTGTACGTAGATCCATTCTCCGCCACGCCCATGATGATCATCTTCTGCGATATTGTCGAGCCATCAACGGGCGAGCTTTACAGCCGCGACCCGCGCTCGACCGCAAAGCGCGCTGAAGCCTATTTGAAAACCACAGGCATCGGCGACACCGTATATGTCGGTCCAGAAGCCGAATTCTTCATGTTCGACGATGTGCGTTTCGAAAACAGCTACAACACGTCATATTACAAGATCGACGATATTGAGCTGCCAACGAACACCGGCACCAAATATGAAAGCG
This sequence comes from Sphingorhabdus sp., assembly GCF_044374345.1. Taxonomy (GTDB): domain Bacteria; phylum Pseudomonadota; class Alphaproteobacteria; order Sphingomonadales; family Sphingomonadaceae; genus Sphingorhabdus_B. Next base: position 13,296 of record NZ_JBILOS010000032.1, on the reverse strand, counting down.
GCAATATGGGCCATCGCCCCCGTGCAAAAGGTGGTTATTTCCCCGTCGCGCCCGTCGACAGCGCAGTGGACATCCGTGCCGAAATGGTTTCGACCATGCTCGAAATGGGCCTGCCTTGCGACAAGCATCACCATGAAGTTGCCGCAGCCCAGCATGAGCTTGGCCTGACGTTCGGAACGCTGACACAGACCGCGGACCGTATGCAGATCTACAAATATGTCGTGCATCAGGTCGCACATGCCTATGGCAAGACCGCAACGTTCATGCCGAAGCCCATCAAGGAAGACAATGGTTCGGGTATGCACACCCACCTATCGATCTGGGAAGGCAAGACCCCGCTTTTCGCAGGCGACGGCTATGCCGGTCTTTCGGACATGTGCCTATATTTCATCGGCGGCATCATCAAGCATGCCAAGGCCGTGAACGCATTCACAAACCCGACCACAAACAGCTACAAGCGTTTGGTGCCCGGTTATGAAGCGCCAGTGTTGCTCGCATATTCGGCGCGCAACCGCTCGGCTTCATGCCGTATTCCATATGGTGCAGGTGCCAAGGCGAAGCGCGTTGAAGTCCGCTTCCCGGACGCAATGGCGAACCCATATCTGTGCTATGCGGCTTTGTTCATGGCTGGCCTCGACGGCATTCAGAACAAGATCCACCCCGGCGACGCCATGGACAAGAATCTCTATGACTTGCCACCAGCGGAGCTTGCTGAAGTGCCAACCGTAGCCGGTTCGCTGCGTGAGGCGCTGGAGTGCTTGGCTGCTGATCACGACTTCCTGTTGAAGGGTGACGTGTTCTCGAAGGACCAGATTGACAGCTATATCGAATTGAAGATGGAAGACGTCGCCCGTTGGGAAATGACGCCAAGCCCTGTCGAATTCGACATGTACTATAGCTACTGATCCCACGCATCGGATCATTAGCGTAAGGCCCGGCGGTTGGGGGACTACCGGGCCTTTTTATTTGGAGGCTAGTCATTGCGTCCTTGACGCCACGTCTTGCCGAGGCAGTTCATTAGCCGCCGTTACAGCAAATGCGCAGATTAAAGCCCGGCCTCTACCGCAATGCGGATGGCTTCGGCAGTTGAGGCTGCGCCCAACCGCTCCATCAACAACGCACGGTGCATTTTGACCGTTTGCTCGCTGAGCCCAAGCCGGAAGGCGATTTGCTTGTTCAAATGGCCCAGCGCCATTTCGGCCAACACTTCGCGCTGCCGCCGTGACAATGCCTTGACCGCCGTCGCGGCCGCAGCATGGCGGCTCTCGTAAGACACTGGCGCACTGGGCTCAAGTTCGACCTGAGAACCAAGAAAGAACTCAAGTTCACCTTCTTCGTCAAACAACGGCGCAACCAGCACTGCATTACGAAAGGGTGTGCCATCGCGTTTGTAGTTCAAAATTTCGACCATGACCGGGGCGTGTCGTTGAACGCCATTGCTGATCGTGTCGGTTAACCAAGGTTCAGTCTCTGGACCGGCCAAAAATTTGCAGTTCCGCCCAATGATTTCATGTTCCGCATAGCCCGTCAGCTCAAGAAACGCAGCATTACAGGCAATGATTGGATTACCGTTTTGACGCGGGTCGCTGATCACCGACGCTATCGGGCTATTCGCGATTAGCGCGTCTAGTTTCTCGTTAGAACGGCCCAAAACGTCCAAATTACAGTGCCTCCCGCGTACCCCCATAGGCGCATTTCAGCGTTAACCATTATATATGCCAGTTCCGCGATGTCGAGGGCCATATCACAAAAACATGGTATAAAGGTTAGGTTGTTGTCCCCAGGTCAGCGTTTATGAAAAACGCCCCGATATCCGAAATGATGTCGCAAAGGGGGAGAATAACGTGGAAAATCTAACTTTTGGCCAGTATTCCTTGGTCTATAATGCATTCTCATTTACATTTGCCACTATGGCAGCAGCAACGCTGTTTTTGTGGCTCGGCCGCTCGCAAGTGGGCCCAGCCTACAAGACAGCGCTCACTATTTCCGGCTTGGTTACCGCCATCGCTGCGTATCACTATTTCCGTATTTTCGAGAGCTGGGAAGGCGCATATTCCGTTAAAGACGGCATAGTGACCGCAAGCGGCTATGCATTTAACGATGCCTATCGCTATGTCGACTGGTTGCTCACCGTGCCATTGCTTCTCATCGAACTCATCCTCGTGATGCGTTTGAGCCAAGAAGAAACCGTCTCGAAGTCGTTCAAGCTTGGCGGCGCCGCTGCATTGATGATCATTTTGGGCTACCCAGGTGAAATCGCAACGGACATTCCAACCCGCGTATTGTGGGGCACATTGTCGGCAATCCCGTTTGTCTACATCATGTGGCAGCTTTTCGCCGGTCTTGGTGCATCGATCAACAACCAACCAGAAAATGTACGCGAACTGGTAAAGAAAGCACGCTTGCTGACCTTCGCATCATGGGGTTTCTACCCGATCGTATACATGATCCCGTACACCAATCTGAGCGGTTCTGACGTAACCGTTGGCGTACAAGTCGGCTACACAATCGCTGACTTGATCGCAAAGGCAGGCGTCGGCGTCTTGATCTACATGATCGCCGTGCGCAAGTCGCAAGCCGAATATGGCTAAGGCCTTCGGATAAACAGTGGACGTATGCCGCTATGGCGGCGTACATTCCTGTATGAATATTATTTTATATCCGCATTCTGCAGGCGCGACATTGTCCAAAATGTTGCGCCTGTTTGCGTTACCGGCAGCAACGTTGCTGCTGATTGCCCTGGACCGCCTTCTGGGCGGCATGGACAGCGTTGAGGCCAATATGGTGGCTGCTCTGGCTATCGTGCTTGCAGGCATCCCCCACGGCACGCTGGATATCGAAATCGCTGCTGCCCATTTCGGGCAAAACGGTCGGGCCGGTAGGACCAAGATTATCGGCAGCTATCTGGGATGCGCCGCCGCTATGGTCGTCTTATGGCTACAGCTTCCGGAGCTTGCGCTCATTGCATTCCTGCTCATTTCTATAGTCCATTTCAGCCGCGATTGGCGTGGCGGCGTTGATCCGTTTCTGGCCATGATGGTTGGGTGGGCATTGGTCGCCTTGCCTGCGCTGGCCAGCCCCGACGATGTCGCGATGATATTTGCCGCGCTAACGGGAAGCCAAAACGGCGCAATGATCGCCGCTCTGCTTGGCGCGACATCAGTTCCGGCGGCGCTGGGCAGCCTTGTCTTTGCTTATTGGGCGTTCCGGCATGATGACACGCAAAGCGCGCTTGAAGTGCTGGCCTGCATCACAGCCGCCCTGTTCCTGCCGCCGCTCGTGGCATTTGCCGTTTTCTTTTGCGGGCTGCACTCGCCGCGACATATGGCGGACGCGCTGCGTGAAACGGGTGGCATTTCGAAATTCAAAAAAGCAGCGATTGTAGCTGCCGTGTCCGCGCTTTCATTGGGGCTAGGCGTCTTGATGTTCCTGTACCAAGGCAACGTTCCATCGGATATGGGGATCGTCCGGTCTGCATTCATTCTAATATCAACGCTGACGGTGCCGCATTTCATCCTTGAGCACATCCTCACGAAAAAGCAGGCCGCATAAGCTCCGCATCAACGCCCTTGCCCGAACGCACAAAGCGCGGCACATCATGGCTGTAGTTTTCAGGAGTATGTCATGAATTTCCAAGCCCTGTCTTTGATGAGCAGCGTTGCGCTCTTGGCGCTTTCAACGCCGGCCTTTGCCCAGCTTTCACAAACGGAAGCCAAAATGGCCGCAACTGTTGACGCGGAATATGAACGATCGGTTGCCTTGCTTGAGCGGATGGTAAACCAGAATTCGGGAACGATGAACTTCGCAGGCGTCAAAACCGTCGGCGATATTATGCGCGCTGAACTAGAGCCGCTTGGCTTCAAGGTGGCATGGCTGGATATGGCCAAGGCTGGACGCGCAGGGCACCTGGTAGCAACAAAGACCGGCAAGAAGGGCACAAAGAAGCTTTTACTGATTGCGCATCTCGACACCGTTTTTGAAGCCGATAGCCCCTTCCAGAAATTCGTCCGCAACGGCGATGAAGCCGTCGGCCCGGGCGCAGGTGACGACAAGGGCGGCATGGTCGTGATCGTGTCGGCTTTGCGCGCCATGCAAGCAGCAGGTACGTTGAAGGACGCGCATATCGAAATACATCTGACAGGTGATGAAGAGGATGCGGGCGATCCAATCGAGATTACCCGCGCACCTTTGATTGCTGCCGGTAAGACTGCGGATGTCGCACTCGATTTCGAAGGACTGTCGATTGAGGATGGCAAGGACATGGGCGTTATCGCGCGCCGGTCGTCGAACAGTTGGAAGTTGGAGGTTTCAGGCGTCACCGGGCATAGCTCGCTGATCTTTGATTCCACTTATGGCGATGGCGCAGCGTTTGAACTGGCGCGCATCATCCATCAATTCCGCACAGAGCTGCCTGAACCAAATCTGACATTCAACGTCGGCTTAATTGCGGCGGGGCAAGAGGCAACGTTTGATAATGACGGCGTCCGCGCAAGTGCCAAGGGGAAAACCAACATCATTCCCGGCATAGCCATCGCACGCGGTGACTTCCGGACTTTATCCGAAGACCAAAGCGCGCGGGTCCGGCAGAAGATGCAGGCCATCGTTTCGGCATCTGCGCCAAAGACCAGTGCCAAGATTAGCTTTGACCCAGGTGGTTATCCCGCCATGGCACCGACGGAGGGCAACAAGGCGTTATTGGCGCAACTTAATCTTGTGAACCAGGATCTGGGACTGGATGCCCAACCGCCGCTCGACCCGTTGAAGCGCGGTGCAGGCGACATCAGCTTCGTTGCCAATGATGTCGACGGCCTCGTCGGCCTTGGCGTCTATAGCAAAGGCGATCACGCCCCCGGGGAGACAGTCGACCTTGCCAGCATCAAACGGCAGGCAAAGCGCGCAGCAATCCTGATGAGCCGGCTGTCGCGCAAAAAACCGATGTGATTGGGAGCTGCAGTTTACATATCTGAGCAGTCGTCATCCTGAACATGTTTCAGGATGACGAGCAGCGTTGAGTTCAGCTTATACGCGCACCATTTGACGGGCCAGCAAGACACAAAAAAGGCGGCGCATTTCTGCACCGCCTTTTTAAATGTCGTATTAACGGAAGGTTCGGTAACTACCGGCCCTCACGCGCAGCCTTGCCAAAGACGCGATATTGTTCGTTGCCGACAAAACCGAATTTGGAGATGCCGCTACGCTTTACAGAAACCAGGGCCTTATCAACGGTGTCATATGGCGCCGTTGGGGCTGGTTGGAACTGAAGCTCGGGCTCCGGATTCATTGACGTGGTCCGGACCAGATACTGCTCCATCTGCTGAATCGAAACCGGCGTGCCGTTCCACTGAATTGCGCTGTTCGGAAGAATGATGATCTTGTTGATAACAGGATCGATCGGAACTTCCGGTGGTGGCGCATTTGGATCATTGACCGGAAGGTCGATGTTTACGGCGTGCGAAACCGGGGGGATGGTGATCATCAGCATGATGAGGAGAACGAGCATAACGTCGATTAACGGCGTTGTGTTCATTTCCATCATCGGCTGGCCATCATCGTTACCGCCACTCATTGCCATGATGATTGCTCCTTAAATTACTTACTGCACGTTCGCAGTTTCGAACGGCGATGAAATGAAGCCAACACGCGCAAAACCGGCCATCTGCATGGTGTAAATTGCACCACCGATGCAACGATAAGGTGTGTTGATATCACCACGAATGTGCGCCTCTGGCAGCATATCAGGCTCGATCAGACCAGCGGCGGCGGCTTCTGGGCCACCGAGCTTTTCAAATTCTGCCTTCAAATGCTTCGCCGCGCGATCCACCAACTCGGTTGAATCAACAGGCGTTACGTTCCAGTAAATACGGCACTCGCCATTCGGGTTTGCACCTTCATAAGCCGGGTCACCGGGATCACGACCACCGACATCGGTTGTTGTCACCGACAAAAGAACGTTTTCACGCTTTGCTTTTGTTGGTTCGAACTTGATGATCGGAAGGTCCATCTTCACTGTCTGGATAGCGACAGGAATTGCGATGAGGAATACGATGAGGAGCACCAGCATGACGTCGACGAGCGGCGTCGTGTTGATGTCAGACATTGGCGTATCATTGCCGCCGCCTCCTGAACTGATTGCCATTGGCCAATCCTCTCTAAATAAATTGGGTCAAAAATGGAGCGCCAGCGATTGCTGACGTATGGGCCGCGCCGAAACGCGGCCCTAACCCAATATTACTTCTTAGCTGCAGCAGGTGCTGGCTTACCAGCTGGAGCAGCGGCAGGAACAGCAGGCTTAACGCGGCCGCCCGAAGAGATGTAACCAAGTACATCGTTCGAGAAGGTCGAAAGGCTACGTGCGATTGTCTTGTTACGTGCCTGAAGCCAGTTGTACGCAAGAACAGCAGGAACAGCAACGAACAGACCAATTGCGGTCATGATCAGTGCTTCACCAACTGGACCAGCGATCTTGCCGATGTCAGCCTGACCAGCGATACCGATTTTGATCAGCGCCGAGTAGATGCCGATAACCGTACCGAGCAGACCAACGAATGGAGCCGTTGCACCAACCGTTGCGAGGAACGGAAGACCGCCCGCGAGCTTGTTGTTGATGGAATCTTCCGAACGGGCCATTGCGCCGTGCAGCCAATCATGTGCTTCGATAGGGTCGGTCAAAAGGCCATGCTGCTTTTGCGCCGCAATGCCATCATCAACGACTTGGCGATATGCACTGTTCTTATCGAGCTTTGCAGCGCCTTCTTCAAGCGTCGCAGCGCGCCAGAATTGTGCACGGACCTCTTTATACTGGTTCATAACTTTCTGCTGTTCAAAAAGCTTCGTGAACATGATGTAGAAAGAGAAGATAGACATGATGACCATGACGATGAAAATCGACCATGAAATCGGTCCGCCTTCGTTAAGCGCAGGGATAAGACCGAATTGTGCGGCCACATCTGGGTTGGCGGCGCCGGCCGCAGTCAGAAACAAAATCGACATTTTAACTACCTCTCAAAAAATAGAACTATCTGGTAAAGAAGACCCGGAACCAAGGCTCCCCCATTTCCCGGGTCAGAAATTTATTTCGGTATCTGCCACCGGACACGGTTTGAATAGGAACCTTCAACCTTTTCGCCGTTACGAACGGCGGGTTCAAAGCGCGCACGACGCTTCACGTTGGAGCAGGTTGCCGCATCGAGATCCGCATGGCCGCTTGACTGCGTAACTTGGCAATCAATGACACGGCCATCGATGCCGATAGTAACGCGGAAGCCAGTGGTTCCTTCACGCTCCTGTTGCAAGGCACGCGACGGATAGTCGTTCGTGTTTGCCCAGTTGCCTGGATTGCCCCGCGGTCTCGCTTCAGCAGTAGGACCTGCTGGCGGCGGTGGGGGCGCTGGTGGCGCTGCTGTCGGCACGATTGGAGCCGCAGGCGGCGGCGTATCAACCGTTCGAACCGTTGGCGGCGGCGTCACCGTAACCACCATTGGCGGAGGCGAAACGACCGGAGGCTCGATTTGCTTCTCTGGCTCTGGTGGTGGTTCTTCTTCTTCGGGTGGTTCTTCTTCTTTCACGTCGACCACGGTCATCTTTTCCTTGATCGAGACGACCGCATCATATGCGAGGCCAGTCACCAAGGCATAACCGAGGAAAGCGTGAAGAAGGAGTACAATGACGACAGAAACCAAACGGTTTGTGCTCATCCCATCTTGATCAGCATATGCCATGCGGAAACAACTCTCCTACCTTCAAAACAAAATAGTACACTAAGGACGCACATTTTACCGTGCCCCAAAGTACCCTCGCGATATCGAAATCTATCTTTTTTTTTACTCGATTCATCGACGCATTAGCCAACCCTCACAGGCCAAGCAATCCGGATTCTGCGATTCAGACGCAATTCATGGACAGGTTCACATTATGCCACGATGTGATACACTTAAAAACGGCGATAGATGTCGGCTTCAGGAAGGGTTGTTTCATGCGAATTTCGCAAGCGAAAGTGATTTTATGCTTATTTTTTATGGGTTTGGGCAATGCCGCATCTGCCCAACCCGTGGCCACGCTGCCCCCTGCACTCGCCATTGAAGCAGAATCGGCAAGTTATTCGGATATTGCCGATTTGGTCGTCATATCGCCTCTGATCATTGATGTTACTGTCCGTAAAGCTGCTAAAGTTGCCCCGGAACAAGCCTTGGGCATGCCCACATCTCTACAACGCATGCTGATCGAAGCGGACGTCATGGCATTGATTCGCGGTGAAGGCGGCATCGCCGACCGCGTCCGCTTTGTGCTGGATGTGCCCAAGGATGCGAAGGGCAAAGTGCCCAAATTGAAAAAACAGCGGTTGTTCCTATTTGGCAGCCCCGTTGCGGGCCGAACGGGCGAAATCCGTTTGTCGCGCCCCAACGCGCTCGCAAATTTCAGCCCGGCAAATGATGCTTTGGTCCGCCGCATTACACAAGAGGCTGTCCTGCGTGATGCACCGCAACGCATCATAGGTGTCGCCAGTGCTTTCCATAGCCCTGGAACGGTGCTCGGCGAAGGCGAGACACAGATTTTCCTGAAGACCGAAAAGGACCAACCAGTGTCCCTTACGGTTCTTAGTCGGCCGAATGAGCAAAAGCAGTGGGCAGTATCGACAGCTGAAGTCATTGATTCATCTGCGACAGCGCCGGAACGATTCACATTGCTATGGTATCGCCTAGCCTGTGGCCTACCGCGCAGCCTTCCAACCGACCGCATCGAAACAACGGGCGATCAAGACGCTGCGCGCGCGCAAGCTGACTATAAATTTGTTATCGATGCGCTTGGGCCATGTGGCCGTAAGCGTTAGGGCTACAAATCAACGCAACCCCTTCGCGTTCACCGCGATGCGCCCGGCACCCACATAATATCACCACCGCGCGTCGAATTGATGAGGCGGCACAACACGAATAGATAGTCTGACAGGCGGTTGATGTAGTTCAACGCTTGCGGATTTATCGAAACATCCAGCGATGCCGCAACCAATGCCCGTTCGGCACGACGTGAAATGGCGCGTGCCATATGCATATGCGCTGCTGCCACGCTGCCGCCGGGCAAAATGAAACTGGTCAACGGCGGAAGCTGTTCGTTGGCGTTATCAATCGCTGCCTCAAGCCATTCAACTTGGGATGACACAATCCGCAATTCCATCGGCGATGGTTCAAAGCTTTCGCCGGGCGTTGCGATATCGGCACCCAGATCAAACAGGTCATTCTGGATCCGCCGCAACTCAGCGACCAAAGGCGTTTCGCCCTCATCCGCTGTCAGTGCCTGAAGCGCCACACCAAGCGCGCTGTTGGTTTCATCAACTTCGCCAATGGCGTGTAAGCGCGCGTTGGTCTTGGACACGCGCGAGCCATCTACAAGGCCAGTGGTCCCGTCATCACCGGTGCGTGTGTAAATCTTGTTGAGCTTGACCATGTCTGATGCCGCCCGCTTATTGCGAGCCGGCGACCACGACGAGCACAGCAAGCAAACCGATAGTAATGGCCTGCCATTTGACGCGGGCAAACATCATCTTGTTCTGTACGGTGAGCGATTTGGGAAGCCCAGCCTCGTCAACATCTGCTGGTCGCAAGTTAGCGAACGCATGAAGGCCACGGATAAGTGCAAATGCCACGGCACCAGCCGCGCCAATGGTGAGGAGAACCAACAAAATAGTCATCGGGAGAAATCCTTGTCCGGGGCCAATACCCCGCTGCGTCTATTTAGGCATGAGATAGCGAGATTCCAAGCGGTAGCGTGCCCTGACGCAAATTATTAATAAGTCCATCGCCGCATTCACCCGCCAACCGCCGGTCCGACAGCGCAGGTGAGGATTTGCTCTTCGCCAGCTTTTCACCGCTCGCGTCCACCAACAGCGGATGGTGCCAATATATGGGTTCCGGCAAATCCAGCAGTTTCTGCAACAGCCTGTGAATGGCGGTATATCGGAAAAGGTCTTGGCCACGCACGACATGCGACACGCCATCGGCAGCATCGTCGATGGTTGCGGCCAGATGGTATGATGCCGGCGCATCTTTGCGCCATAGAACAACATCGCCAAATGCCATTGGGTCAGCAAATTGCGGTCCAGCCGCCAAATCCATCCAACGTAACAGCCCTGCCCGCGCCGCCGCTTTGGCCATATCAATCCGCAAGCTGTGCGGTACGGAAGGGTCAATGTCGCTGTCCCGGCACGTTCCGGGATAATGGGGGCCATCCGGACCATGCGGCACCGGCTTGTGCTTAAGCGCATTGGCAATATCGCTTCGTGTACAGACGCAGCGGTATAATAGCCCGTCCGCGATCAACCGATCCCGCGCCGCTTCATATCTTGCAATGTTCTGCGATTGAAATTGCACAGCGCCGTCATGATGAAGCCCAAGCCAGTCCATATCCGACAGTATCGCCGCAACATGCTCCGCACGGCTTCGTGTTCCGTCAATATCTTCAATCCGCAGGTGGAACTGACCACCCAGCGAGCGCGCAAAATCATGCGCGCATAATGCCGAAAAGGCATGCCCCAGATGCAGTCGCCCATTGGGACTCGGCGCGAACCGCGTCACCACTGCGCCATCACATTGCGGCAGCGCAGGCAGATATTGCTTCAAAAAGTCATTCGCACGCAAAAAACATATCCCCAAAAAATACTATATCCGGTGCCTTTGCCCTCTTGACGTCACCATATGTGCAAATAGGTTGATGACTGTCAGATTGCTGTAACGTTGTTACGCTTAAAGCATGTATGACATAAAGGGAGTAGGGTTCGACTTATGTTGCATACCGGAACTTTCGAAGCAGCGGGCCGCGCAAGGCACCCGGAGAACTGCCCGGCATTGGTGCTCAACGCCGATTACACGCCGTTGAGCTATTATCCATTGAGCCTATGGCCGTGGCAAGCCGCCATTAAGGCGGTGTTCCTCGACAAGGTCGACATCGTTTCCAACTATGATCGGCATGTCCATAGCCCAAGACTGGACATGAAAATCCCGTCGGTTATCGCGCTGCGCCAATATGTGAAGCCATCGGAATATCCGGCATTCACCCGATTCAACCTATTCCTGCGTGACAAGTTTGAGTGCCAATATTGCGGATCGGGCGACAATCTAACCTTTGACCATATCGTTCCGCGCCGTTTGGGCGGCATCACGAGCTGGGAAAATGTCACAACGGCATGCCTGCACTGCAACCTGAAAAAAGGTGGCCGCACACCAAAGCAAGCGCATATGCAGCTGAACATGGCCGCGATCCGCCCCACCAGCTGGCAATTGCAAGACAGGGGCCGTGCTTTCCCGCCAAACCATCTGCACGAAACATGGCATGACTGGTTGTATTGGGATATTGAGCTGCAGGGTTAAACTTAATCGGTAACCGTCAGCGCAGGAACCGCCCGCGCGGCATCTTCAGGTGTAATGCCCGGCGGTGGCGCAGCCGCAATACGCTCTTCGCCGCGCATAACGCGTCCGGCCCGTTTGATAGCGTCGCGCAGGCGTGGATACACGCCGCAACGGCACAAGTTCGTGATGGCCGCGTCTATTTCTTCATCGGTTGGGTTGCTGCTTTTCTTAAGCAACACCGCGCCCGCCATGATGATACCCGGAATGCAAAAGCCGCATTGCGGCACATTGCTGGCGACAAACGCCTGTTGCAGCGGATGGCTGCGGTCACGGCTGAGGCCTTCGATCGTCGTGACGAAACGTCCTTCGGCTTCGGCAATCGTGACCAGGCAAGACCGTATCGCCTCCCCGTCGACTTCCACAATGCACGCGCCGCAATCGCCATTGCCGCAACCATATTTGGTTCCAGTCAAATTAGACGCATCACGCAAAGCCCACAAAAGAGGCGTTTGCGGATCCATTTTATACTGGACCGGGCGATCATTGACGGTGAATTTGGTCATGCAGCCCCATTATACGCACGCTGAAGGTGTTGCAGCGGAGTGTTTAATCCCGCCAGCTTTTATCGATCTGGTCAACCTTGCGCACCATTGCGTCAAATTCAACGCGGCCCGAACCGCCTGGGGGTGATGCCATATACAGGTCACGCTGGTGCACCGCGATGACTTCAGGCGGCACCGTGATTGGTTTGCCCATTTGCATTGTTGCAATCTGTTGCTCGCACGCCCGCTGTAGCGCCCAATACCGCACAAATGCATCCGGCAATGTCTTGCCCATCACGACGGGCCCGTGATTTTTCAGCATCAATATCCGCTTATCGCCGAGATTTTGGACCAATCGCGTGCCTTCTTCCTCACGCACGGTCACGCCTTCGAAATCATGGTAAGCCAGCTGGCCCATGAAGTTGCAGGCGTAGAAATTGACTGGCTGTAATCCGCCCTCAAGGCTGCACACGGCAACGGTGGCAGTTGTGTGGGTGTGAATAATGGCATGGGCATCGGGCAAAGTGCGATGGAACAGGCTATGCTGGACGAAGCCCGCCTTATTGACGTGCCATGGGTTATCGGCATCGATCTTGTTGCCATCAATGTCGATCTTGATCAGGCTCGACGCAGTGATTTCACCGAAGTGCATGCCATAAGGGTTGATCAGAAACGCACCGTCTTCGTCAGGCACTTTCACGGTGATGTGGTTGAAAATCAACTCGTCCCAACCGAACATCGAAAATATCCGATAGCAGGCAGCAAGCTCCTGACGCGCGGTCCATTCGGCTTCGCTATATTTGCTGTTAGACTTCAATTGGGTTGCCATGCGCACTCTCCTGCTCATTCGTTGCGTTGCTTTATGAAACGAACATTGCACAAGGGCAAGGGGTTGGCCGCAGCAAAAAGGCCGAGGGATTTCTCCATCCTCATGCTTAAAAGCGCCATTTTCGCTTGATATTTGGGGGCGACCTAGTTAGGGGCCACCTCAACACGCCGCCTGTGAACGCGGCGATTTTCGTTTTTAGCCTTTCAAAGTGGCCGTTTTAAGCCATTTTGCCGATTCGATGCGGAGTTGAGTTTTTTATGCAGATCATGGTTCGCGACAATAATGTTGATCAAGCCCTACGCGCGCTTAAGAAGAAGCTGCAGCGTGAAGGCGTGTATCGCGAAATGAAGCTGCGTCGTCATTTTGAAAAGCCGTCGGAAAAGCGTGCGCGTGAAAAGGCCGCTGCTGTTCGTCGTGCCCGCAAGATGGAGCGCAAGCAGCAGGAACGTGACGGCGCGAAATAAGCGTCTGCGACCCGCAACAAGGAAGGCGCCTTTTACGGCGCTTTTTTTGTGTCTGGAATCCCGGCTAGTTTCTGCTAGTCACCGCGCAACTTAGCCAACAGGAAATGTGTATGTCCGTAACTGCC
>NZ_JBILOS010000108.1:0-6426 GCF_044374345.1 Sphingorhabdus sp. | reverse complement strand
TGGCCAATGGCAGCAGACGCTTGAGTTCACCGTCGAGATTGAGGGTGAAGACAAACCAGCACTTCAGGCTGAATGGATCAGCCAGTTTTTCGTATAATTTTCAATTCAAGGAACCATTACCATGCGTGACGCAGTAATCGTATCAACCGCCCGTACCGCCATTGGCAAAGCCTATCGCGGCGGATTTAACGCAACGCTCGGGCCAACGCTCGGCAGCTATGCGTTGAAGGCCGCTGTGGAGCGTGCCGGCATTGAAGGCGGCGAAATTGATGACGTCCTTTGGGGCTCGGCGCTTCAGCAAGGCACGCAGGGCGGAAATCTTGCACGTCAGGTTGCGTTGCGCGCTGGCCTGCCGATTTCTGTTTCGGGCATGACCATGGATCGCCAATGTTCGTCAGGCCTGATGTCCATCGCAACGGCAGCCAAGCAAATCATCGTCGACAATGTCGACGTGATGGCAGCTGGTGGTCAAGAATCCATCTCATTGGTGCAAACCAAGGAAATGCGCGTTCAGCCCGACCCTGCATTGGTTGCCATGCACAATTCGATTTACATGCCGATGCTTCAAACCGCTGAAGTCGTAGCAACGCGTTATAACATCAGCCGCGATGCGATGGACGAATATGCCCTGCAATCGCAGCAGCGCACCGCCGCTGGTCAAGCAGCCGGTTATTTCGATGCCGAAATCGTTCCCGTAACCACGATGATGAATGTCGTGAACAAGGAAACGGGCGAAGTCAGCCAGAAAGAAGTCACCATTGCCAAGGACGAAGGCAATCGCGCCGATACGCAGCTCGCAGGTTTGCAATCGCTGCAGCCCGTACTTGGTCCAGACATGACCATCACGGCCGGTAACGCCAGCCAGTTGTCCGACGGTTCTTCGGCGTCCATTTTGATGGAAGCCAAGGTTGCCGAGAAAAAGGGTCTGAACCCGCTTGGTCGTTATGTCGGCATGGCCGTTGCAGGCACAGAGCCAGACGAAATGGGCATTGGTCCCGTGTTCGCAATTCCAAAATTGCTGCAGCGCTTTGGTCTGAAGATGGACGACATCGGCATTTGGGAATTGAACGAAGCCTTTGCTGTGCAAGTTCTGTACTGCCGCGACAAGCTTGGCATTCCAAACGAGTTGCTAAACGTCAATGGCGGATCAATCTCCATCGGTCACCCATATGGTATGACGGGCGCACGTTGCGTCGGCCATACATTGATCGAAGGCAAGCGTCGCGGTGCGAAATATGGCGTCGTCACGATGTGCGTTGGCGGCGGCATGGGCGCAGCCGGCCTTTTTGAAATCTTCTAAGAACGAAACGGAGCAGCCGCATGTCAGCTATTGGTGTCATCGCAACTTTAACCGTCGCCGACGGCAAAAACGAAGCCTTTGAGGCTGTGTTTGCAGAGCTTGCGGCTGCCGTTCGCGCCAATGAACCGGGGAACGTATTTTATACGTTGACCCGGTCACGGTCGAACCCGCAGGTTTACAAAGTGCTCGAGCAATATGTCGATCAAGACGCGCTCACCGCACATGGCGCCAGCGACTATTTCAAGGCCGCTGGCCCAAAGCTGGCGCCCTGTCTCGCGGGTGCGCCCGATATCGAGTATCTCGACGCGTTATAAAGCTTAAAACCTCTATTGGGCCGTGAACGCATAAATCTCACCTTCACGGTTTGAGGCCATTTTGTTCAGTGCAAGGAATTCTCCTTCATTCCTGTCACCTTCATTGCCGCATGTGCATACCCTCTGCGTGCAAAACGGACTCGCGCAGAGGCGCAGAGGACGCAGAGGTAAACATTCCCCACTTCGTCACCCTGAACGTGTTTCAGGGTGACGAAGTGGAAGGATGACGGCCCGCAACGTCCGCCGCAACATGGCAGCTTTCATCGGCAAATATGGGCAGCACCGCGCGCGATGATAAACTGCCCATCGACGGGCCAGCGTTCAACGGTGGCAGTGATGTGCAATGTCATAAACGCAACATGGCACCAATGGCCCTAGCCATTGTGGCTGACAATCCAGTCTTCGACGACCGGTGCAATTTTTTCGCGCCATTTGCTGCCGTTGAAGATGCCATAATGGCCAACTTCAGGCGCCATATGATATTTTTTGAGCGCATCAGGCAAAGCGATCGCAATGTTGAGTGCCGCTTTGGTTTGCCCAAGGCCGCTAATGTCGTCCCGCTCACCTTCAATCGCCAGCAGACCGATGTCCTTAATCGCACCGGGATCAACAAGCTTACCGCGATAGTTGAATTCGCCCTTGGGCAACAAATGACGCTGGAATACGGTATCTACGGTCTGCAGATAGAATTCGGCCGTCATGTCGCAGACGGAGCGATATTCGTCGTAAAATTCTTTATGCCGATCCGCGCTTTCGCCGTCGCCTTTGACGAGGTCGGAGAACATCGACCAATGGCTGACCATATGGTTGCCCAGATTCATCGACATAAAGCCCGAAAGCTGCAGAAAACCGGGATATACCCGGCGTCCCGACCCTTTATAATATGGCGGGACGGTCGCAATGACATTTTGTACGAACCATTCATGCGGGCGGCGTGTGGCGTGGTCGTTTACCGCCGTTGGCGCTTCGCGGGTGTCAATCGGACCGCCCATCATCGTCAAGGTGCGTGGCCGCAACGGGTGGTCCTTCGCGCTCATCACCGCTGCAGCGGCATAAGCGGGAACAGAGGGCTGACATACCGCCAACATATGGGCACCGCGTCCGCCGGCATCGGGGCCGATGAATTCAAGCCATTCGATGAGATAATCGATGTAGGTTTCCAGATCGAAACCGCCGCCGGTCAACGGCACATCGCGCGCATCTTTCCAATCGGTGATATAGACATCATGCGTTGGGATCATGCGTTCGACCGTGCCGCGCAACAGCGTCGCGAAATGGCCGGACATCGGCGCGCAAATGAGCAACCGTGGCTTCGCGCTGCTGCCTTCATAAACGAACCGCTTCAACTGCCCAAAGGGCTTGCGCGCCAGATTTTCTTCTTGAACAGGCATCGTCTTGCCATCGACAGTAACGCTGTCCAATCCGAATGCTGGCTTTCCGCGCGGCAAAACCGAATGGGCAAAAACATCCAATGCCGACGCCGCGATGGGGGCAAGACCGCCCACAGTAAATGGCCCAGTGAAATTCTTGAGCATATCTGCCTGCGCCTGTGCAATTTTTCCCGCACCTGCTAACCAGCTCCGTTGCATATCATAAGCGGTATAAAGCATCTGCAATCCTTAGATTTCCGTCTTTCGGCCCAGAAAAACAGGGCGTTCTTGTGGAATCCATAAGCGTTTATTGTGCATTGCACCATAGAAAAAGGCATCGGCATCATCTGTCGCGCATTGTTCCCGCTTCGGCGCACTGCTAGGCGGACCGAATGACGAACGAAACTTCCGAAATTCCAACAACGCCTGCACCCGACGCCATTGAGGCGCCTGCCGTAAAGCAAAAGCCTAATTTCGGCAGCTTGCGGATGATCGGGCATTTTACGATCAAATACCCACGACAAATTGCATATGCGCTTCTCGCGCTCATAGCTGCAGCATCATCGACACTGGCTATCCCTTATGGCCTGCGGCTGATTATTGATGAGGGCTTTGCGAAAAATGGCGGAGACCCCGCGCCATATTTTTATCTGTTGCTGGGCATTGTCGTCATCATTGGTGTTTCGACCGCATTCCGTTTTTACTTTGTCAGCTGGTTGGGCGAACGCGTCGTCGGCGACATCCGCGTTGCCGTTCAAAGCAACTTGCTGCGGCTTGCACCACGCTTTTTTGAAGAGAATAGGCCCGGCGAAATCGCGAGCCGGATGACCGCAGATACGGCGATTATCGAACAGATTGTTGGCACCACAGTGTCGGTTGCGTTGCGGAATATCTTTATCGGCATCGGCGGCGTGACATTGCTTTTTGGCTTGGCCCCAAGTCTGACCATTTGGCTTTTGGCGGGCATTCCGGTTGTTGTACTGCCAATCGTCTTTCTCGGTCGGCGGTTAGAAAAGGCATCGCGCACCAGTCAGGATAATGTCGCCAGCGTCGGCACCATCATTTCGGAAGCCCTTGGCGCAATCAAAATCGTTCAGGCATTTGGTCAAGAAACGCGTGAGGGCGTCAGATTTGCAGATGCCGTCGAGGGCACATTTGCCGCCGCGAAAAATCGTATACGGATACGCGCGTTCCTGACAGCGTTGGTCATGGCCCTCGTTTTTGGCGGCATCACGCTGCTGGTGTGGGAAGGTACGGACCAAGTCAACGAAGGCATTATAACCCCCGGAACATTGTTCTCTGTAGTGCTCTATGGCGGACTTGTCGCCGGATCCTTCGGCGCATTGACTGAAGTATATGGGGACCTTGTGCGGGCATCCGGCGCGGCTTCGCGTTTGGCAGAATTGCTGCATGAAGTACCCGAAATTGCGGCGCCCGCCAGCCCGGTGATCATGCCACCAGCGCGCGGTCAGCTGGAGTTTCAGCATGTCCGGTTCCGCTATCCGACCCGACCCGAAATTACTGCGCTTGACGATTTCAGCCTGAAGGTTTCCCCTGGTGAGACAGTCGCGGTCGTCGGGCCATCAGGTGCCGGCAAGTCGACTTTGTTTCAGCTTGCTGAACGTTTTTACGACCCTGAGGCCGGCACTGTCCGCATTGATGGCGTGGCGCTGACCAGTGCAGATCCAGCCGAATTCCGCCAGCGCATCGCCCTGGTTCCGCAAGACACCGTTTTATTCGCGGCCTCCGCACGGGACAATTTGCGCTACGGTCATTGGCTGGCGGACGATGCCGCCATTTGGGCAGCAGCAGAGCAAGCGAATGCCGCGGAGTTCCTGCGCGCTTTGCCGGACGGGTTGGACACGTTTTTGGGCGAAAGCGGTGCGCGCCTATCTGGTGGCCAGCGGCAGCGTCTTGCGATTGCGCGCGCTCTGCTGCGCGATGCTCCAATTCTGTTGCTCGACGAAGCAACCAGTGCCTTGGATGCCGAAAGCGAACGCCTTGTTCAGGACGCGCTTGAACGCCTCATGGTTGGTCGCACGACGATCGTCATTGCCCACCGCCTCGCGACTGTACGTTCGGCCGACCGCATCATTGTGATGGACCAAGGCCAGATAGTTGAAGAGGGCGACCACGCGACACTCAGCGCGGCAGGCGGCCTATATTCGCGTTTGGCCAGCCTGCAGTTCGACGCTTAAAACGAGGCGCGCAAACGGTCGCGCATCGCAACTGGTTCCGACGCCTGCGGAACAGGGGCGCGCATTTTCTCGCTGAGCCGTTGAAGCCGGTCATATAATTCTTCGCTCGCGCCGATCAGCGCTTGCGCCTCTGGTGGGAATTGCAACACCAGCGGCCCATCACTGGCCGGCGCATAGCCCAGATTGTTGGTTTCGTTTCGCGCTTCGCTCTCGGTTATTTCGCCAGCCCGCAATGCCTTTTGATTTAACAACCACGCAATGCTGTGCATCAGGCGTGTGGTGACCTTGAGAGACTCGCAGGAAAAAGCGACCGAAATCTCCGGAGACAAATGCCCCGCATCAAAACTGCGATCAAAACAGGCGCGCGCTTCATCGGCCAGCAGCATCGCTTCTGTGTAAAGAGAATCCACTAATAAAGGGGTTAGTTCGAGTTGTGCGTCGCGCATGCGCCTTTATGGCACGGCATATGCCCCGATGTTAGTGCAAACAATCCCATCGCGGCAACATATTGCGAGTGTGCCGGTATGAAACAATCATCGCGCAATTGTAAACGTTCGAGACGGGAACAGATCAGGCAATGATGTCTGGCACAAGCTGATCTTCAAGCCGCATGATTCGGTCTTTCAATATCAGCTTCTTCTTTTTCAGACGTGCAATCTGAAGCTGATCAACGACCGGCTGCATGGTCAGCGCCGTAATGGCATCATCCAAGTCGCGATGTTCAATCTTCAGTTGTTCCAGCTGCTGCTGGTAGCCGTCGTCGTTCATTCCCCCTTCTAACCAGAGTCATGCAAACAAGTCATCGTTAAAAGCGGGCATGATTGCAGGCGCATGTTTCTGTTGCACGCCAAACGCAAAATTATCGCGAGACTCGCGCCATGTTTCGTGATTTACTTTGGCTGTTGGACCACCGAGTCTTACGCTGAAGGAGAATGATGTGAATAATAATCATCTGTCCGCACTTCGCAGCAAACATGCTGATCTTGAACAAAAGTTGCAGCGCGAAGAACATAGACCTTTTCCTGACACCGGCATCATTCTGAGCCTTAAGAAGCAGAAATTGCATCTTAAGGACGTACTTATGCAGGAATCGGCCGCAACTGGCTGACTACGAATAATTTCAAGCGGGGTATCGCTTGCCTTTTGTGTCTCTGCTAGATGGGGCATATGGAAAGCGCTACCCGTTCCGCCCGCAACATACTGACCGGTCTTCACGAAGTGATGGCCTCGCGAAACCATGCGCA
>NZ_JBILOS010000031.1:0-22443 GCF_044374345.1 Sphingorhabdus sp. | reverse complement strand
GCAAAGCCATGCTCGCCTTGGCCAATATCGAGATAGACCGCACGCGCCTCGCGCAAATCGCGCAAAGTGCGGAATGCGACTTTGTGGGCACCAAATGCGGCATCATGGACCAGCTTATTTCCGCCCAAGGCAAAGCGGGCCATGCGCTCTTGATCGATTGCCGAAGCCTTGCACTGACCGATGCCCCCGTGCCCGATGACCTGGCTATCATGATTGTGCATTCGGGCGTCACACGTGGGCTGGTCGACGGGCACTATAACGAACGCCGCCGCCAATGTGAGGCAGCCGCCAAAGCGATGGGTGTCGCCGCGCTGCGCGATGCGAACCTCGATATGCTTGCGGCGGCGGGACTTGATGACGTCACGACGTCACGGGCACGCCATGTGATTACTGAGAACCAAAGGACTTTGGATGCAGCGGGCGCGCTTGCGAAAAACGACCTGACCACGCTTGGGGCGCTGATGGCGCAAAGCCATGCATCGATGCGCGACGATTTCGAAATCACCGTTCCCGCCATCGATGAACTGGTCGCGCTGTTGCAACGCGCGATTGGTCCCGTGGGCGGCGCACGGATGACAGGTGGCGGCTTTGGTGGCGCCTGTGTCGCGGTCATGCCAGCGGCCCGCGTCGATAAAGTCCGTGCAGCTATTTCTGCCGACTATAAAACGCCTTATGGTAATTCGCCATTGATCATGGTTGAACGCCCAGGTCGGGGGGTCGCTATTTTATGAAGGATATTAAGGTGCGCCGTTTCATTCGAGAGCCGCTGGTACATTTTTTGGCCGCAGGTTCAGTTCTGTTCGTGCTGATGAGCCAGTTCGGTTCCTCCGACAGTCTGGACCGAAGCATTACGATCAACGAAGAGGAGGTCGCGCGGCTTGCATCCCAATGGGAGCAGACGTGGCAGCGCCCGCCGAGCGCGCAGCAACTCGACAGCCTGATCCGCGATTATATCAAAGAAGAAGTGTACGTTCGCGAGGCTATGCGGCTTGGGCTTGACGTGGACGACCCGATTATCCGACGTCGTTTGCGCGCCAAAATGGAGTTTCTGGCGACCGCTGAAATCCAGAACATGGAACCAACCGACGCCGAGCTCCAGCGTTATTACGACACCAAAAAATCCCTTTATGCTGCGCAACCCGCATTCAGTTTTGACCAGCAGTTTTTGGGCGAAGATGAAAATGTAGCGCAAGATTCTATGCGGATGCTCCTCCAAGGAAAAACACCGCCCGCGCAAGCATTGAGCGTTCCCCAAAGCATGGAAGACGCCGAGTGGGACAGCGTATCGCGGCAGTTCGGCGATGATTTTGCCGATAGTCTGCGGAATGCCCCGCAAGGAAAATGGTCCGGTCCGGTGCGTTCAGGCTTTGGCTGGCACGCTGTCCGCGTCCGCAATGTTGTTGCCGCAGGGACGCCAGCCTTGTCAGCTGTCCGGCAGCGCGTATCGAACGACTGGCGCGCCGAAACCCAAACCAAGCGTGAAGCCGCCGCATATCAGGCGTTGCTTGACGGATATGACATTCGCATTGCCAAGCCATGATATTCCGACTGCTTCTTTTAATCATGCTTGCGGCCGGCCTCTCGCCGGCACAGGCCGATGATTTGCAACCCGGCTATTTGGAATTGCGCGAGCGGGTTGGTAACGCGCCGAATGCGCACCAATATGATGTCACGTGGAAAGCACCCATCAAGCCGGGTCTCGCAACGGGGGTAACGCCCACATTTCCGAACGATTGTGTTTCGACACCCCCCGAACGCAGTATCGACAGCGCGGCACTTTTGGTGCGTTGGGTTATCAATTGCAAAGCGCCGTTGGCAGGCCGCGCGGTCCGTCTGGACGGTATGGAAAATATGGCCGCTGATGCGCTGCTGCGTTATCAGTCTGCTCGCGGCGTGACGCAGGCTGCACGGCTTACACCGTCAAATCCCCAAGCGGTGATAGCGCAACGGCCGGACAGGTGGCAGGTTGCGCGCACATATTTCATCACAGGCGTTGAACATATACTGATGGGGTATGACCATCTGTTGTTCGTGCTGTGTCTCGTGCTGCTGCTCAATGGCGCTTGGCGTGTGGCCGGAACCGTCACCGCCTTCACAATCGCGCATTCGTTGACATTGGTGGCAACAACGCTTGAGCTGATCAGCGTGCCGGGGCCGCCGGTTGAAGCAGCGATTGCGTTGTCCATCGTCTTTTTGGCGGTCGAGGTCGTTAAACGCGACCCCAGCGCGCCGCGCCTTTCGGAACGCATTCCATGGGTTGTCGCCTTCCTCTTTGGGTTGCTGCATGGCTTTGGCTTTGCGGGTGCACTGGCCGAGATCGGACTGCCGCAAGGCGAAGTCCCCATGGCGTTGCTGACGTTCAACCTGGGCGTCGAAGCGGGCCAAATCCTTATCGTTTGCGCGGCGATGCTCGTCCTGTCCCTGCTCCGGCGGTTTAATGCGCTTTATGCTGCACGGCTCCATCGGTTCAGCGCTTATGCCATCGGCACCATCGCCGTCATGTGGCTTCTGCAACGCGTATTGGGCGTCAGCTAGCGGCTAAAAACCCATGAAGCGCACATTGCCTTCAACCGGTTCGCGCTGACGATCAAAAGCATTCACCGCAGCCTCTTCATCGCGGTAACCAATGGCAATGCCGCAGAAGAAAATATGCGTCTCATCCGACACGCCGATGAATTCTTTGATAAGCTTTGCATGCATGGCGAGGAATTCTTGCGGGCATGTGTCCAAACCTTCGCCACGCAGCAGCAGCATGATTGTTTGCAGCCACATGCCAACATCTGACCATTGCGGCGAACCCATGCGGCGGTCGAAATAGCACATCAGCACCGCAGGCGCTTTGAACGACATGACATTGTTGTGCACGAATTGACTGCGCGCATCGGCGTCGGCACGGCCAATACCCATCGCCTGATACATCGACGCCCCAACCTGTTGCAGGCGCGCCTTACATTCCGGGATGACTTCGGGCTCTGACCATGAATATTCAGGCGGGTCCTGCATCGGCGATGCCAGCATCTTCTTTTGCAGCTCCGCAAGCGGCTCCCCGGTGAGGATGGTTGCCTCCCAAGGTTGGAAGTTACAACCAGAAGGCGCCCACCGCGCGGTATCCATGACCCGATGGAGCACATACAAAGGAACAGGATCGGGCTTAAACGCCCGGATGGATCGGCGGGAAAGTACGGCTTCGCTAACAGTCAGATTGTTCATACCGTCCCACCTGCCGCGCAAGTCGCGCTTGGTCAAGCTGAAGTGACTTATGTACTGAATAAACAGTCAGTTGCTGCGTCGCTGGAGTCAAAGCGGCGAGGCTCAATTTATAGGATTGGAACCTACGACCCCCGCATTACCTTGCAGCTTGTTCGCGCAACAATGTCACTGCCAACTGTGGCGCCTGCCCCTGCAGTGATAATCGTCGGTTTGGCGCAATTTGCTCAAACACTTGTGATAGTATTTCCATATCGGAGGATACTGCATTTTTGAGCGTCACGGTCTGAAGGGGGTGCAAATCCCGGTTCAGCTCGATGAGATCGCCAACATTTTGACCAGTTCGCCGTATATTGCAGAGCAGAGTGGACAACACATCGACCTGCTGTGAGCTTAGGTTAAGAAGCTCCACTCCTAAACCTTCGGTTAAAGGCATTGGAAGGGGTCGATGCGCCCTGAGATCCGAGAGGGGCAGTGCAGCACCAGCCGAAATGCAGTTCTGCAGATGAGCATTCGTAGCGATTAATCCTGAAGCGACATTGGCCAACTCGACTGTCACCAAGGTGCGGATTTTCTGGGAACGATCTTCAAGATCCGCGCGGGCGTTCCACCAAACCGAAAGCTTATCCAAGCTAGAACCGATAAAAATGCCTGCCGCACCAATCATCGCCCCCGCTAACGCACCTGCGACATTTTCAGTCGCACCTGCGGCATTATCAGTCAGCCCAAGGCAAGCTCCGTTTAGGACAACAAGCACAGCGCCGACGACCAAAATGACGGCCAAAAGAACTGGCAGAAATCTGAGGAAAATTCCCATTTAACGCCTCCCCTTACATGGCAAATATTTTAGCTTGAATCAAAGTGCCGGGTAACCCAATCCGCGTTAATAAACAGTATCCAAATCACTTTTGGGCTTTAAGGATCGGACGCGACAGACCCATTCTCGCCAGATGCCCATCAAGCTCCCCCGCATGGATAGCGGCAATGATCTAGGTTCGCGGTGGAAAGACGTGTTCCGATACAACATAAGCACCACCGGTCAGATTGCATCTGATGGCTTCATCTGTTGAGAATGCGAGAAATATGGTGCCGCCTATAGGATTCGAACCTACGACCCCCGCATTACGAATGCTTACAACACATAATAATTTCAATGACTTAAATAACATGTTGTATAGTTTGTTGTATAGTATAAGTTATAAAAATAACCTATTTCCAATATGTTGTTCGTTTTTCCGGACAGTGATCAGTCCCTTGTTCTTTTCCTCACGGATGGTGCTGGTAAAGTTAATTGCTTAAGCGGCAACGCGCGGTCATAACATGCTTTCAATAAAAAGATGATTGAGAGCGGTATGAAGAACCAAGCCTGGATAGCGATTGCAGCAGGAGCGCTAGCTCTGACTGGTTGTGGCGGCGGCGATAGCGCCAGCCCAACTCCAGTTTTGATACCAACAACGACAGCGCCAGTTGCGCCGCCTGCTCCGCCTCCTTCATCGACATTGAGATGGGTGGAGACCGTCAATTCTGTCACTGTACCGAGAGAGACAATAGGCAATTATCGTACTCGCGCAGGGTATGGGGCGTTTGACCTCTACGGTTATCCCAAAAAATCGTTTATGTTTCCATCTGGTGGAGAATTTAACACAAAAATAAGATCACCCAATGATCAAGATTTTTTAACACTGTCTTTCGATGCTCAAAATAGAATATTTGTAGACAAAAATCCGATTAGTCCAAAATATATTGCAGGATTTGTTGACGATATTTTAGAAGGGAATTTTGGTTACGGCACAAATAGTCTAATCATGATTGATCAAGGACGAGAAGCTGAGAACTTTGATCATACAGACTTATCATATCTGTGGAGAATGGATAAAGTTAACGGCGTATGGTCCGTAACTGAATTTGCAAAAGATCTTGGAAAGCAGTTTTGGCACTCGAGTAATAATCCATTGGATATTAACAATGATGGAAAATTAGATTTTTTGGTGTCGAACCTTTTTTCGATTGATAAGCGGTCAATTTTGTTTGTCTCAAACGCCAATGGGCACGGGTCTATAAATCTAACCGCTAATCTGTGTGCATCTCCCGGTGATATCGTGAAAAACTCAGGCAGTTCAGCTCTAATAAAGCTTGCTAATGGCTCGTTTGCCGCGATCTCAATGCCGTATCTCGTAAATACTGGATTTTCCCGCGCTGATCAAGGATCGGTCGTCTATCTAGATAGAGACGGAAAGCCAATAAAAACCGATTGCCTATCAGTTCGCGGTACATCCACAACGATCGATATGAATGACCGCGAAGGGTATAACGCAATTAAGGTGTTCGATTTCAACAATGATGGTCGTCAAGATTTTATAGCACTCGCAGAATCTATTGGAGGCGGTAAGTTTAAGAGAATTCTTTATTTCGCTCAGAAATCTGACTCAAGTTTTGAATTAGTTAACAATGATTTAGGTATACCCTCTAAGTATTCTCTTCCAAACGTGGACACTGCGGAATTTTCGGACTGGGTCTCAAACCAGTTCATTATCACAGAGATGGATACCAGCGGAAGAAAGGGTATATTCTTTCAGACAAGGTTAATAAAAAAGAGCCAAATTGATGCCTTCGGTATCAGAGGCGGTTTAATCATAGACGGTAGGACGGCATCACAAGTTTCGATACAACCATCAGCCATATCATGGAACTCTGAGTTTAAGCCAAATTCGTATGACTACATATTCCCGACTGAAATTAATAACGACGGGATTGTCGACTTTTTGTTAGTTTCAGCGAATGGGCAGTCAACGTTTGGTGTGTCAGCTCTTTTATCGACAAAATGACTTTCTAACTTGAGGGCACCTCAGATTAAATTGACGGCGTTTGCCAATTGCTCATCACTGACCCAGCAATATCCAAACGTACTAGCGATGTTAGCGTGTCCCATCGCTTGCTGAATTGCAGCTACCCCTATGCCAGCTGCGTTAAGTCTAGTAGCAAATGCCCTGCGCCAGAAAAGGCTAAAATAATTCTCTACTAAGCGATCAATCATTGGGATGAAGAGAGCGAATTTGCTACCTTCATATCATTCTGATATTATACCAAAACACCATTTAGTAAGGGTTAGTTATTGCAACGCACCTTTCCAGATGTAACAAGCTTTCAATGATAAAATAATTGGAAGCTCTTTATGAAGAAGCAAGGTTGGAAGATCGTGCTGGTGTCTACCTTGTTAGCGCTTGCTGGATGCGGAGGAGGTTCTACGTCCTCCGATACTAATGTCGTACAGATACCAACTCTAAGCCCTTCACCTGCGCCTAGCCCAGTATCGCCTGCGCTTCCCACGACGCCGCTCTACTCTGTCAGCACCATTACGCCAGTTCCTTATCCGAATGGCTTTACGGTCACCACGACTGATCCAAAAGACTTTGCAACAGATCCTTGTAAACTTGACTTGGACGTAGTCACATATCCACAATCATGGCTAAGAGGACGATCGCTACCTCAAGCGACGGGCGCCCCCTTAAATCAGGCAATCGGTCGTGGCGTCACCATCAAAGACATAATGCTGGACGACAATCCTGCATTTGTTCTGAAAGGATCAGCAGATGCTCCTAATGGTTGTAACAACGGCGCAGGAGCTCTGAAAAAGGAGCTGGAGAAAACGGCTCAAAGGATTGCTAGATTAGATGCTGGTTATGTGAAAATCACCCAATGGAATTGGATCACGGAAAACCAAAATGGATCCTATTCGATCATTGACGCGGACGATAGTTTCGGTCCTATTTCGGATGATAACCTTAGATCTTTTGTTCAATCAGCTCATAGAGCAGGTCTTAAGGTCGTTTTATGGAATCAAATTCAGGCATTCGGTGACAGACAGGGGGGCTTCAAGCCGACGCCTCAAAACAACCTTCAGAATTATGAAAAATGGTTCGCCGCCTTTGGCTCATTTATGCGGGAAAGAGCAGTTTTTTACAATTCCATCGGCGTAGATGTTTGGGACATGGGCTGCAATTTCTGTGTATTTAATACCTTGCAGACAAAAACAAGCGCCGAAAAAGCTCTGTTTTATAACAGCTATCTCAAGATCGCGAAGGATGTGAAAAGCGTCTACAATGGGAAGGCATTCATAACCGATAATGATTGGTTTGATTTTGGCAGCGAATATTTGGGGCAGATCGATTTTATAGAAACTGGCATGTGGTCCAATAAGACCTGGACCTTAGCGGAGAGCGACGTGCTTACACCGCAATCATACAAGGCGACCTTGAACAGCAACATCACTGGTCTGCTTAAGTTCGGCAAACCGTTGTTTCTATCCGTTGGCATTCAATCGCGGCGGAATGCTCTTTCGGAACCTGGCTACCTTGAGGAAACTGCCTGCACGGCTGCAATTAACGCTCTTGAACTGTCCAATTCACAATGCATCCAGAAGCAGACGGAGGTGGATTTCGCGCTTCAGGCAATCGTAATTCAAGCTCAGCTTGATTATATTAAAGGCTTAAACACGAATAATTTAGTGGTTTTTGCCAACGACTATTTTGTTACGGACAACCTCTATCCGCGCTTTGCATACCCGAACATTGGCTTCACCGTTAGAAACAAGCCCGCTGAGGGTGTTTTACGTGAGTGGTTTCGAAAATAACCCAGTTATCACTGTCCAAAAACCTCCTCTCACACCAGAGAAGGGTAAGATAATTCACTACTATGCAGTCAATCGTTGGGACGAAGATAAAGAGTTTGATAAGTGGACAAAGCTCCCTTTAGCGTTGTCAGCGTTATTTATTGCATCCAACCTCTCCAGATGTAACAAGCTTTCAATAACGAAATTATTGGAAGCTAGGCATGAACAAGCAAGGTTGGTTATCAGTTGTTGCGATAACGCTAGCTTTGACAGGCTGTGGTGGTGGCGACAGCTCCAGCCCAGCTCCAGTTCAGGTTCCAACAACGATAGCGCCAGTTGCGCCGCCTACTCCAGCGGCTCCTCAAACAACATCTGTAAATATCCAAACATATGAGCGGTCGCCAACAGTAGCGTATCCAGCATCGGTTACTTCAGCGATTGCAAACCTAACTCAGGAAACAGTCAGTGTTGAAGCGCCGAAATCTGCTGGTGAATATTCTCAGCTTTCGGTGACTAAAGTTGGATATCAGCCGTCTTGGTATCCTTACACAGCGCAAGACAGCACGCCGATACAAATCGGGTTGTACAAAGCCGACACGATTAACAAGCAGCCAAACTTTGCAAAAGGTATTATTCCGCACGATGCTGGCGGATGGCTTTTGGATTATTACAATGGTGGATATTTTCCAACTACCTTTGACAGGATAAAAAACATTGGCGGGAACAATGTTGTTTACGCTGACTCCGCTATCATCAAAACGATGGATGTAGACGCAAAGTCCGTTGTGCTTGTCGGCAAATATTTTCCACCCGACCAAGTGATTTTAGATATGGGCAATTTAGCCAGATCACGGGGTATGGATTTTACAGTTATGATGGGAATCTATCCTGGAGATGCTCTCGGTAATGATTCTTGGACTGTTCCAAAGTTCTACTCTGCGATTGGTCGGCTTTCTGATAATGATCCATTCTGGGATGCTTGGTTTAATGCCTATAAGCCAATCCTAGCAGAAAGAGCCGCGCTTGCTCAAAGGGCTGGTGCGACGAAATTTGTACTCGGGTTCAATCTCGACTTCATGATAACTAAAGGAAATTCGCGCTGGGTTGAACTTATCCAAGCTGTGCGAGCTGCTGGTTTCACTGGGAAATTATCTTATTTTTCTGGTACATACGCTGGCTCTAACGGATTTCTTAACATTTCGGATGTTAATAAACGCACTGCGTTCATCAAGCTTTTTGATGAAGTAGGACTTAGCCTTTACAGCCCAATTTTTGCCGAGAACGGCGAAACATTATTGGATGCCCAGCCACGAACACGAATTACAAAGAATATAAAGAATCAAATTTCTTCAATATCATCCGCGAAAGTTCCGATATTTTTAATGATTGGGACGCCTTCTGTACATTCTGGACTCGTGACAAATGAATACATTGAATCGGCATTCCCATGTTCATATTTCAAATCAGAAACCCGGAACTATCAAACACAGGCGGACATGTATCAATCGGCTGCTGAAATTGTGAATGAACAAAACTCAGATGGTTCGGGTATCGTAAAAGGGATATTTAGCTGGGGATATCACTACCTAGATAACCCTAGAAAAAAAGACGTGGTCAACGATACTTGCTATGATTTTTCAGCAAGCATCAGAAATAAGCCCGCTGAGGCAGTACTGAGTTACTGGTTTAAGGGGTGGTGAGAAAGACTACTCTCAGATAGCATAAACGGCTTTTGCCAAGTGCTTATCAATGAGCCCGAAATATCCCGATGTTGTTCAATAGGCTGTTCAGATCGGAACAGGCGACTTATCCAGCCCCCGATTTTATGGCGCAGATTTTTTTGGCTGACCTGCTTTCAAACAAAACCGTCTCTGGCGCTAAAGTGCGGTGGTGCAGGTGGTGCGGGTGAGATTGCTATGTCGAGATTCTGGCTCTAAGTATTTCGCTGGTGGAGCAGAAACTGGAAGTCAGAGGCGATAACAAATGAAAAAAGGCGAGCGTAAACTCGTGGATCGGGCTTTCTAGCCCATAGCGGCATAAATCGTATTCGGACTAACCTTTAGCTTTTTACAGATGTCACGGACGGTGAAGCCTTTGCGCTTCATCGTCCTTATCTTTTCAAACTTTTCTTCACTGGTTGGTTGCCTGCCGCCCCATGTTTTGCCCGCAGCTCGTGCTTTCTGGATACCAAGCATTTGGCGTTCACGGCGTAGGTTTGTCTCAAACTCGCTAAAAATACTGATGAACGAGAACATCATCGCACCCATCTGTGTTCCCGTATCAATACCTTGCTGCTGGGCGAGAATGTCTATCTTGAGGTCACGCAACTCGGTCAGGACATCAACGAGATTTTTCATTGAGCGACCCAAGCGATCAACCGACCAGACCAGCACCTTTTGAAATCTGCGCCACCGTGCGTCCTTCATCATGCGCTTCAATTCGGGGCGGTCAGCGTTGGCTTTGGTCCCGCTGATTTTCTCAGCGTAGATTTCTACGACTTCGTAGCCCGACCGATCTGCCAGCGCCTGCAACTCCTGTAGCTGCATCTCGTAATCTTGAGCTTCGCTGGAAACTCTGGCGTAAATTGCGACCTTCATCGCTGCCTCCTGTTATTCTCTTGTACACTTCAAGAGTGATATCTGGAGGCATGGAGGTATCAACGGTTTTCGTACCAAAAATCGGCAGAAATGAGACATTTTTTCTGAGACATGAAAATAACGTCATGGCTGATGTTAGATGAGGTTCAGATGGCGAAATCTCGTTTCTTTCGATAATCGAAATTCAAATCACAAGCACCGTCCTGCCCTGTTGAACCAGAACCGAGATGGCTGGCAGCTTGTTGCGCAGTTCGTTGGCTTCGTAGACGGTCACCTTATCGCTATCCCGAAGTGCAGCGAGTGCTGCTTTCAGCTCACGAATGGTCGTTGGCTTCTTTGACAGGCTCATTGCGCTGATACCTTGCCTGACAGGATGGCTTGGATGGCGCGACGCAGAAGCTGACTTTCGGTTAGATCATTGCGTTGGCACCAGTCGCGAACTGACTGCTTCAACTCGGTCGATATGTTGGCGTGAATGGTTTGGTTAGTTTGGCTCGTCGTTATCTGCATAGATGTGTCTCCTTCTATAAAGTCTATTTATCTAGGGTTTGATGGTTTTTCGACGGCTGGCGGTGCGTTCTCAAGCTCATGAACACCCGCCGATTTTGGACGCACGAAGAGACGGGTCAGCAATCACATGATTCATGACCCCTCTCGTCAACGGTTCATCCTGGCGCCGAACAGCGGACCCAGTTTGATGCGTTACCGTCGATTATGTCTCGCAAAGACCGATGAATGGATTGTCATTCGATATCGGTCGCCATTGTTTCGTGTTGTAGATCAGCGAGCCTATTTGGCTCTGGCATCTCTCGACGCGAAGAAGTGGCACATCATCTAATTCGTCACATGGCACATGACCGTATGATTTTGCTTGAACCCAAGTCGGCATTGGACGGGTAGCTTCTCGATTTTGGCGCAATCGCAGTTTGGACCATTGCATGAGAATGTCGGCAACTGGATCAATTCGGTCAGTAGGGCAGTGCAACAGAATGTGATAATGCTCACCCTTGCTGATGCGATCACCTTCTTTAAATGCGACAGCCCAAAACTTTTGGTCTGCTGGAAGGTGTCCGAACTTGCGAAGCTTGAGATACTTCTTGTTGAGGTTGAATAGAATAAACCGCATACCCTGCATCATCGCATCGACAGGAACAGCAACCTGCGGCTGCACATCGATGCGGTATTTATAATCAAAACTCTGCAGGTGTTTTCTATACAATTTTGCTCTCCATATGTGCTTTATTTATAACAGAAAAATGCCAAAAAAGCGAGAGTTTTTCAAAACATTTCATTGGATAGAGTCATGAACGAGAACGTCACAGCAGTGCAGCGCGGGTCCCAGATTTATGTATATGGACGGGGGCAAAGGCAGCTTTGTGCAATCTTCGTTGGCAACAGTCCTGATGACGGATTGAAGGGCTTCGCATCGCCAACAGTAAGCGTTCGCAAAGGTCGGAATATCTACATCTACGATGCACAGGGACGACAGATTTCGAGTATGTTTGCTGGCTAGAACATAACCGTTAATTCTGATTTCAAATAGGAGAGGGTCTAATGAGGAACTATGTTGCGGATGTGCGTTTGCCTAACGGTGCGGTCACTCGAGTTCACTTTCAGGCAGAACGGTCTGACATTGCTCGGGCGATGTTGGAGGCGCAGTATGGCAAGGGGTGTATAGTGATGTTCCGAGATGCCTAAGCACCTTTGCTCCTTGCCTATAGGCAAGTCTCGCCCGAACCAAAATTCGATGCTACAAAATCCCGATGCGGGGAGATGGAGGTTTTGTGGACGATTTACCAACAAGATATATAGCGTCATTTGTCGTTGAGTTCATAAGTGATTTCACGCACTTCTGCGTTGAAAAATATGGATTTTCGACTGAAGAAATTGGCATTATTTGCGCTGTTGCAACGGAAAGCACTCGAGAAGTTCGTCGTGACGGTTATATGCTCAAAACCTATGGCACTGAGGTTCAGGCAGTCCCAGACGAGTTCCGATTTCCGGTCAGCGTCCAGTTCGTTTGTCGTCGGTTGGGTATGCGACGAGAAACGACGCGACGAAAACTCGAAGACCTAGCAAATCGAGGTTTTCTAAATAAAGTTAAGGGCGGATATTCGTTACCAGCACAAACGGGCGCCGCTGATTATACGCTGGAGTTGCGGGACTTCTTGGTGTCAAAAATCTCCAACCTCCAAACCTATATAGAAAAAATACCAGCATAATTGCGCTGTCGTTGGATCAGGACAAACTGAATGCCGATGCCCAAATTGGGCAAATCGGATTGTTGCAACCTCCCCTGTTTAATATTTACCCGCCACGACTCAGGGTTGTAGGGGGCAAACCTATTGGCAGATACGGAGAGAAGTGAAGCAACCGTTGCATTGTTAGCAATCGGTCGACGCATACAGACTGCAAGAAAAAAAAGCAGAATGACGGTTGCTAAGTTGTCAGCAAAGACCGCTATTTCCACGCGATTTATTGAATATATCGAGGCAGGCGAGTTCAGCAAACTTCCAGGACGATCACACGTGCTGGGTTTCACACGATCAATATGCCGAGAATTAGCATTAGACGCCGAAGAGATTGTTCAGGCGGTCAAATCAGTGATGTACCCTGCCGCAATGACAGAATTCGAACTAACTATTGCACATCAAATGAAACGTTCGCTGGTAGCAAAGATCGCGAATGCGGTAAAATCTGCTCTAGGCGTCTTCACACGCTCTAAATAGACCTAGTAGGGTATCAATTCGCTCAGACGAGATTTCGACGCTCTCTGTCGCTGGAGCGTATCGAGAGGTCGATTAGGTCGACAACAGTTAGCTTTTGCAGAGGTCGGAACATCTACGTCTACGATGCGTAGGGACGACAAGTTTCGAGTGCTTTCTCTGGAAAAAATATACAACAGAGATCCGTAGATGTAAGCTTTCAAAACATTGATTTAATGAGAAAAATGGTGCCGCCTATAGGATTCGAACCTACGACCCCCGCATTACGAATGCGATGCTCTACCAACTGAGCTAAGGCGGCATTGAGGCGCGCAATAGCGTTATTGCGCGGCTTTTCCTACCCCCTTTTGTACTTTCTTTGCAGGTGTTTCGTTCGATGAAGCTTTGTTTGGCGTTTTCGGTGCTTTGCGCCCTTTCGTCCCATCTCTCATGCTCTGGAGCTGCTGGATATTCATCTCTGCATGAAGGTGTTTTGCGTAGAATCGGTCAATCATTTCGGTTGACGTGCGGGCGCTTCTGGCAAGGGTCAGCAACGCAACGTTATCGCCTTTGGTCAGACGGAACATGATGCAGGTATGACGCAAACTATAGAGCGTCCTGCTCTCTCCGCTGGCTGTCTTCTTGAGGTTGGCGATGGTCAGAAGCTGGTCGAACTGACGGGTGATCGTTCGCAGCGCATAATCGCGATTTTCATGATGCTCTGGCTGGAATAGATAGTCGCCTGGCTCCCCGAACCCTTCCTTGCGCTGCCTTTCTAGCAGCCTGTCATAAATCTCAACTGCCTCAGGCATGGTCACTACGGGACTGCCGTGACCCTTCGTCGGCGGGTGCGACAGGCGCAGATACGTCTGCTCGGCGCGAATGACGGCAATATGCTTGTGTTGAAGCACCTTGATATCGGTTGGACGAATGAACGAGTTGGTCATGAACAGGATGAGGTCATAAAGCTCTTGGGTGATCGTGATGTTGCGGCGCTGCTCACCCTTCGTTCCAGCTTTCTTGAACACCTTGCCGATATTGGCATCGCAGGTTCGGTGCAGCTTGGTATATTCGGCGCTGTTGAACCACGCACGCGGCGTATCAATCGTTTTGAGCGTTGGAAACGCTGGCAGTGCATTCAGCACACCAACGCGCTGGGCATAGCGCAAAATCGTTTTGATGTGACTGAGATGGATCTTGAGCGTGTTGATAGACAGTGGACGCGCTGGCGTAGAAAGTTTGTTCAGATAGTCGCTGATGATGGCGTAGTTGATATCGGCAATTTCGTATTTGCCGAAATGCGGCATCAAGTCGGAACGGAGCCTCGCTGCATCGAGTTGCTGTTTCTGTTCGGATAACTCGCCACGCGCTGCTCGTGCTGCATTTTCCTTGAGTAGCCCACGCGCACAAACTTCAAAGCCGCTGGTCTTGGTGAATGGCAGCTTGTTCATCTGATGGTGCTTAATGTCGACAAAAAGCTTCTTGGCAGCTGCAATCGCAACCTTCTTGTCGGCAACCTTCAAGCTGCGTCGGATAATTTTGCCGTCTTCATAATAGCGCACATACCAGAACGGTGACGCTTCCATCTTGTAGATAGTTAGAGTGCCGAAGCCCGATATCTTCTGCAATGACCCAGCGATTGGCATCGTGCGGTGGCGCACGGGAGATTTCGCAAGGGATTTGGGCATTTTTGCCATAGGATTGTTGTATAGTAAAATCTATACAACTGCAATAGACGACAAGTGTCTGAAATATATGATTTTTCTAAGGAAATTGAGGTTCCGCCAACACATTACGAATGCGATGCTCTACCAACTGAGCTAAGGCGGCGCTGGCCTGTTGGCCGTGGGGAGCGCATAGCCAAGTGCGTCTGTGAGTTCAAGTGACCTTGTGCCAAATACGCGGACCGCATGAAATGCACGTGCGAAATAGCGCGTCCTTATTCGCCGGACAGGACCCAGCCGACGCTGATTTCTTTGGCGGCCAAGGGAACGTCGAGCCGTGCCTCGCTAAAATCGACCTTTTCTCCGGGGCCAAGCGCGCGTGTTTTTGCCTTCATTTTCCAGCTATAGACGGACCGGCCGCTGGCATCCTTCAACGTGACCAGCATTTCAGGCACATTTTGCTCCACGGCTGTCGGATTAACGATACTGCCGCTCGCAATGAAATAAGGCGTGCCATCTTCGCGTTCATTGAGTTCGAGATTGTCGTTCAAAACAATGGTCAGATCGGGTTCCGCCGCCGCGCTTGAAAGGCCGATTCCGGGCATTCCGAAATAGGATGTCGCGCCGCCAATGGCCGCCACCAAAATGGCAAGGGCGACAGCGGCCATCATCCATATCTTCGAGAGATTTCGGCGCGCCTTGAACGGTGGTTCATGGGCAAAATGGCTCGGCGCAGGCGCATCGTCCAATAATCCGCCGCGCGGGACAGAGGGTTCCGCAAAGGCGGCGTCGCCTTTGGCGGGTCCAGCGCGCATGTCCGCAAAAGTTGGAAATGCAGGTTCCGTCGCGTCGGCATCATTTGCGCGTTCTGTGTCCACCGCACTTGGCGCAACGAATGGCGGGGGCGGAGGCGGAGGTTGCGGAATGGGTGCGGGTGTAGGCTCGCCTACGGGTGCAGCCGGTGGCACCGCTTGCGCTGGCGGTGTTGCCCCGGCGGGTGGCGCGCTCTGCGTGTCCACGGGTTCAACAGCGGCGGGTGCTGGTGCTACCTGTGGCGCAACCGCCGCCTGAAACCAGCTATGTTTGCAGTTGGCACAGCGCACTTGGCGGCCGTCAACCCCAACGGCATTGTCAGGGACAGCATAACGTGTGCGGCAGGATGGACAAACGAGCAGCATCTCTGCGCATAAACAGCAGCCGCCGATGACTTGCAACCCTGCTTTCATAAAATGCTGTGGACGGTGACAATTCATCGGCCGCTGGTCGCATGAATAGCCTTTGCCCCGTCACGCCGTTTGTGTCATTTATCGCATTGATGCAGAGCGTGGTAGAATTCGACAATGTGGGGTTAAGATACGGAGCGGGGGTGGAAACACTCACCGACCTCAGCTTTACTTTGTACCCCGGAAGCTTCCATTTCCTGACCGGCACATCGGGTGCGGGCAAGACATCGTTGCTGAAATTATTATATCTCGCGCATCGCCCAAGCCGGGGTGCCATCCGCATGTTCGGGCATGACGCCAGTACCTTGCCGCGCAACCGCTTGCCGGGGTTCCGGCGCAGGATTGGTGTCGTTTTCCAAGACTTCCGCTTGGTTCCGCATCTGTCCGCTTTCGACAATATCGCCCTGCCGTTGCGCATTTCCGGTGTTCAGGAAAAGGATTTACGCGGCCCAGTCGCCGAAATGTTGGCGTGGATTGGCCTGACCGAACGGGCAGAAGCAAGGCCTGCGACGCTTTCGGGCGGTGAACAGCAACGGGTCGCCATTGCCCGCGCGGTCATTGGCCGCCCTGAACTGCTTGTGGCGGACGAGCCGACGGGAAATGTCGATCCAGAAATGGCCCGCCGGTTGCTTCAGCTGTTTGCTGCGCTGAACAAGCTGGGGACCACTGTCGTCGTCGCAACGCACGACATCCATTTGCTGCAAGAGATTGAAGGCGCGCAGATGATGCGGCTCGACAAAGGCCGCTTGTCTGATCCCACAGGGTCCCTGCGTCACCCGCCACGGCCATTGGTTTTGGACAACTGATGCTGCTGGATTTCGCCCTTCCCGCGCATGATCGCAAGCTCATCCCCGAAGGCCGTTTATCGGGGCCGATGCCATGGGTGATTGCCATTATGTTGTTTCTGACATTGCTGGTGGCGGCAGGTGGGCTGACGCTGGCTGAGGCCGCACGCCAAGGGGGTCAGGATCTCGCACGGCAAGTGACGGTCCAAATCATCGAGTCAGACCCTGTAAAGCGCGCAGCGCAACGTGCCGCGGTCACCCGCGCGCTGCGCAAGCTGGATAGCATTGCAGAGGTAAAGCCCGTGCCCGACGCCGACGTGCGGGCCTTGCTCGAACCATGGCTAGGCACGGGCGTTATTGACGCCGATGTTCCCGTCCCGGCGTTGGTCGATGTGCGCTTCGCCTCTGAACCCACGGCCGAAACGCTCACCCGCTTACAGTCAACGCTGCGTTCGGTTGCGCCAAACATCCGGGTAGATTCACATAGCAGCTGGATGGCGCCGTTTTTCGATCTCATGCGCGCGCTGCTATGGCTGGCGGCGGCCGTGTTCCTTTTGCTGCTGGTCGCCACGTCGGCGGTAGTAATTTTGGCGGTTCGAAGCACGCTGAATACCCATCGGGAAACGATAGAGATTATGCACATGATGGGCGGCACCGATATTCAGGCCGCACGCCTTTTCCAGCGCCGCGTTGCCTTGGATGCGTTGCTCGGCGGCATCGTGGGCTTCATTGTGGCAGCGGTTGTTATCATGACCGTGGGTGGCCGGTTCGCGGCGGTTGAGCCGGGGCTTTTGTCTGGCGCGCACTTTCCTTATTATGGCTGGGCGATCCTTGCGCTCATTCCGCTTGCCGTGATGGCGCTTGCCATGCTTATGGCGCGTATGACGGTGATTTCGGCGTTGAAGAGAATGTTATGATCAGACGGT
Source organism: Sphingorhabdus sp. (assembly GCF_044374345.1). Classification (GTDB taxonomy): domain Bacteria; phylum Pseudomonadota; class Alphaproteobacteria; order Sphingomonadales; family Sphingomonadaceae; genus Sphingorhabdus_B. The sequence continues at coordinate 4,727 of NZ_JBILOS010000031.1, read as the reverse complement.
CCATTGCTTTTATATTGCTTGTCTGGATGCTTGGCTTCGCCTGGTTTGCGTTGCTTTTGCCGCAACCCGCGGCAATCACCCCAACCGACGCCGTCGTTGTGCTAACGGGCGGGCCGAACCGGATTGACCGTGGGCTTGAGATATTGGAATCTGGAAAGTCGCAAAAAATGCTGATTTCCGGGGTCGACCGCGATGTGAAACCGCGGGAGCTTGCCGCGCAATATCCCGGTTCGTCGAAATATTTCAAATGCTGCATCGATCTGGGTTTCCAGTCTGTCGACACCCGATCGAACGCATTGGAAACGGCAGCATGGGCAAAACGGAACAAAGTGACCAGTTTGCGGCTTATCACGCATGATTGGCATATGCGGCGCGCACGCTTTGAACTGGACCGGGAATTGTCCGGCAATGTGGCTGTCACCAATGATGCCGTATCGACCCACCCATCGCTGGGAGCGCTGTTCAAAGAATATAATAAATATTGGTTGCGGGCTGTCGCGTCTCTGCTGGGCATGTAACCGATGATGGCGTTGATCCGATCTGCCCTCTACATCGCAATTTTCTACACGGGATCGGTGTTTTTCGTGGCCACAGCGTTTTTCGCGCAATGGTTTTCCGTTCCGCTGATGCAGTGGGCGGTACGCGGTTGGTCGCGCTGGCAATATGCGTGCTACCGGCGGATTTTGGGCATCACCATTAAGATTGAGGGCCACTTGCCGCACAAGCCCGTGCTCTATGCGATCAAGCATGAAAGCATGTTTGAGACGATCGACATGCCGCGTATGTTTAACAAGCCCGCTGTGGTCACCAAAAAAGAACTGTTCGACATACCCTTTTGGGGCCCCGCCGCGCGCGCTTATGGCATGATACCCGTTGACCGGAATGGCGGCGCCACCGCATTGCGCGCAATGCTCGTTTTGGCCAAAAAGATGATCGCAGACGGGCGACCCATTGTGATTTTCCCGGAAGGCACGCGTGTCGCGCCGGGCAGCCAACCGCCGCTGCAATCGGGATTTGCCGGATTGTATAAGCTCATAAACCTGCCCGTCGTGCCCATTGCGGTCAACAGCGGCACCTTAAGCCCGCGCAAGACCGGTATCTGGAAATCAGGGACGATTACGTACAAGGTAGGCGAAGAACTGCCCACGGGCCTGCCGCGCGAAGACATTGAAGCGCGGGTGCATGCGGCGATTAACGCGCTGAATTAATGCTTGCGTCCAAAGTCGGGCGCGTCGTCATCTTGGCCCTGTTCAACAATCGACCGCCGGATGTCACGCGTGCGGCTGAACAACGCCTCCAGCTCTTCGCCTTTGTCGTACCGGATGGCGCGTTGCAGGGCGCTTAAATCTTCCGAAAAACGCTGCAGCATTTCAAGCACAGCGTCCTTGTTCGACAGGAACACGTCGCGCCACATCACGGGATCGGACGCAGCGATGCGGGTGAAATCGCGGAAACCACCGGCGGAATATTTGATAACTTCGCTTTGCGTTACGCCTTCAAGATCATCGGCGGTTCCAACAATCGTATAGGCGATAAGATGCGGCAGATGGCTGGTTACCGCCAACACCATATCATGGTGGCGCGCATCCATGATTTCGACATCTGCACCAAGGCGCTGCCAAAAATTGCGCAAGCGCTCGACAGCCGCCTCTGGCGCATTTTCGGGCGGCGTCAATATGCACCAGCGGCCTTTGAACAGGGTTGCAAAACCCGCATCGGGGCCGCTTTTTTCCGTACCCGCAACAGGATGGGCGGGAATGATCATGGCGTTGGGCAGAACGGCCGCAAGCGCGTCCGCCACGCTTTGCTTACATGAGCCGACGTCACTGACGATGGCATCGGCAGGCAGGTCGGACGCGAAGTCCGCCGCGACTGCCCCCATGGCACCTACCGGCACGCATAAAATGACAAGGTCGGCGTCCATGACCGACGCGCCCGCAGTATCGGTGACATCGTCGCATATGCCCAATTCGACCGCACGTGCACGGACAAGCGGGTCGGCATCATGGCCGGTAATCCGCACCGACGGCATGTGCGCCTTTACGGCGCGCGCGACGGACGAGCCAATGAGCCCAAGCCCGATTACCGTTAAACGCGCAAATGGCAGCATCAGGCGTGCGCTTCCAAAATCTTGCGTAACGCCGCCATGACGCCGCGATTTTCATCCTCTGTACCAATCGTAATCCGCAGCCCACTGCCAAGGCCCTGACCCGGCAACCAGCGCACGATATAGCCTTCGGCCATCAGGCCATTATACGCCGCTTCCGCACTGCAATTGCCTTCAAACAATATCATCAGGAAGTTCGCCCACGACGGGATGACTTTCAGGCCATGGTTCGACAATGCCGCACATTCTGCCGTCATCCAATCGCGCCATATGGCATTATGCTGGCGGCTGCGCGTCACGAATTCTGTATCGCCAAGCGCGGCAATCGCTGCGGCTTGCCCTGCAGCGGTGACATTGAACGGCGCACGCACGCGGTTGAGCGTCGCAATCAGGCCGGGTTGACCATAGCACCAGCCAATGCGTTCGGCCGCAAGGCCATAGATTTTGGAAAATGTGCGCGTAATCAAAACATTGTCATGCTGGCGTGCAAGCTCGAGCGCGGCAGGGCCGTCATCTTCCAGATATTCGCCATAGGCTTGGTCCAAAACAAGGACGCAGTTGCCGGGTAGGCCAGCATGAAGCCGTGCGATTTCGGCGTCGCTGCAATAGGTACCCGTCGGGTTATTGGGATTTGCGACAAAAACAACGCGTGTCTTATCCGTCACCAACGCCAGCAACGCATCCACGTCCGTGCCATAATCCTTATCAGGGGCGACAATCACATTGGCAGCGGTCTTCCGCGCGGCGATGTCGTACACCGAAAAGCCGTAGCGGACATAAATGATATCATCGCCAGCACCAGCATAGCCCATGGCGATCAGGTTCAGCAGTTCGTCAGAACCGGTGCCACAAACGATCAGGTCGCTGTCGACTTCATATGCTGCGCCTAAAGCCTCGCGCAGCGCAGTGCTGGCGGGGTCAGGATACCGCGCAAGCGATACGCCTTTATCGACAAGCGCTGCGGCCGCATGTGGGCTGCAGCCAAGCGGATTTTCGTTCGCGGATAATTTTATCAACACCCGTCCATCATCCGACTTTGCTTTGCCGGGGGTATAGGCGCTGATGGCTTCGATCCATGGTTTGGCGGTAGGCGTGTTCATGCCCGTGGCCATAGCGGCGCAAGCAGCGAAGCGCAACGCTCGCCCTATTGGGCCAACGCAGATTAAAGAGTTTCTATTGTTTCGCACGGCCACGCTGATATGGCGTTGCTTATGCAAGAAGATACGCGTTTCGGTCTGGATAAGAAGGCACGCCTGCTGGGACCAGTGCGACTGGACAGCGGCGCGGAATTTGCGCCTGTCGATATCGCGTATGAAACCTATGGCGCATTAAACGCCGATAAATCGAACGCCATTCTCATCTGCCATGCGCTGACCGGCGACCAATATGTTGCGTCCACGCATCCTATGACCGGCAAGGACGGTTGGTGGACGCGCATGGTCGGGCCAGGCAAGCCCATCGACCCTGCGCGGCATTTTATCATCAGCATCAACGTCATGGGCAGCTGCATGGGCTCTTCGGGGCCCGCCAGCATCGACCCGACAACAGGTGCAGCCTACGCCATGGCCTTTCCGGTCATCACCATTCCCGACATGGTGCGCGCACAGGCGCTCTTGCTTGACCATCTGGGCATCGAAACGCTTGAGGCGGTCGTTGGCGGATCGATGGGCGGCATGCAGGCGTTAAGCTGGGCAGCCTTATATCCCGAACGGGTGAAGTCTGCGGTCGTGATTGCGTCTACCGCCCGCCATTCCGCACAGAATATCGCCTTTCACGAGGTCGGGCGTCAGGCCATTATGGCGGACCCGCGTTGGAACAATGGCGCTTATTATGGCCATGAGGCGCCATCATCGGGCCTCGCCGTTGCCCGTATGGCCGCGCACATCACTTATCTTTCGGAGGCCGGCCTTACCGAGAAATTTGGCCGCCGCCTGCAAAACCGCGATGCCAAAAGCTTCGGATTTGACGCCGATTTTCAGGTTGAAAGCTATTTGCGTTATCAAGGGCTTAGCTTTGTCGACCGCTTTGATGCCAACAGCTATCTCTACATCACACGCGCGATGGACTATTTTGACCTAGCCGAACCGCATGACGGCATTCTGGCGCGGGCATTTGCAGGGACAAAGACGCGCTTTTGCCTGATCAGTTTTGACAGTGACTGGTTATATCCGACTGCAGAATCGCGCCGCATTGTCCATGCGTTGAACGCTGCGGGCGCTGCGGTCAGTTTCGTTGAGCTATCAAGCCCGTTTGGCCATGATGCCTTCTTGCTGGAAGCGCCCGAGATGAACCGCATCGTGGACGGTTTCTTGCGCGCAGGAGAGCAATCATGACCGCACTTCGCCCCGACCTTGCCATCATCGCCCGCGAAGTCCGCGCGGGGGCCCGTGTGCTTGATGTTGGCTGCGGTGACGGGCAGTTGATGGCGGCGTTACGTGATACCAAAAATGTCGACGCCCGCGGTCTTGAGCTGAATGCGCACGATGTTGCAACCTCAGTCTCCCGCGGCCTATCGGTCATTCAAGGGGATGCCGACACCGATTTGGCGGAATATCCAGATGGTAGCTTTGATTATGCCATTCTCAGCCAGACATTGCAGACGACCAAAAGACCGGATCTG
>NZ_JBILOS010000030.1:0-22451 GCF_044374345.1 Sphingorhabdus sp. | reverse complement strand
AGCCTTTTGCAGCCGACAGCTTTCCAAGCGGGTCGGGCGCTTTTCCGCACAAGCATTTGCTTGGTATCGCTGGACTTCAGAAATGGGAAATTCTCTACATCCTGAAAGAGGCTGAACAATGGGTGGCCTTGAACCGCTCCGGCCCTGCAAAGCATGATGGCCGATTGTCGGGCCTTACGATTATCAATGCCTTTTTTGAAAATTCGACACGCACATTGCTGTCGTTCGAAATTGCCGGAAAACGGCTTGGCGCAGATGTCGTGAATATGCACGCGGCGCAATCGAGCGTGAAAAAGGGCGAAACGCTTATCGACACGGCAATGACGTTAAACGCCATGCGTGCCGATGCCATTGTCATCCGCCACGGCAGTTCCGGTGCGGTGCAGCTGATTTCAAGCAAAGTCGATTGCCCTGTCATCAATGCAGGCGACGGAAGCCACGAACATCCCACGCAGGCGCTGCTCGATTCGCTGACCATCATGCGCCGCAAAGGGCGGGTTGAGGGCCAAACCGTCGTCATTTGCGGCGATGTGCTGCACAGCCGCGTTGCGCGTTCAAATCTGTTCTGCCTAAAAACATTGGGCGCCGAAGTCCGCGTCGTTGCGCCACCTGCATTGATGCCAAGCGGTATCGAGGCCTTTGGTGCGCAGACCTTCACCAATTTTGATGCCGCATTGGATGGCGCGGATGTCGTCATGATGCTGCGGCTTCAGAATGAACGTATGCAGGGGGATTTCATCCCCTCGCCCCGCGAATATTTCCATTTATATGGCCTTGATGAACGCAGGCTAGCGTTGGCCAAGCCCGACGCGCTGGTCATGCACCCGGGCCCAATGAACCGGGGCGTAGAGATTGCAAGCAATGTCGCCGACCACGTTGAACGCTCCGCCATTACCGAACAGGTAGAAATGGGTGTCGCCGTTCGCATGGCGTGCCTCGATATACTCACCCGAAAAGCACGCGGTCAGGAGGGTTGGTCATGACCGGAATCAGCATCCTGAACGGCCACGCCATTTTGCCCGGCGCAGACAAGGCCGAGCCACTGAATGTGCATATTGAAAATGGCAAAATTGCCTCGGTTGGGAAAACGGCCCCGATAGCGAACCAGCTTGACGCCAGCGACCTCATCATCGCGCCGGGCATCATTGATCTGGGCGTATTCAAGACCGACAAGCCCGCGTTCCGTTTTGGCGGTATTACGCGCGCGGCGCTTATGCCTGACCAGTCGCCTGTGCACGACGACCCCGCAACGGTGCGCTTTGCTGCGCTGAAAGGGAAACCCGATCTTTGGGTACATCCGCTCGCTGCGGCAACGCAGGGCCTCAACGGACTGCAGATGGCCGAAATCGCGCTAATGAAAGAAGCAGGCGCAGTTGGTGTCGCCACGGGACGCAAATGGATTGCGGATAGCGGCATATTGCTGCGCATCATGCGCTATTGCCATGCGCTCGACCTGCCCGTCTTTGTGCACAGCGAAGATGCAGGGCTATCGGGCAACGCGGTTGCAACGGCCGGGGAAACAGCGACGTTACTGGGCCTATCCAGCGCATCGCCCATCACCGAAGCGCTTGCCATCGCCCGCGACCTATTGCTCGCGGAGGAAAGCGGCGCACATGTGCATTTCCGGCAAGTGACGACCGAACGCGGGCTGGACCTCATTCGCGCAGCGAAGGCAAAGGGCTTACGCATCACATGCGGCATCACGCCAGGGCATTTGTTCCTATCCGACAATGCCGTTTCTGATTTCCGGACCTTCGCCCATCTGTCGCCGCCCTTGCGTTCGGAAAGCGACCGGCTGGCCTGTATCGCCGCCATTGCCGATGGCACGATTGATGTCATTGCATCTGGGCACGACCCACGCGGACCAGAGGACAAGCGCCTGCCCTATTCGGAAAGCGCGCCGGGCATGGCGGGGGCGGAAACGCTTCTCGCGCTGTCGCTCAACCTCGTGCGGGACAATGTGATTTCGATCGGACGGTTGTTCGAACTACTGGCATCAAATCCCGCGAAGATCTTGAGGCTAAATGCCGGTCAAATAGCGGAAGGATATGAGGCAGATCTTATCCTCGTCGATCCAGACGCACCGTGGCAGGTCGATGGCGACCGCATGGCCGCACTTGCGGGCAATACGCCATTTGACCGGCTGCCGGTGCAAGGCCGCGTGCGCCATATGCTAAAGGGCGGCAAGGTCATTTAGAACCGCCGCCCAATAACGTTTCACGGATATCAATTTATCGTGCGGCGATCTTACGCCCTGCGGCATTCGCCATGCGGATATTCTGGGCGCCGCCATTTGTCCGCACGAAGCAATCGCCGCCTTGCGACTTGATCGTCTTGCAAGTTGCCCGTGCGCTTGCAGCGTCCCCGAAACCCATTGCAGCCAGACGAACAAGTTTCTTGCCATTGACCGTGACGGTCGAGCTAGCGGATGCAAAGCCGTTCAATGCGCGGTAGCGTTTGGCATATTTGTTCCAAGCCGCTTGCGCACTGGCCACAGACGAGAACGCGCCCAGTTGAACCAAGTGGCTTCCCGCACCCGCTGGCGTTGCTGCCTTTGGCGCATAGGACACGGAAAGCTTCACCGGTGCAGCCACAAATGACTTTGCCGGGACTTCCGACGCTTTGATAAGCGGCGCTTCGTAAACCGGCTGGCTCGGCGCAGCCTCGGCAGCCCTCATATAATTCTCAACAGCCGTAAAACCTGCACTGTCCGATACCGGTGCCGGACCTACCGCAGCCAGTTCCACTGCTGCTGCCGGTGCAGACGAAACATCTGCCAATTCTGGTGCAGCCGCTGGCGTAACATCAGCCTGCGCAAATCCAATGGCATTAATGCTGCTTAACGCGAGGCGCAGCGGCTGTCCTGTATCCGACATGTCAGGCTGAACCTTCAAAAGGCCTGCTACGCGCGACGCATAAGCACCGGGACGCGCAAGCTGCGCCCATTCGGCGATCCGTTCGTTAACACGCTCCTGCGGCATATCTTGCGAAGCCATGATCCGCGCATCGCGCCAGCGACCATCAAGTGCATAGGCCAATGCCAGATTCTGCCGTATGCGCGATGTGGCAGTGTCGGTGCGCACGGCATCGGTCAGGATTTTGACGGCATCCGCCGAACGACCCGCCAAAGCCAAAGTCAACGCATAGTCACTTACGGGCAGAATGGATTGGTTCGAATCGACAAGCAAAACGGCCGATTCGGTGTTGCCTAAGGCGATACGCGCCAATGCGAGGCTGATGACGGTGCGTGAGTCGGCTTGGCCCAGTTCCATAACGTCCATCAACGTCCGCTCTGCTGAGGCAAAACGTCCCTTCGCCATGTACACACGCGCCAGCAAGCCACGATAATCGCGGTTTTGCATGTCGGCCTGAACCGCACGCTCTGCAAAGGCCAATGCCTTGTCGGAATTGCCTTTGGCCAGCGCGCGTTCGGCTTTCTTTGCCCAGGCAAAAGCCTTTTGCGGCGATGCCATATTGACGGAAGTATTGGCCGTGCTGCCCGCTCCGGCCGCTGACGCAGTCATTGCCGGCACCACAACCAACGCGGCCGACAAAGCCAGCTTTATGAAAAAATGGCTACTCATGACATCACCTCAAAAAAGCTAAATATAGGCATCAGTGTTTTTTCGCAGGAACATGGGACGCAAGGTCATCAATTTCCGGCATGGATTCGAGAAGTGCATCAAGCGCATCGGTCACAAGCTGTTGCGCCGACTGGTGACGCACCGCGCATGCCAGCCGCAATTTCAAATGCCGTTCGCTATCAAGACGCAAGGTGAAGGCTGCTTTCTCTTTCAAACCAGGCTTTGAGCGGACACGCGAACGTGGCGCGTCTGTGCCACCACGACGTAAAATGAGCGGTGTTAAAGGCTCCGGCGTCACGGTAACGAAATTCGGTGCATCGGCGACCGATTCCGGCGCCTCGGCAAAATTGTCGAAGCCAACCTGCGGTTCGTCGTCAAAGCCAACCTGCGGTTCGTCGTCAAAGGCAACCTGCGGTTCAAGGTCAGCGAAAAGTGCGTCTGCGAGACGATCTTGCTGATGCTTCACTTCGGGAACAGCCGCGGCAAGCGGGTTTGCCCCGTGAAAGCCGTGGTCATAATCCATCGGAGTCGTAGGATCGGGATCGACATCATATCCCATATCGTTCCAACCCAGATCCTCTTGCGACATTGCCGCGTTGCCATTGCTCGAAAGCATTGTTGGACGACGCATAGCGGGACGTGCCAGACCTTTGCGTGCCAGCAATATGCCCGAAAGCGAGGCGATTGGTTTAGGTTCACCCATTTTAATGCCCTTCCTTCGCTTAACCTACGACCCGGCGGCCAAAGCCACCCATGGGACGCGCAGCAGATATTTGATGGCTTACGGCAGCCGGCGCACTGAAAACGGTGCGGCGGAAATTCTTTTCCAGACGGTCCGAAATATATGTCCACAAGTGGATAACCTCTTGCGATGACCGACCATTGGGGTCGATTTCCATGACGGTGCGGCCATCAATCATGGATGCAGCAAAATCGGTGCGATGATGCAGCGTAGTCGGCGCAACGGTGCCGTGCTGCGACAGTGCCACCGCGGCCTCCGAAGTAATCCGTGCCTTTGGCGTCGCTCCGTTGACAACGAAGATGAGCGGCTTGCCAGCGCGCTCACACAGGTCAACGGTGGCACCCACAGCGCGCAAGTCATGCGGGCTTGGCCGCGTCGGCACGACGATCAGCTCTGATACCGAAATGACACTCTGGATAGCCATCGTAATGGCGGGCGGCGTATCAATCACCGCCAGTTTAAAACCTTGCTGCCGCAATACGGCAAGGTCGGAGGCGAGGCGGGACACCGTTGTCTGCGCAAACGCAGGAAGGTCGGCTTCACGTTCATTCCACCAATCGGCCAAAGACCCCTGGGGATCGATATCGATAAGCACAACCGGCCCCGCGCCCGCCAGCTGCGCCTGAACCGCCAAATGGCCGGACAGGGTCGTTTTGCCCGGCCCGCCCTTCTGTGATGCTAATGCGAGTACCCTCACATCATTCCCCTTTTGCAAATGTTTGAAATGGGGATGTGACAGAACAGCGCTAAAAATTGGTTAACACGGAACGGGATGTCGGATTTTACTGTTCGGATGCACGGACATGCAAAGGTGACTGCATCGGGCCAAGCATGCTTCGCGATACCGCGCTCTTACCCGCAGAGGCGCTCGATTTCGCGGCCGAGGGTATTGCGGGCCGCGCTGTCGCCTGGTTCAATCATGAAATAATGCGTGCCGGAAAGGCTCGCTTTTTCGGAGCAATACCGTGCGCAGCCGCTTTCAACCGCACCGGCGAAGCGCAGTTCAATGCCATCATAGCGGGCAGCGAAAGTGCACGCCCCTTTACCGTTCAACGTGATCTCTACCTTGTCGCCTTCCACAGACGCTGTTCCGGTTCCCTCGCATTTGCTTTCGGGCCCGAATACCGCAAGAAAACCGATATCAAATCGGTTAGCGCCGGTGTTCACCGCACAGAATTTGTCGATACCCAGATCGCTGCGCGTTTCAAAACGACCTGCAAATTCGATGTTTTCAGAGTTCGGAAGAACACCCGTCTCCACCGCGCGTGCGTCAAGCGTTTCGCCCGCGTCCGACCCAAGGCTTGACGTAAGCGCGCCGTCACCGCACCCCGCCAACAGCGCGCATGAAGCGAGGATTGGAAATGCCGTGCGCGTCACACTGGCTCCAATCCGTCCTTGTTTATCCTGCGATAAAAGCAGCTGCGGGTGCCGGTATGACAGGTCGGGCCTTGCGGTTTTGCGATAATCCAAATGGCATCCTGATCGCAGTCAATGCGCATATCGACAATGTGCAGGACATTGCCGCTGCTTTCACCCTTTTGCCAAAGCCGCTGACGGCTGCGCGAATAAAACACCGCAGTGCGGCTCTCGATGCTTTTAGCGAGTGCCTCCGCGTTCATATGCGCCACCATCAATACGGCGCCATCCGCCGCATCGGTGACCACAGCAGTCAACAATCCGTTGGCGTCAAATTTGGGTGTGAGGGCAAGCCCTGTCTCAATCTCGTCGGTCATTTCCAAGGCCTAACGCAAGGGCAAGTGGCCCGCCAACATTTTCTTTGTTACATTGCTACGACAAGGGGGAGACAATCGATGATGCGTTGCCTATACGCCGGCCAGCGACGAGCAGCGGGATTCGAATTATGCTGACCACCGACCCATTTGATGACGACAAACTTCGCGAGGAGTGCGGGATTTTTGGTGTCTATGACGCCGAAGGCGCTTCAGCGATGGTTGCGCTTGGCCTACATGCGCTTCAGCATCGTGGCCAGGAAGCCGCCGGCATCACAAGTTACGACGAGCATGAATTTCACACACACCGTGCCATGGGTCATGTTGCGGGCAATTTCGACCGTGATGAAATCATCAACGGCCTTGTCGGGCGCAGTGCCATTGGCCACGTCCGCTATTCAACGACGGGCGAAACATCGCTGCGCAATGTGCAGCCATTATATGCTGACCTTGCCACCGGCGGATTTGCGGTCGCGCATAACGGCAATATTTCAAACGCGGTTGCATTGCGCCGTGACCTTGTCCGCCGCGGTTCGATATTCCAGTCATCATCGGACACCGAAGTCATCATTCATTTGGTGGCGACGTCAGGTTACCGCACGTTGCTGGACCGCCTGATTGATGCGCTGAAGCGTGTAGAAGGCGCCTATTCGCTCATCTGCCTGACCACAGAGGGCATGATCGCTTGCCGCGATCCGTTGGGCATCCGTCCATTGGTCATGGGTAAGCTTGGCGATACAATAATCTTCGCATCGGAAACCGTTGCGCTCGATATTGTTGGCGCAGAATTCATCCGTTCGGTTGAACCGGGCGAATTGGTGGTGGTGCATGGTAGCGAAATTCAGTCGCACAAGCCGTTCATCCCCGTTTCGCAACGCCCCTGCATTTTCGAGCATGTGTATTTCTCACGGCCCGATTCCATTGTTGAAGGCATCAGCGTCTATTCGGTTCGCAAGGCTATTGGCGCCGAACTCGCGCGTGAAAATGGCGTTGACGTTGATTATGTCATTCCCGTGCCCGACAGTGGCACGCCTGCGGCCATTGGCTATGCCGAAGCGGCCAAAATTCCGTTCGAGCTGGGCATCATCCGGTCACATTATGTTGGCCGCACCTTCATTCAACCGGGCGATGGCGTTCGCCATTTGGGCGTAAAGCTGAAGCATAATGCAAACCGCAATCTCGTTGCGGGCAAAAAGATCGTTCTGATCGACGATTCCATCGTGCGTGGCACGACCTCGCTCAAGATCGTTCAGATGATGCGCGAAGCGGGCGCGGCCGAAGTGCATATGCGTATTGCAAGCCCGCCAACAATGAACAGCTGTTTCTATGGCGTCGACACGCCGGAACGCTCCAAATTGCTCGCAAGCCGTATGGACGTGGAAGAAATGCGGCAGTTTATTCAGGCTGACAGCCTCGCGTTTCTCTCCATCGATGGGCTGTACCGCGCGTTGGGCGAAGATTCGCGCAACAAAAACCAACCGCAATATTGCGATGCGTGTTTTACCGGCGACTATCCCACCACCCTCACCGACCATGAGGAGCATGAATCGGGTGATCTCATGATGCTGGGCGAACGGAAGTCTGCATAAATCATGACGAAGCTATTTGAAGGCAAAGTGGCGCTGGTTACGGGCGCAAGCCGCGGGATTGGAGCGGCGACAGCCAAGGCACTCGCGGCGCAAGGCGCACATGTCATCATTACAGCGCGCACCGCCAAAGACTTAGAAGCCGTTGAAGACGCGATATTCAACGCAGGTGGCAATGCGACGATTGCGCCATTGGACCTCACCGACGGCGACAGCATCGCACGGCTTGCCACAGCAGTGACCGAACGTTGGGGTAAGCTCGACGTCTTGGTATTGAATGCCGCCATGCTCGGCACGCTCGCGCCGGTGCCAGCCATTGATGGCGCAGAATTCGCGCGCTTATTCACCCTAAATGTAACCGCGCAGCAGGTGCTTATTGCGTCATTCGATGCGTTGTTGCGCAAATCAGATGCCGGTCGCCTCGTCGCGCTGACATCCTCGGTTGGCGCGGCACCGCGCGCATTCTGGGGCGCTTATGGCGCATCAAAGGCCGCGCTCGAAACGCTCGTGGCCAGCTATGGTGAGGAAGTGAAGAGCCTGTCCGCCGTGCGCACGGCAATCGTGGATCCGGGCCGTACACGCACCCAAATGCGGGCAAAGGCCTATCCGGGCGAAGACCCGGAGACGGTGAAGGAACCATCGGTTGTGGCCGATGCGATAGTCACGATGCTCACGACCGAGTTTGAGACCGGGCATCGTTTGGTAGTAGCGGGCTAGAAATATTACCGTCACCCTGAACTTGTTTCAGGGTCTTAATCAAAACAACCTTCGAAAAGTAAGATCCTGAAACAAGTTCAGGATGACGATATCGCTTGGATAACGGGCATCTTTTTGGTTTACCCTTTAACCACCTCATGCGCCTTTAACGCACGCTCACGCGCGGCTTTGTGTCCAATGATTTTGCGTGGATAGCTTTTTGGTCGTGCGCCATATTCATCGGGATCATGAATATACGGCTCTTGCAAACCAGCAAGCTCTGGCACCCATTCGCGGATGTAACGTGCGGCGTCGAATTTCTCTGATTGCGACAATGGCGCCATGATGCGCACGAACATATTGCTGTCTACGCCCGTCCCCGCTGTCCATTGCCAATTGACGCTGTTGCTGCCGTAATCGGCATCGACCAGCGTATCCCAGAACCATTTCTCGCCCTCGCGCCAATCAATCAGCAGATGTTTGACCAGGAACGACGCCGCAATCATCCGCACGCGGTTGTGCATCCATCCGGTCGCCCATGATTGCCGCATCCCGGCATCAACGATTGGGTAACCCGTCCGGCCCTTGGTCCATGCCACGAAATCAGCCTTTACCGCTGGATCGGATAGATCCCGCCACGGCAGCCTGTCGAACGCATCGCGCGCATTCTTCGCGCCATATTCCGGCATCTGGACGATCACATTCTGCGCATAGTCCCGCCACACCAGTTCTTTCAAAAACACGTCAACCGACCCGCCCGCATGCATGGTCGCGTGCCAGCACGCAGCAGGTGAAATCTCGCCAAAGTGCAGATGCGGTGAAAGGAATGACGAACCCGCAACCGATGGCAAATTGCGCTTCTCGTCATAAAATTTGGCCTTGTCGGCAAAATCCTCAAGCCGTTCGCGCGCGCCAGCCTCACCCGGTGTCCACATATCGGCCATAGCGCCTGACCAATCGGGCTCGGTGGGTAACAGGGCCCAATCATTTATGCCTTCGCTCTCTGGCCATGTCTGGGGCGCAGTTAACTGCGCAGGGGCTGCGAGTGGCACGGGCGGCGGCATATGCTGCCAGAGCGCGCGCATGAATGGCGTGTAGATCTTGTACTGACCGCCGGTGCCTGTGGTCACGCTACCTGCGGGCAACAGATAGTTGCCGTCGTGGCAAACAAATGCGCAACCCGTGCTCAGCCCACTTGCGACGGCCTTTTCCGCATTCCGCCACCATGGTTCGTAATGCCGCATGCAATGAATGGCCGACGCGCCGGTCTCTTCAGCGAGTGCGCATAAAACGTCGTCGGATTTTCCGGCGCGTAAGATCAATCGCGAACCCAATGCCCGCAAATCTGCGTCAAACGCCGTCAGGCTATGGTGCAACCACCAGCGCGACGCCGCGCCCATCTTGCGATGTTTTGGCGTGTCGTCATCAAGGACATAGACGGGGATAACTGGCGCGCCACTTGCCACTACGGCTGCAATCGCAGCTTGGTCCGCAAGACGCAAGTCACGGCGCAGCCAAACGATTATTGGGGCCGTCATTTGCTTTCAACTCCAATGGGAAAGAACATACTGAATCGGTCGCCAACCAGCGGGTCAGAAAAGCGCTGGTCGGAAACCTTCAACGTCCTGTCCGCGCCTTCGCCGACAATTTCGGCCACCGGCATACGTGACCAAAACAACAGGGGCGAGCCGCGGACAATATGTGTCTCAAAAGCTTTGGCATCTTCGCGTCCCATATAATGGGCGCGAACGGCGTCATCCATACGCACGCCATTTAACGGCGTGTAAGTGCCCTGCCCATAATATCTATCGTCGCGCCAAAGCATCTCACGTTTCCAAAATTGCACAGGGACAGGATTGGCGACAACCAGAGTTGGCACGATCTTATGCTGTTTCTGAACGGCTTGAGCGGTCAATTGCTCCGCCCTGCCCGTGATGAGCCCATTGGCTAAGATATACGCGCAAATGGCGGCAAAACTGACCAATGCCGGTGCGCGCCAGGTTGCGCGCCCCGTACGTTCGCGACGCAGCGAAAACCAAACGCCGCATATCAACGCAGCCCACAGCCAGATATCGATGATGAACAAGGTATCGCCATAAAACCATTGGCTCGAAAATGGTTCAAGCAAACGGATCCCGTAACTGTTGAACCAGTCGAAAAGCGGGTGGCTCAAGCATCCAATATAAGCCAGCGCCAACAACCAGCCTTTATGCACCGGCAACCTTGTCTCTGGCCGCTTTCCGCGTCTTTCTTGCCAGCGATCGAACCACAGCATGATGCCCCACAACATCAGCGGCAGCACCAACATCGCGATTGGGCCATGCGTGAGGCCGCGCCGGATCGCCAAATGCTGCTGCCCGCCCAGCAATGTCGCCACGGCGTCAATATCGGGGATATTCGCAGCAATGATGAGCGTGGGCATGGCAAGGCCAGTCCGACGCTTCAACCCCATCTGCCCGATGAGCGCGCCAACAAGGCTGTGTGTGAGATTATCCATGCGGGTTAGCTGGCGTAGCAAAACCGAAATGGCAATACGGCGTTATCGCCATAAACTATTTTGTTCACGCAGAGGCGCAGAGTTCGCAGAGCAGAAATTTGAAATCTCTGCGGACTCTACGCCTCTGCGTGAAAATCAATTAAGTCTCGGGATGGCCTTCAGCTACGGTCCAGGTTTGTCCCTTTGCCAGCAGCTTGCCGAGATCAGGTGCTTTACCTGCGCTGGCCGACTCGTTCTGCGCGATGACGGCGTCGTTAAAGGTCGGGCGCGGATCGTCGTAGAGGACGCCGAGTGCCATGGGGAATTCGCCGAATGGCATTTCCACAAGCATGTGCGCGAGCGAACGGTTGGTCACATCGTGGACGATAACGCCCGCGCTCTGCCAATCACCATCGACCACATCGACAACCTTGAGCGTCAGGCCAACATTGTCGAGGGCAATGCCTTTGGTCCCGCCGGACTTTTCGCTGCCGAACAACATCGGCTCACCATTGCGCAGCCAGAGTTGATGGCCGTCGGCTCCCTTTGGCGCAGCGAAGTCTTCAAACACGTCCTTGTTATACACAATGCAGTTCTGGAAGATTTCGATGAACGCCGCGCCGCGATGGGCGTGCGCCGCCTTCAGCACGTCAGGCAGATTCTTTGAAACGTCAAAGCCGCGCGCAACAAACCGCGCGCCTGAACCCAGCGCAAAGGCGCATGGCGTGGCTGGACGGTCAACCGAGCCATAAGGCGTCGATGGGCTGTTGGTGCCAACGCGCGATGTTGGCGAATATTGGCCCTTGGTCAGGCCGTAAATCTCATTGTTGAACAGCATGATCTGGCAATCCAGATTGCGGCGCAGCAAATGCATCGTGTGGTTGCCGCCGATCGACAGCGCATCACCATCGCCCGTGATAATCCACACATCAAGATCGGGATTGGCGAGCTTTACACCCGTCGCAACCGCAGGCGCGCGGCCGTGGATGGTGTGGAAACCATAGGTTTCCATATAATATGGGAAGCGCGAAGAACAGCCGATGCCGCTGATGAACACGGTGTTTTCGGGCGTGCCACCGATTTCAGGCATGGTGCGCTGCACCGCCTTCAAAATCGCATAGTCACCGCAGCCGGGGCACCAGCGAACTTCTTGGTCGGTTTCCCAATCCTTGGGCGTTGTCGCTTTAACGGGGGTCATATCGTTCATTATAAAGCACTCCCAATCGCGGCTTCAATTTCGGCGATAGTAAATGGCTGGCCGGACACTTTGTTCACGGGCTGCGCATCCACAAGGAACTGGTCACGCAATATCGTCTTCAACTGGCCCGTGTTCATTTCAGGGACGATGATCTTGTCAAAGCTCTTCAACAACTCGGCCATGTTTTTGGGCATGGGCCAGATATGGCGAATGTGGACATGCGCGACATCAACACCTTCGGCGCGCTTGCGGCGCACGGCTTGCTTGATGGGTCCATAGGTTGAACCCCAGCCAACGACAGCAAGTTTCGCGCCTGCTGCGCCCTGCTCGACGATCTGGTCGGGGATACTGTCGGCGACATTATTTACCTTGGCCGAACGGATGTCAGTCATCGCTTGGTGGTTGGCAGGTGCATAGTTGATGTGGCCGGTATCGACTTCTTTTTCGATACCACCAATGCGGTGCAGCAATCCGGGCGTGCCGGGCTTCACCCATGGGCGCTTCAATTTATGGTCGCGCGAATAGGGCTTGAAGCCATCTTCAGGCACGCTTTCGAGGAACTCGACCGGGAATGGCGTATACTCTTCAAGATCGGGCACGAGCCATGGTTCAGCCGCGTTGGCGATATAGCCATCGGTAAGCAGCATGACGGGCGTCATATACTCGACCGCAATCCGCACCGCTTCCACCGCGCAGTCAAAGCAATCAACCGGCGAGCGCGCTGCAATCACGGGCATCGGTGCATCACCGTTGCGGCCATACACCGCCTGATACAGATCGGACTGCTCGGTCTTGGTTGGCAGACCCGTCGAAGGGCCGCCACGCTGGCTGTTGACGATCACCAAGGGAAGTTCGGTCATGATGGCAAGGCCCATGGCCTCACCCTTCAACGCGATGCCGGGACCAGACGAGCTGGTAACGCCAAGCTGTCCTGCATAGCTTGCGCCAATGGCCGAACAAATGGCGGCAATTTCATCTTCGGCCTGGAATGTGGTGATACCATATTCTTTCAAACGACTGAGGTGATGCAAAATCGCGGACGCTGGCGTAATCGGATAACCGCCGAAGAACATCTTGAGGCCAGCCAGTTGTGCGCCAGCAACCAAGCCATAAGAAATGGATTCGGCGCCCGTCACCGTCCGGTACAGACCCGCAGGCGCAGGCGCGGCATCGACATGATATTGCTTCAGCGGTCCGGCCAATTCAGCGGTCTCACCATAAGCATGGCCAGCATTCAGCGCCGCGATATTGGCGTCGGCTAAAACCTGATTCTTGGCAAATTTCGCGTTCAGCCAATCGATGATAGGCTGACGATCACGATCAAACATCCAAAGCGCAAGGCCAAGCGTCCACATATTCTTACAACGCAACGCGTCTTTGTTACCCATGCCAAACGGCTTGACGGCTTCCAGCGTCAGCGCGCTGATGTCGAACGCCAGCACTTGCCATTTCGCAAGGCTGCCATCTTCAAACGGGTTGGTGGTATATTTGGCTTTATCGAGGTTACGCTGGTTAAACTCGCCTGTGTCGGCGATAATCAAACCGCCTTCGCGCAACGACCCGACATTGGTTTTAAGTGCGGCGGGGTTCATCGCGATCAGCACATCAGGCTGGTCGCCGGCGGTATCAATTGCCGAAGAACCAAAGTTAATCTGAAACGCCGAAACGCCGAACAGCGTCCCGATTGGTGCACGGATTTCTGCGGGAAAATCAGGGAATGTCGCAAAGTCATTGCCCGCCAATGCGGACGACAGCGTAAACTGTCCCCCGGTCAACTGCATGCCGTCGCCGCTGTCCCCGGCAAAGCGCACAACAACTGCCTCGCTTTGCACTGGAGTATGTCCGCTCGTCTGTTCGTCTTTGAATGCCGTAGCCATGCGTTCTAGCCCGTCTTTAATTGCAACTTTATTGCCTTTTCGCCTAATCCCATTCGCGGCGCACTGCAATGTTAGAAAAACTATAGGTGGATATGCTGGACGCATTGCCCAAGCCACCCTAGGAAGCGGCAGAAATGGAGAACGTGATGACCGATACCCCACCTTATGTCCGTCCAGACGTTGCATTGTTTCTGCAATTTCTGAACGCGGTACCCGGCCCTAAATTTTGGCAAGTGCCCGTTGATGAAGCCCGCGCGATGACCGCTGCGATGCGCGACGTTGCGGATGCACCCGTTGGCGAACTGGCGGTTATCCGTGATTTATCGATTCCCGGCCCCGCCGGTGCCATCCCCGCGCGATTATATGACAGCCGCGAAGAGCGCGAAGCTGGCCCTGTCATGGTATTTTACCATGGCGGCGGATTCGTTATCGGCAGCCTGTATACCTATGAACCCTATTGCGCAGAAGTTGCGCGTCTCCTCGATTTGCCGGTCATCTCCATCGATTACCGGCTGTCACCCGAACATCAATTCCCTGCCCCGGCCGAAGATTGTGAAGCCGCAACGCGCTGGATTGCGACGAGCCCTGCGGAGCTTGGACGGCAAGTGACTGGGCTCATCACGTCGGGCGACAGTGCGGGCGGCAACCTAACGATCGTGACGACAATGGCACTTCGCGAACGTCCTGCGGCCGTGCCTGTGTTGGTGCAGCATCCGATTTACCCCGTCGTGACGCTCGATGCTGACTGGCCAAGCATGCGCGAATTTGCCAACGGCTATTTGCTCACCGAAGAAGCAATGGCCTATTTCGGCGAAGGCCACGCAGCGACGCCCGGAGATTATCGTTCCGAGCCATTGAATTTCAGCCAACAGGGCATGCCACCGAGCCTTGTCACCACGGCAAGCCTTGATCCGTTGCGCGACCAAGGCATCGCATATGTTGAAAAGCTGAAACAGGACGGCGTGCGCGTCGAACATCGCAGTGCCGAGGGCAATATTCACGGACATATCAACATCCGTCAGGCCATCCCTTCCGCACAATCGGACATCGAGGGCAATATCGCCGCGCTGAAAGACCTGCTTGCAGAAGTGGCGGCAACAGCATGAGCATGTCGTTGGAAGATTTACCGTACCGTCCCTGCGCCGGCATCATGCTCGCCAATATGCAGGGAAAGATATTTGTCGGCCAACGCTTGGACAGCCCCGCCGGAACCGATGCATGGCAAATGCCGCAAGGCGGCATCGACGATGGCGAGGATGCGGAAACTGCGGCGCTACGCGAGTTATTCGAAGAAACCGGCGTGCGCGCCGATTTGGTCGATATTCTTGCGCGCAGCCGCGATGAACATTTCTACGACTTACCCGATGATATGATTGGCCGCATTTGGAAGGGCAAATATCGCGGGCAACGCCAGCATTGGTTTTTGATGCGCTTCAAAGGCACGGATGCCGATATCAACATCGAAACATCGCATCAGGAATTTAGCAAGTGGCAGTGGATCGATGCACCGCAATTGCCGCAACTGATCGTCCCGTTCAAAAAGCGGCTGTACGAGAATATTCTCGCGGAGTTTGCAGACCTTATTTGACGCCGTTCCGCGTGTGGAACGCATCCGCGCCCTTAATTGGGTTGCGGAACCGGCTCGCTACCGATGGTTGGTTTCGCATCAGCTGCGCTTGCCTGCATTTGCTGTTTTTCACTCGCCTTGCTGGATGCAAGCGCAAGCCGCTCAACAGCGCTGCAGTTCGCGCGGCATAATGTTTTCAGCCGCGCGATATTCTTGCCCGCTTGCTCAATTGCGCCCTTGGCAATCATGGCATCGGCCTGCTCGGCCAATGCAATCTGATCATTGGGCTCAAGCTCCAACGCTTCTGCGTAAAAGCGGATCGCTTTACCGTTCAGTCCCTGGGCCTTCACTGCGCGGGCCATCGCAATATAGGCCGCGCGATTGCGTGGGTCGACCGCGAGTGCGGATTCATACCAGCTGATCGCATTGTCGAACCGTCCAGCGTCCGATTCCTGATTGCCGGTCTGCATCAGCGCCATGGAGCGGGCGTCGATATCGTCATCCGCGCGTCCGCCGATGCTCGCGCTCGACATGACCGCTAAGGTGAACGACAGCGCAATGGCCGCGGGAGAAAAACGCATAAGCAATATCCATATCTTTTTGGAAGGTGATGCTATCACAGCTTTTGAAGCCTCGCGAAGAAGAATCCATCGCTACCATCATGATACGGGGTCAACAATATGCCGTCACCATCGGCACGGCCCATCGACACGCCCGTATCGGCCGCGCGCCAGCCCGAATGCGATTTTAAGAACGCAGCCACTTGGCCCTTGCCTTCACTCTCGATGAGCGAACACACGGCATAAACCAGATAACCGCCGCGCACGACCATGTCGGCGCCAATGTCCAACAGCTTCGCCTGTTCGTCCACAACGCGTTTCAGCCGCGCTGCATCCAAACGCCAGCGCGTTTCGGGATTTCGCCGCCATGTGCCGCTTCCCGAACAAGGTGCGTCAATGAGGACAAGGTCGCAGCCACCGATAAATTCGGACAGCATTTCTTTTTCTTTGCCTGGATTGAGCAAGCGCGTTTCGATATTGGTGGCACCCGACCGGTTGGCCCTTGGCTTCAATTGGTCCAGCCGGTTGCGGTTTGTGTCGGTTGCGATCAACCGCCCCTGATTTCGCATCGCGGCGGCAAGCGCGAGGGTTTTGCCACCAGCGCCAGCGCACAGGTCAAGCACCGTGCCAGCACCCTTTGCCTGGCATGCCTCTACAATCAACTGGCTTCCCAGATCCTGAATTTCCACCAGACCGTCTTCCACGGCGGGATGGCTATCAATTGCGGTCCCGCCCGGCAGGCGGAGCGCATATTCGAGGTGCGGAAGGACTTCGGCGTCGGGAAACGTCGCCGATACTTCAGCGCGGCTTGCCTTCAACGCATTGACGCGCAAGTCCATAGGGGCACGGTCAAGCAGGCTTGCTTGCTCGGCCTCATCAACATGCGTGGAAAACAAAGGCTTGATCCATTTGGGCAATCCGCCACCGGTTGATCGCGCTTCGCCGGGTTCAATCACTGCTGGACCATAATCGGTTCCGTCGAATAACGCCGCCAGTTCGGGATCGGCATCCGCCATTGCCACAAAGGCAGACCGCGCCGTCGCTGGCCTTTTGCCAAAGCGGCGGATGGCGCCCCAGGCTAAATCGCGGACAGCACGGCGGTCTTTCGAACCGGCATAACGCCGCTCGGCAAAAAAGCGCTTTGCAAGCTGGTCAGCAGAAGCGCCGCCATCGCGCGCGGACAGGATGATCTGGTCAACCAATTCAATGGCTGACTTCAGGCGAGCAGCAGGTCTCATGCCTCAACGCGTCGGATAATTTGGAGCTTCCCGCGTGATTGTAACGTCATGTACATGGCTTTCCCGTAATCCGGCATTGGTGATGCGCACAAACTGCGCGCGTTCCTGAAGGTCCGCAATCGTGCGCGAACCGGTATAACCCATAGCTGCTTTGACGCCGCCCACAAGTTGATGAATGACGTCGCGTGCCGGGCCCTTGAAAGGCACCTGCCCTTCAATGCCTTCTGGAACCAGCTTCAGCTGATCCTTAATATCCTGCTGGAAATAACGGTCCGCAGAGCCACGCGCCATCGCGCCAACACTGCCCATGCCGCGATAGCTTTTATACGCACGCCCTTGATACAGGAATGTTTCGCCCGGTGCTTCCTCGGTTCCCGCCAATAAAGAGCCGACCATCACCGACGATGCCCCGGCCGCAAGTGCCTTCGCCAAATCGCCAGACGTCCGCAATCCGCCATCAGCGATGATTGGAATGCCCGACTTTGCGGCTTCTGCCGCTGATTCCATAACTGCAGTCAATTGCGGAACGCCAACACCAGCGACAACGCGTGTGGTGCAAATGGAGCCTGGACCGATACCAACCTTGATACCATCCGCGCCCGCATCAATCAGCGCACGTGTCGCCGCAGCCGTCGCCACATTTCCGGCAACAACCTGAACTTCCGGTGCCATACGCTTGATCTCTGCAACCGCAGCCGCGACCATCGCGCTATGGCCATGCGCCGTATCGACGACGATGAGGTCGCACTCCGCGTCAATCAACGCCTTGGTATACGCCATTCCCTTTTCGCCGACAGTCGTTGCCGCAGCGACGCGCAAGCGCCCTGTGCTATCCTTTGTTGCGTCGGGATATAAAACAGCCTTCTCGATATCCTTTACGGTAATCAGGCCAATGCAATGATAAGCGTCATCGACGACCAAAAGCTTTTCGATGCGGCGTTGATGCAGCAAACGGCGCGCTTCTTCCTGCGTGACGGACGATGCGACCGTCGCCAGATTTTCACGCGTCATCAACTCGGACACAGGCTGCGCCGGATTTTCGGCAAAGCGCACGTCACGATTGGTCAAGATGCCAGCCAGTTTACCGCTCGCCTCAACAACCGGGATGCCGGAGATGGAATGCGCCGACATCAATGCTTGCGCTTCGGCCAAGGTCGCATCGGGTGCGATTGTGATGGGGTTCACCACCATGCCGCTCTCAAAACGTTTAACCTGACGCACCGCAGCGCACTGTTCTTCAATGCTCAGGTTACGGTGCAGAACGCCAATGCCGCCCAGCTGCGCCATGACGATCGCCATGCGCGCTTCGGTGACGGTGTCCATCGCCGACGATAGCACTGGAATGTTCAGCGATATGCTTTTGGTCAGCTGCGTACGGGTGTCGGCCTGGCTTGGCAAAATGTCAGATGCCCCGGGCTGCAACAGCACGTCGTCAAATGTAAGTCCGAGGGAAATTTCTTTCATTGTGCCACCGCTTTAAGCTTTGATTCGTGGCGGCCCATGTAAACAGTAAGCGCCTTATTCGCCAGCCTTCTTGGATTTATATTTTCTGGCGTCCGCAAAGTAGCGGCCAAGCGCAATGTGCAGGTCAGCGTCGTCCGCCGCGCCGCCAAGCTCCGTCTTATCCGTAAGCTCATCATCAGGGCCGTGATAATCGCTGCCCAGAAACTTTTGCATCAGTTCCAGATCTGCAAACGAACCGCCTACCATCAGTGCCGGCACGCCCTTTTGCGCGAGGGCCCAACCGTCCTGCCTTTGGATAAACGCATTTGCATCGGTCGAACTTTCAATCGCCCTACCCTTCGTTTTTGCTACCGCCTCAACCGTGGAATCCAATGGAGTAGTTCCGCGACCGATGATGGCGACCTTCGACCCGCGCGGCGCAATCGCGATTGTATCAACGTTTAGCGAAATCACGATCTGGTCGAGCGGCAAAGCTGGCTTTTCCGCGAACGCATAAGCACCCAATAGGCCGCTCTCTTCCGCAGTCGTCGCCAAAAAATAAATGTCGCGATCATGCTTTTTCTTTGCCAAGCTTTCCGCGACTTCGTTCAGCACGGCAATTCCGCTGGCATTGTCCACGGCACCGTTGCAAATTCGGTCAGGCGCACCCTCTGGCGCGCAAAAACCCAAATGGTCCCAATGCCCCATGAACAAAACAGCGCCGCTGCCCTTTTTCCGACCAGCAATTTTGCCAACAACATTCGAGCTATTGAACCGGTAAATGTCCGTCGTGACTTTGAAATCTGCGTCAATGCCAAGTGGCTCGCCCGCATAATCGCTGGCCTTGGCATGTGCGCGCAATTTGTCCCAATCTTGCCCAGCGGCGGTTATCATCGCGACCGCAAACTCGGCGCTCATCGCCCCTTCCAACGGCGCGCGCTTTTCGCGGCTCTCAAGCGCGATGGGACGCGACAGCAACGAACGCC
Organism: Sphingorhabdus sp.; assembly: GCF_044374345.1. GTDB lineage: Bacteria > Pseudomonadota > Alphaproteobacteria > Sphingomonadales > Sphingomonadaceae > Sphingorhabdus_B. The sequence continues at coordinate 2,768 of NZ_JBILOS010000030.1, read as the reverse complement.
GCAGTGAAGGCCAACTTCCCTGCCCGTCGCCAATGAAGATAACGGCCTCCGCCCCCGAAGCGATCAGCGCTTCGCGCCGCGCGCGGGGTGACTTCATATTGTTTGGTACATTTTCCGCGTCAAACAGCACAAGGGCGGCTTTTCCCGCAACATCTGCCGCAACCGAACCATCGGCCTTTACGCCTGCACCGGTAAAGATAAGCGGCAAATCTGTCCGCGCATAATCGGCCTGCTTACCAATCAGGATGATTTCTTGAGACGCGATGCGCAGTTTGCGGCCCATAGCCGTAAATGCATATTCCGCACTGCCCTGCCCGCGCTGAATCAAGGGAACAGCATCAAACCAACCGCCGTCGGTCGCCGCGGGCTTTAAACCTGATGTCGCCCATTGCTGCGCAATATACTGAACCGTTTTTGCCTCGCCCTCCGTGCCGGGTTTACGGCCTTCAAACGCATCACTCGCCAAAATTTCGATATGTGCGCGCAGGTCCGCTTCGCTCACCGCTTTGGCGTGCACCGAACCCGCGGACATTGCTGCAAAACTGACAAAGACTGCAAAATGGGCAAGACGCATAAATGATCGCTCCGGACTAAGAAGGAGCGGCACCCGTCCTGTGTCGGGAACGCTCTATCGTTAATTTCGCTTCATCTACATGCATCGATTCAATCATGCGACCCTTAAATCGCTGCGCGCCCCCTCGGCTCGCCGCAATTAATTCCTCCGCTTCGGCCACCGCAGCGGCATCGGCGCCAAAGGCCTGATTGGCGATAGCAACTTGATTGGGGTGAATGAGCGTTTTACCCGTGAAACCATAAGTTGCGCCTTGGCGGCATTCGACATCGAAGCCGTCCATGTCGTCCAGCCGGTTGCACACGCCGTCAAAACGCGGCTTGCCCGATGCAGATGCCGCGAGCACGATTGTCTGCAGCGCCAGCTCCAACCCCTCGCGCAATGGACCGGGCCGAATGCCTGTTTCCGCCGCAATGTCATTTGTGCCCGCAATCAATCCCGCAACCATGGGGTGCGCCGCAATCTCGCGCGCGGCATATAATCCCTGTGGCGTTTCGATCATCGCCAATATGGGCTTGCCAGCATCGGGTATGTCGTCTGGGCCTTCGACCTTAGGGACAACAATGAAGTTCGCGCGGCTCTGCGCCAAAGCGGCGATGTCGTCGGCATGATATACGCTGTCCGCGCCGTTTGCCCGTATAGCGATTATTTTGCCTGCGACGCCGTCTGCGGCATATTGCACAGCTGCCGCGCGGGCATCCACCTTTGACTCGTGCGGGACGGCATCTTCCAAATCAATGATCAGCATATCTGCATCAAGCGACCGCGCCTTTTCCAGTGCGCGTGCATTGGATGCCGGCATATAGAGCGCCGACCGCGTAAATTTCAGTTGCTGCAAGATATCCATGTTCGCTCCCATATTGTCGGCCTGCGCATGCTCCCTGCGTAAACGCGATGAAATGGTAAACCCCCTCGATCGTTTTCATGAAACTATTTGTTAAACCCACAGGTTTACAGCTCACTCTTAAAAGGGAGAGCGTTCTATGGAATATTTTTTCGGCTTACTCGCGCTGATCGTTATCATTTTTGTGATGATGGGCGTGACCGTTGTTCAGCAAGGCTTTGTTTTCACAATTGAGCGGTTCGGGCGGTATACTTATTCCGCGCAACCCGGGCTTACTGTCATCATCCCGTTCTTTGACCGCGTTGGCCGCAAGGTAAACATGATGGAACAAGTTCTCGACATTCCAGGACAAGAGATCATCACCAAGGACAACGCCATGGTCGGCGTTGACGCCGTGGTGTTCTTTCAAGTGCTCGACGCAGCAAAAGCCGCATATGAGGTGTCCGATCTATATGTCGCGATCATGCAAATCACGACAACCAACCTGCGCACCGTGATGGGCAGCATGGACCTTGATGAAACCTTGTCAAAGCGCGACGATATCAATGGCCGCCTGCTGTCGGTGGTGGACCACGCAACCAGCCCATGGGGTGTCAAAATCACGCGTGTTGAGGTGAAAGATATTCGTCCGCCGGCTGATATCTCCAACGCAATGGCGCGTCAGATGAAGGCCGAACGTGAAAAGCGTGCCCAAATCCTTGAAGCAGAGGGCATGCGCGCCGCAGAAATCCTGCGGGCTGAAGGTGAAAAGCAAAGCGCCATCCTTCAGGCCGAGGGCCGCAAGGAAGCGGCATTCCGTGACGCCGAAGCCCGTGAGCGCGAAGCAGAGGCAGAGGCAAAGGCAACAGTCATGGTTTCCGATTCCATCGCGACATCGGGCACGCAGGCGCTGAATTACTTCATTGCGCAGAAATATACCGAAGCCGTGAGCCAGTTCGCAACATCACCCAATGCAAAGACCATCTTGTTCCCTGTAGAAGCCACGCAATTGATCGGCACGCTGGGCGGAATTGGAGAGCTGGCCAAGGAGGCGCTTGCGACAAAGGACAAATAAAACCTGCTTCTCACAGATGCGCCAGCGGCCCTTGTTGCTTGTGCTTTCGTGGAATGACATGGCGTGGGAATTGCACTAAGATAGCGGCTACAGGGAGTAACATATGGCAGAATGGCTCGACACAATTTCAACCCACTGGTTCTGGCTCTCGCTGGGGCTGGTGCTCGGGGCCGCCGAAATGGTTGCGCCCGGTTTCTTCCTCATGTGGCTTGGCCTTGCCGCGTTGATTGTCGGTGGGCTGGATTACTTCCTTCCGATCACCGTCGCCTATCAAGTTGCCATTTTTGCCATATTGTCGG
>NZ_JBILOS010000107.1:0-6521 GCF_044374345.1 Sphingorhabdus sp. | reverse complement strand
TCAACTACAATTTTTTTGACCCGTTCTGCGGTATCGCTCATTTTTGTGCCCCTTATATTGTTGGGAGGATGAATTTCAGTAATCGCCCTAATGTCCAGATTGCCCGCTGGCAAGTGGCAAGCGACGGTTATGCTTCAAAGCATCGCCATGCCGCCATTTACATGGATTGTCTGGCCCGTGACATAGCCAGCCTCTCGCGACGCGAGATACGCCACCGCAGCGCCAATATCTGCGCCTTCGCCCATGCGTCCCATTGGGATACGGGCGTTCAGCGCTTCCTTTTGCGCATCGGGTAAAGTTTCGGTCATCGCGGTCGCAATGAAGCCCGGTGCGACGCAGTTTGCGGTGACATTGCGGCTGGCCAGTTCCTGCGCAATCGCCTTGGTCATGGCGGTGAGGCCGCCTTTTGATGCGGCATAATTGGCCTGTCCGGGGTTGCCGGTCGTGCCCACAACGCTGGTTATCGTGATGATACGGCCGAAGCGTGCTTTCATCATCGGTTTGGTCGCAGCGCGCATGAGGCGGAATGTCGCTTCGAGGTTGATGCGGATGACGTCATCCCATTCCTCATCCTTCATACGCATGGTCAAATTGTCGCGTGTAACGCCCGCATTATTGACCAATATGTCGATCTTGCCCAATTTTTCGAGCGCAGCCGGGACAAGCGCTTCAACGCTATCCTTGTCGCCAAGGTTGCATGGCACCGCGACATGATCGCCGCCCAATGATGCGCGAAACGCCTCCAGCTTTTCAACGTTGGAGCCTGAAACAGCCAGCTGTGCGCCTTGCGCCGCAAGCGCGTGGCAGATTGCGCTGCCAATGCCGCCCGATGCTCCGGTAACGAGTGCCGTCATGCCAGTAAGATCAAACATATTATTCTCCCTTAAACTCGGGTGCGCGTTTTTCGAGAAACGCGGTGATGGCTTCATCATTGTCCGCAGTGGCATGCGCAAGGCTTTGCATCGCGGCGGACATTTCGAGGATATTTTTCAGGTCCGCCGTCTGCCCTTCGCGCAACAGCCGCTTGGTCATGCGGACGGCATGTGGCGGGTTGGCGGCGATCTTGTCCGCCACCTTGCGCGCGGCAGCCATCAGATCGGCATCATCCACAACTTCGGACACGAGGCCGATGCGCAGCGCCTCTGCCGCGTCGATGGTTTCGCCCGTCAACGCAAGCTCGGTCGCTTTGGAAAAGCCGACGATGCGCGGCAAAAGCCATGCACCGCCATCACCCGGCGTAATGCCCAGGCGCACAAAGCTTTCCGCGAATTTGGCCGAGGCTGCTGCAATGCGAATGTCGCACATCGTGGTCAGGTCAAGTCCTGCGCCAATGGCGGGGCCGTTGACGGCCGCAATAACGGGCACCTCAAGCGCCTGAAACATTAGCGGCAACCGCTGAATACCATATTTATAGTTCCGTCGCGTTTCGGCGGGCAATCCGGCGCGCAGGCCGCCGCTGTCGGGGCGCATCTGTTTCAGGTCGCCGCCCGATGAAAATACCGTTCCCGCACCCGTTAGGATGACGCAGCGCACTGACATATCTTGGTCCGCAGCCATGAAGGCATCGCAAATCTGTTCAACGACGCCTACGTCCGATATCGGGTTGCGCTTTTCGGGCATGTTCATCGTGATGGTCAATATGCCGCCATCGCGCGACTGAAGAATTTGGTCCGTCATTATATCGCTTTCAACAAAGCTTCGATGTCATCCATGCTGGTGACGCTCGAGGTGGTGATGTCTTCATGCGTGCTGCGCTTCACCATAGGTGATAGCACTTTGCCGCCAAACTCCACGAAATGGGTAACGCCCGTCTCTGCCATCGCGATTGCGGACTCACGCCAGCGCACGCGGCCAGTTACCTGGTGCACCAATTGCGCGGCGATGATGTCGGGCTCGGACACCGGCGCTGCCGTTACGTTCGCAAAAAGGGGAACGAGCGGCGCATGAATGGTTGTCGTGCCAAGCGCGTTTTGCATTTCATTAGCTGCTGGTTGCATCAATGGGCAGTGAAAGGGTGCCGACACCGGCAACAATATACCGCGCTTGATTCCATGGTCCTTGGCCAGCTCAATGGCACGGTCAATCGCGCCTTTATGCCCTGAAATCACGACCTGCGAGGGGTCATTGTCATTTGCGACGGTGCAGGTTTCGCCCTGCGCCGCAGCCGCAGCCAGTGCTTCGGCTTTTTCGATGTCTGCCCCAAGCAACGCAGCCATCGCGCCAATACCAACGGGAACAGCCGCCTGCATGGCGCGACCACGAAGCTTCAACAATGCCGCCGTCACGGACAATGGCAACGCGCCAGCGGCACACAGCGCGCTATATTCGCCCAAGGAATGGCCCGCGACGAAATTGCATTTCTCCGAAAGGCGGACGCCGCCTTCGGTTTCGAGCACGCGCAACGTCGCAATGGCATTTGCCATAATCGCAGGCTGGGCGTTCTCGGTCAGCGTAAGCTCGCTTTCGGGACCATCACACATCAACCGGAACAGATGTTGGCCAAGCGCTTCGTCGACTTCCTGAAACACCGCGCGGGCGGTGGGGCTGGCGTCCGCGAGCGCTTTGCCCATGCCAACCGCCTGGCTGCCTTGTCCTGGAAATATAAATGCGCGCATATTCGCTCCCGTCAGTCCGTGTTTGTGCCAAATCGCCTATGGTGCGGCGCTGGATGTTGCAAGCCCGAACGGCACGATGCGGTTATCGGCGTCATGGCCGATGTCCGCGCGGCCCAGATAGGCGATGCCCGTCTTGGCGCACCAGCGCCGGGCAATGTCTTCTGCGCCTTCACCAAATGGCCGGTCATTTTCGGGCACATCGCTGACACGGCCAAGCCGCAATCCCGCGAGGCCAGCCGATTGCAAATGCGTGCAGACATTGAAAAAGGCCCGGTCAAATCCGTACAGATATTCGCTGACTTCCTCGACCATCAACACATGCCCATTCAGATCGGGCATCAACCGCGTTCCAGCCATCATGGCCAGCGTCATCAGGTTGAACGCAGCATGTTTTTCCCCGGCCTGCACATGTGGTTCAAGCGCGTGCGGCGATTGGTGCACGATCCAGTCAAGCGCGCGGGTCACGGCTGCTTCGCCGCCTGCGCGTCGTATGTCCGCAGGCATGGGGCCATGGCACACGCGGCCAATGCGCGCGCGATATAAAGCGCCGAGCAAATTGCCGGCATCGCTATAGCCCATGTAGATCTTGTCAGCCGCAGCGGGCTTTAGAGCCGCGACAGCGTCTTCGGCGATCCGGCACGCGCCATATCCGCCACGGACAAACCAGACCGCATCAAAGCTGGGGTCGTTGGCAAGCGCCACAAAAGCGTCGCGCCGTTCGTTATCGGAACCCGCGAAATGCCCCGCCTCGGCAAAGCATTGATCGTGAAAGTAAAGCTCCGCGCTCGGATGTGACGTTGCGGCGATCGCCGAAACGCGTGCAGCGTCTTCACGCGTAAAGGGCGTCGATGGCGCGCATATCCCGATTTTCATGAAAAGCCCTCCATCCCCACACCGTAGCCCTGAGCCGTCAGCGCGCAAGCGCTGGCGAAAAGTCGAAGGGTGTTTTTCCGCTGATAACCGCCCTTTGATGAGCGCAGCCGCGATGCGACTGCTGCTCAGGACTGCGGTTACCTTCGCTTGCCATTGCCAAAACCCTTCCTACCCAATAACCGACGCTTATGCACAAAAACAAATCCTATTTCTTCTGTGGCATTGGCGGTTCGGGCATGTTGCCCTTGGCGAATATCGTTCGCGATGCCGGTGCAACCGTCGCCGGGTCGGACCGCGCGCTGGATCAGGGCCGCTTGGGCGCCAAGTTTGAATGGCTTCAAAGCCTTGGCATCGACCTGTTTGCCCAAGATGGCAGTGGCCTTGTCAGCGGTGATCAAATTCTGATTGCGTCTGCTGCTATCGAAGACAGCGTGCCTGATGTTGCCAAAGCGAATGCCTTGGGCTGCGCCCGCATGACGCGCGCAGAGCTGCTCGCGGATTTGTTCAATAATGCGCCGCGCAGCGTTGCCGTTGGCGGGACCAGCGGGAAATCGACCGTCACGGGCATGATCGGCTGGATATTGACCGATGCAGGGCTCGACCCGACCATCATGAACGGCGCGGTGATGAAAAATTTCGTCGCCGATGACGCGCCTTTTGCCAGCGCGCGCGTGGGGCAGGGGGACGTTTTCGTTTCGGAAGTCGACGAAAGCGATGGCTCTATCGCCTTGTTCACCCCCGAAGTCGCGGTGCTCAACAATGTCAGCCTCGACCATAAAAGCCTTGAAGAATTGCGCCAGCTGTTCGGTGACTTTGCCAAAAAAGCAAAGACAAGCGTGTGGAACGCCGACGACGCAGAGACTGTGGCGCTCATGGAACCCTTGTCGCTGGCCGGGGCCATCAGCTTCGGCTTTGCAGCGCAGGCTGATTTCCGCGCGACCGATATTGTGGACCTGCCGCTGGGCAGCCGTTTCACGCTCCACGCCATGGGCGATACCCATGACGTCGCGCTCATCGTCCCCGGTCGCCATAACATCGCCAACGCACTGGCCGCCATCGCCGCCGCGACCGCGCTCGGCGTGACCGTGGCGCAGGCCATTCGCGCGATAGAGCGTTTCAACGGCCTTGCCCGCCGCTTCGACATTGTCGGCACCGCAAACGACATCACTGTCATCGACGATTTCGGCCACAACCCGGACAAGATCGCCGCAACGCTTGCGACACTCAAAGCCTTCCCGGGCCGGATCATCGCCTTCTTTCAACCGCATGGCTTCGGCCCGATCCGCGTGATGGGCGCTGAATTGGCGGGCGTTTTTGCAAACATGCTTGGCAAGGACGATCACCTCATCCTCTGCGATCCCGTCTATTTTGGCGGCACTGTCGACAAGAGCATTGGCAGCCAAAGCATCACCGACGCTGTCACTGCAGCCGGCCAAAATGCCGAATATATCCCGGCGCGCGAAGATTGCGGCAACCGCATGGTCGATCTCGCGCAACCCGGCGACCGTATCGTCATCATGGGCGCGCGGGATGATACGTTGAGCGCGTTTGCAGGAGGTTTGGTGATGCAATTGGCCAAATCAAGTTGACGACAAGGTATGACAACGATGATCCGATGATTGAAATCGATTTCGATAGCATCAATCTGTGGGCACAGTCTTTAAGCGCCAGACTGCTGCCTCATTTGTCTGATCAGATAGTGAACCGCTTGAGAAATGCGGCACCGGAATATATTGAGGATGCGTTAGATGTAGTCTTTGAATGCGGCGAAAAAGGCACCATCGTTGCCCAAGCGATTGAATGGATTAGCGGCAATTTTGTGGTTGCCTATCACGGATCTCGGCTTTCGGAATCTGAGATTTCATCCGTGTTGTCGAGCGGAATTAAGGCGCTCAGTCTCTCGGACCGAAGCGATTCACTTCGCCATAAGCTTAAGGGCCATCAATTGTGGCCGACCGTAGAAGGCCGATTTAGCAGCGTAATACAAGAGTACGGCAATGGCCGCTATGGACGGCGTGAAGGTCAAGCTCATCTCACAATCTCACGCGACGCTTTGACGTACGATTTTAATCACTATCTCAAAGCTGGATCGGAATTCGATCAGGTCGTTACGCTAGACATTTTAGGGCGTGAAGCCCAGCAACTGCTTAAAGTTGATCGTACTCCCGTCATTTTTCGAGTGATCGTGCCCGGCTCAAGAGCTTTGGATGCTTCGAGCCGTTTGTTGCCTGATGGTGAAATTCCGAGTTTGGCGAGGTATTTTTTGCAATATTGGGCTTATTGGCTGTTTGATAGTTCAATAGACACATCGTCTGAGAGGGTGGATTGTGGCATAATGTTTTATGAAGACGTACCTGCTAGCTGGATTGCAGATGTTATCGTCTTAACCGATCTAGATTTGGAGCAGCGGGAGTAGCCGCCCGAATCGCTTGCTTTTCCCGCAAATCCCACCTAAGCGCGCCACTTCGCTTGGGGTAACCCTTGTGGAATCGAAGAAAGCCGGAGGGGCGTATGCATGGTGCTGCGTCAGCGATCGGTAGGAACAAGGAAACGCCCATGCCAAATTACGAGCATGTATTTTTGGCGCGTCAGGACCTTTCACAGGCCCAGGTTGATGCGCTGGCAGAAGTTGCCACCAAGATTGTGGAAGACAATAAAGGTAAGGTCGTAAAGACTGAAACCTGGGGTCTTCGCACACTGACTTACAAAATTCAGAAAAACCGCAAAGCGCATTTCGTAATGCTCGACATCGAAGCTAATGGCGACACCATCGCCGAGCTCGAGCGTCAGACACGTATGAACGAAGACATCATTCGTTACATGACTGTCCGCGTTGACGAGCATGAAAAAGGCCCATCGGTCATGATGCGCAAGAGCGACCGTCCAGAGCGCAGCGAGCGCGGTGGATTCGGTGGCGGCGACCGTGATCGCGGTGCCCCACGTCCAGATCGTGGCGACCGTCCCGATCGCGCACCCCGTGCAGAGCAGGAGGCTTAAATTATGGCACGTCCGTTTTTCCGTCGCCGCAAGTCC
>NZ_JBILOS010000106.1:0-6534 GCF_044374345.1 Sphingorhabdus sp. | reverse complement strand
GCAAGCTTCATCGACGATCTTGGCGCAGACAGCCTCGACATCGTCGAACTCGTCATGGCGTTCGAAGAAGAATTCAACGTTGAAATCCCTGACGATGCGGCTGAAAAAATCGCAACCGTTAAGGACGCAATCGACTTCATCAACAGCAACGGCTGAACCGTCTCGCGCGCTATGTCGCGCGGGCAGTTATAATTCCAGCGGCTTTCCGACCGGCGTCAACAGCGCTACCGTCGGAAAGCCGTTTGCATTTTGGCACTTGTTCGCGGTATTGGGCTGCGAAGATTAGCATTTTGGAGATAACGCAATGCGTCGTGTAGTGGTCACTGGACTGGGTCTGGTTACACCTTTGGGGCCTGATGTCGAAACGACATGGTCCAACCTGATTGCTGGCAAATCCGGCGCAGGCATGATTACGCGTTTTGACACCAGCGACCATAAATGTCATATTGCCTGCGAGGTGAAGCCAAAGGATCACGCATGGGGCTTTGACCCCGACAAGCGCGTCGACCACAAGGTTCAGCGGCAGGTTGATCCCTTTATCATTTACGGCATCGATGCCGCAGGTCAGGCATTGGAAGATGCCGGCCTCACCGAATTGACCGAAGAACAAAAGCTACGCGCTGGCTGCTCCATCGGATCCGGCATTGGCGGTCTTCCTGGCATTGAAAGCGAGGCATTGCTGCTCGCTGAAAAAGGCCCCGGCCGCGTCAGCCCGCATTTCGTGCATGGCCGCCTCATCAACCTGATCTCTGGTCAGGTCAGCATCAAATATGGCCTGAAAGGCCCCAATCACGCTGTGGTCACCGCCTGTTCCACCGGCGCGCACTCCATTGGCGATGCCGCACGCATGATCCGCGATGATGACGCCGACATTATGCTGGCTGGCGGCGCAGAGAGCACGATCAACCCACTGGGTATTGCGGGCTTTGCACAAGCGCGTGCATTGAACATGAGCTTTAACGACCGTCCCGAAGCCGCAAGCCGCCCTTATGACAAGGACCGCGACGGTTTTGTTATGGGTGAAGGCGCAGGCGTTATCGTTCTGGAAGAATATGAGCACGCAAAGGCGCGCGGCGCAAAAATCTACGCCGAAGTTGTTGGCTATGGCCTTTCGGGCGATGCCTATCACGTCACCGCGCCGCATCCCGATGGCGACGGCGCCTATCGTTCGATGCAGATGGCGTTGAAAAAAGCGGGCATGACGCCAAGCGATATTGATTATATCAACGCGCATGGCACATCGACGATGGCCGACACCATCGAACTGGGTGCTGTGAAGCGTTTATTTGGTGATGCGATTGCGAACGTCTCTATGAGCTCGACCAAATCCGCCATCGGCCATCTTTTGGGCGGCGCTGGCGCGGTCGAAAGCATTTTCTGCATCCTCGCGCTCCGCGATCAAATCGTTCCGCCAACGCTCAATCTAGACAATCCGGATGAAGGCACTGAAGGCGTCGATTTGGTTCCGCATGTGGCCAAAAAGCGTGAAGTGAAAGCTGTCCTGAACAACAGCTTCGGCTTTGGCGGGACCAATGCCAGCCTGATCATGAAGGCTATCTGACGATATGCGCCGCCTCGCCAGATGGGCGATATTAGCGGCGGCGCTGCTGCTTGCTATCATTGCCGGCAACTTCATCTACGGCTGGACTGCACCCGGTCCGTTGGAACGTGAAGTAACCGTCGTTATCAAGCCCGGTTCAAGCATTACCCTGGCCGCACAGCAGCTTGAAAAAGACGGTGTTATCAAGTCCGCCGATGCGTTCGTAAACCGCGCGCGAATTTTTGGCGGCACCAGCACGATTAAGGCTGGCGAATTCATCATCGAGCCGCAGGCGTCGAATGCCGAGATATTATCCATCCTGACCGGCGGCAAAACCGTCCAGCGGATGGTCACGATCCCCGAGGGGATGCCATCGATCATGGTCTACGAACGCTTGATGGCGAATGACCGCCTCAGCGGCACTATCGCAATGCCGGCCGAAGGCTCCGTGCTGCCCGACAGCTATGCCTTTGGCGTAGGCGAGCCGCGCGCTGCCGTGCTCAAACGCATGCAAGACGCGATGACAAAAACAATGGACGAGCTTTGGCCAAAGCGTAGCCCCAACACGGTCGTTAAAACGCCGCTTGAGGCGTTGACGCTGGCGTCGATTGTCGAAAAGGAAACCGCGCTGAAATCCGAACTGCGGATTGTGGCCGGGGTATATTCCAACCGCCTGCGCAAGGGCATGATGCTTCAGGCTGACCCGACTATCATTTACCCGATTACCAAGGGTAAACCGCTTGGCCGCCGCATCCGCAAATCCGAAATAGCCGACGTCAACGACTATAATACGTATGCGATGAGGGGCCTGCCAAAGGGTCCGATTGCCAATCCGTCACGCGCGGCGATTGCCGCTGTGCTGAACCCGCAAGCGACGAGCGCATTGTTCTTCGTCGCCGATGGCAAGGGCGGGCATGTGTTTGCCGACACCCTGCAAGAGCACAACGCCAACGTCAAAAAATGGTATGCAATTCGCCGCGAACGCGGGGAAATGTAACTCTTTAGGGTTCGACGATGTTGAATGCGCCCGGCATCGGGTCAAGCGCCGCCTGAAGCTTGTCAACGACCGACCGGTCGCCTTCGATCTTCAGCCCAGCCATTTGCAATTGCGCTGCCGGCATTTTCAGGAACAACAGAGCCAGGAACAGCTGACGCGGTCCGGAAACGGTTACGGCTGGCGCAGCATGGCCTGTTCCCATTTCGCTGATCATCACCGCATTGCCGACGGTGATTTTCGCCGTCTCCTTCCGGTCGGAAATCACAAAATTCAGCGTCAGTGCCGCATTGCCGATAATCTTCGGATCCAATCGGGTTGCGACAGAATCAAGCAACAGGCCAGTTGGTATCGCTGAAATCATGTCGATGCTTTGCGTACTTACGCCCGCCTTCATGCCGCGCCGTAGCTCGGCCGCACCAGTCAGGAACATGTTACGCCAAATCGCGGACTCCGCCTGATAGCCTTGCTGTTCATAGCTGTCGGCAAGCAACGCGCGGCCTTCAACATTTTTGGGATCGGCAAAAACTAGTTGATTCAACAGGTCCGACGACCAGCGATAATCCCCCGCCTTCATCGCCTTTTTGGCCGCCGCGAGCAGCTTCTTTGCCCCGCCCATGGCCGCGACCATTTTCGCCGCGCGAACTTCAGGCGGGTGGGGGTTAAGGTTGGCAGGGACGGCGTCATACCAACCCAGATAATATTGATATACGGCCTTCGAATTGTGGCTGTAGGTGCCGTAATAGCCTTTGTTGAACCATTGGTCGCCAATCGCTGGCGGCGCTTTCAACGCCTCGGCAATTTCGGCCTGCGTCATGCCCTTGTTCATCATGCGGACTGTCTGGTCGTGCAGATAGCGGTAATTGTCGCGCTGCCCCGACAACGATCCTTTGACTTCGGATTGTCCAAAGCGCGGCCAGCAATGGCTTGAAATCATTATATCGCTACGGTCGCCGTACAGGTTGACAGCTTCGTTGAGGAAGCTGGACCAGCTTAATGTATCGCGTACCTTGGCACCGCGCGGCGTCAGAATATTGTGCAGGCTGCAGGTTGCTATTTCGGCGGCCAAAAATGTGCGCGCTGCGGGAATGTAAACGTTCATTTCGGCTGGCGCTTCTGTCGCAGGCACCATTTGAAACTCAAGACTCACCCCGTCAATTTCGCGCACTTCGCCGGTTTTGCGAATGTCGATGGTTGGCGAAATGAGCGTAATGTCGCCACCGCCAATGCCTTTACCGATGCCACTGCCCATTTGACCCTGCGGCCCCGGTGCCAAGTTGGTGCCAAATTGGAATGTCGCCCGCCGTCCCATCGCCGAACCGGCCATCACATTTTCGGACGCTGTTTCAGCCAAAAAATGTTCGGGCGCGATAATGGCGACTTTGCCCGCCTTAACATCGGCTTCATTGACGATGCCGCGCACCCCGCCAAAATGGTCGCCATGGCTATGGCTATAGACAACTGCGGATACAGGACGCGAACCCAGCTTTTCATTCACAAGCTTCAGCGCCGCAGCGGCGGTATCACGGCTGGTCAACGGATCGATGATAATCCAACCCGTTTGCCCTTTGATGATGGTCATGTTGGACACATCAAACCCGCGCACTTGCCACATATTGTCGGTCACCGCATATAGGCCATGCTTGCGCAAAAGCCCCATGTGCCGCCACAGGCTGGGGTTTACCGTGTCCGGCGATGCCGAATTGCCCATCCAGTCATAAGCGCCCAAATTCCAGACAGGCTTGCCATCTTTGTTGGTGATGATGGGGTCCGCCAGACTTCCAAGAAACCCGCGATCTGCAAATTCGAGGTCACGGCCATCTTCGACCGGAAGCTGCGCCGCCATGCTGCGCTGTGCGGCAATGGTCGCGTCCGATGCTGGCTTGGCGTCTTGTGCAAAAGCACCTGTGGCTGACGCCGTGCTCAATAAAATGGCGTAAAAGAATTTCTGCATGTTGGTCTCTCCCCCAAAATTTTTTTTAACGATGCATCATAAGGCGGCGCAGGTAAATCAGGATTTTCGACCCGGGATTATCCAGCCATCAAAATTTATAAGAAACTATAGGGATCGACGTCGACCCCGACCCGAACGCTCCGGGGAAAATGCAGGCTGCCCAGCCATTCGCGAATGATGGTCTGTACCTCGACCGAACGTTGTGCATGGACCAACAACCGCTGGCGGTAACGGCCACGCAGCATAGCGAGCGGCGCTGGCGCAGGGCCATAGACATACATGCCGTCAACCTGCGGCGCGGCGCCACCGACTGCGCGCGCGGCTTCAATAGCCTCCCGTTCGTCTTCTGATGAAATGATGATCGCCGCAAAGCGCCCGAACGGCGGCGCACCTGCGGATTTGCGTTGCTCGGTTTCCGCATCATAAAATGCATCGCGGTCCCCTGCGACCAACGCGGCGATCACGGGGTGGTTGGGATTACGCGTCTGTATGAAAACCTCACCCGGTTTTTCACCACGCCCTGCCCGGCCCGCCGCCTGCGCGATTTGCTGAAATGTCCGTTCGGCCGCACGCAAGTCGCCGCCTTCAAGACCAAGGTCAGCATCAATCACGCCCACCAAGGTCAGCTCAGGAAAGTGATATCCCTTGGTCACCAACTGTGTGCCGATGATGATGTCGACCGCCTTGTTTTCAACCCGCGAGACGAACTCCGCGGCTTTTTCTGGCGACCATAATGTGTCCGATGTCGCAACGATGGTACGCGCATCGGGCAGCAGGCGATTTACCTCGTCACAAATCCGTTCAACGCCGGGACCACAGGCGACAAGCGTGTCGCTTTCGCCGCATTCAGGGCATTCATCGGGCGGCGGCATGACATGCCCGCAATGGTGGCACGCAAGCCGGCGAACCAGCCTGTGTTCGACCATCCAGCTTGTGCAATTGGGGCATTGAAAGCGGTGGCCACATGTTCTGCACAAGGTGAGCGGCGCAAAGCCGCGCCGGTTGAGGAACAGCAGGCTTTGCTCGCCGCGTTCCACGCGCTCTTCCAACGCCTTGAGCAATGTGGGCGCAATCCAATGTTGACGCTCGGGCGCGTCCAAGGTGAGGTCAATCGCCTTGATCTCCGGCATTTTGGCCGCGCCGAAACGGGACGGGATTTCCAACCCCTTATAGCGGCCAATCGTAACCATATGGCGCGATTCCAAAGCGGGTGTGGCCGACGCCAGCACCACGGGAAAGCCTTCAAAGCGGCCACGCATCACGGCAACATCGCGGGCATGGTACCGCACGCCATCTTCTTGCTTGAAACTGCTCTCATGCGCTTCGTCGACGATGATCAGCCGCAGATTGGCAAAGGGCAGGAACAAAGCCGACCGTGCACCGACAAGTACCTTTGCACTGCCGTCCGCCACCGCGCGCCACACACGGCGGCGCTGCGTTGACCGCAAATTACTATGCCACACGGCAGGCTCCACCCCGAAACGGGCTTCAAAACGGGCCAGAAACGGCGTCGTCAGGGCGATTTCGGGGAGCAGAACGAGAACTTGCTTGCCCAAGCGAATGGCTTCGGCAACCGCTTCAAAATAGGTTTCGGTTTTGCCAGACCCGGTCACACCGTCGAGGACGAAAGTATCAAACCCGCCCGAGCGCACGGCGGTGACCATTGCGTCTGCCGCGACCATTTGCGCGTCATTCAATTTTGGCGCGCCGAAATCTGCAATGGGTTCAGGCAGCGGAGAATCGACGCTGATCGTGACAGGCTCAAAAGCCCCTGCCTTTATCAGCCCGCGGATAACAGCATCGCTAACCCCCGCTTCTGCCGCAAGCTCACGAACAAGGCCTTGCGCACCTTCCAATGCGTCAAGCGCCACGGCGCGTTGCGGGGTGAGCCGAGCGGGTTCAAAGCCGGTGCGCCGATACTCAATGATCGTACCAGACACCGTAAACGCCGCAGACGATGCCAGGACCATCCGCAACACCGCGGCATGGCTGGTCAGATAATAATCGGCGACCCAGTTGACGAGGCGGCGCAACCCTTGCCCAAGT
>NZ_JBILOS010000105.1:0-6566 GCF_044374345.1 Sphingorhabdus sp. | reverse complement strand
ACGCTCATTAACAAGATTTTGGGCGAAAACCGTTTAATTACCGGGCCTGAAGCCGGGATTACCCGCGACAGTATTTCGGTCGACTGGGTCTGGACCGATCCAAGCCCGAAAGAGCGCGAGCCCGATGAAGAAGGCAATATCCCCCCGATGCTGACCGAACGGCGCGTGCGCCTGATCGATACGGCAGGGATGCGCAAGCGCGCCAAGGTGCAGGACAAGCTTGAAAAGCTATCGGTCGCCGACGCGCGACACGCCATCGATTTTGCTGAGGTCGTCGTACTGCTTTTGGACGCGACCAAAGGTTTGGAAGTCCAAGACCTGAAAATTGCCGACCATGTCATTCAAGAAGGCCGCGCGTTGATTATCGCGATCAACAAATGGGACGTGGCCGTCGACGGTAGCGGCCTGTTCAAAGGCATTCGTGCCGCGCTGGAGGAAGGCCTGTCGCAGTTGAAGGGCGTTCCGATGATTGCCGTGTCTGCGCTGACCGGCAAGGGGCTGGACCAGATGATATCGGCCGCGTTTGACGCGCGTGAGGCGTGGAACAAGCGCGTGCCCACCGGCATACTCAACCGCTGGTTCGAAGCTGCGATTTCTGCAAACCCGCCACCTGCCCCCGGCGGCAAGCGGATCAAATTGCGGTATATGACGCAGGCGCGCAACCGCCCGCCGACGTTCGTGATTTTCGGCAACCGGACCGACGAATTGCCCGCCAGCTATGCGCGCTATTTGCTCAACGGTATTCGCCGTGACTTGGATTTTGGTGCCGTACCCGTGCGCATCAATTTCCGTTCATCAAAGAACCCGTTCGCGGATTAAGCCCGCACGCAGCGCAGTCTGGCAAACAGACTATGTCAACGCTCTGTTTACTTCTTCCGATGTACTGTCGTGCTGGACCGTATTTCCGTGTCCCGGGAGCAAATAGTTGACGAACGATCCGGATGGACTGATCGACTGGAAAGCCTTTGGTGAAACCCGCAACCTATTGGGTGCAGGCTTTGTGCGCATATTGGGCTATTTCCTTGAAGACGGCACGAAATCGGTGGCCGCAATCGAAGAAGCCATGCGCCTGAAAGATTCGGCAAAGCTGGTGATGCCTGCGCACACGTTAAAAGGTGAGGCATGGCAATTTGGCGCGAATCGCTTGGCATTGTTGGCCGAAGAAATTGAAGTCGCCGCGCGGCATTATGTCGAAATTCAGATCGACCCGTCCGAACTTGTTGAAAAGGTCGTTCGCCTGCGGCCGCTGTTCGAAGCGACAGTGTTGGCGCTCGAAGCCGAAACCAGTCCCTTGGTCGAGCGCCGTCCGGTCGCGGCCGCCCAACGCAACGCCCTTGGCGGAATGCGCTTGGGCTGATTAGTCTTCGGGCGGCTGCGACTGCAACTGAACGTAGTTTTCCATGCCCATGCGTGCGATCATGTCGAACTGCTTTTCCAGCACGTCAACATGCTCTTCTTCGTTCTCAAGAATTTCGGCAAACAGATCGCGGCTGACATAATCCCGAACAGCTTCGCTGTGCGCGATGGCATCTTTCAGTTGCGACAGAGCTTCATACTCAAGCTCTAAATCGGCTTTCAGGATTTCTTCGACCGTTTCACCAATGCGCAAGCGCCCTAGAAGCTGAAAATTGGGCAACCCGTCCAAGAACAAGATACGCTCCGCCAGCCTGTCGGCATGCTTCATCTCGTCAATCGACTCATGCCGTTCAAAATGTGCCAGTTTGGAAACGCCCCAATTGTCGAGCATACGATAATGCAGCCAATATTGGTTCACGGCGGTCAATTCATTTTTGAGCGCCTCATTTAGATACTCAATGACCTTTGCATCACCCTTCATGGCACAATCCTTTATAATGTGTCGAAACAAGATAGCGTGAAATATGCCCCAGTTGAAGGCGAAAAGTGTCGTGAAACCGCCAGTTATCGGACAGCTAATGCTAAGCGGTCGCAGGTCCGGCGCTGATAATATTTCGGGCAAAGGTCAGGCACTGGCCGCATTTCGGTTTGCGACCAAGGCGCGCGTACACATCGTTCGGACGCTCAGAACCGCAACGCACCGCAGCGCGCAGGTCTTTTTCCCGGATGGCATTACACACGCAAACGACCATAAAACATCTCCTAAGAGACATTTATAGTGTTAATGCGAATTGATTGCAATAGCATTAACGACGCATTGGCTGCATCTGCCCGCGGGCCAGGCTGCGCCACAACCACTCCAACGGGCCATAACGATGTCGTTTCAGCCATGGTTGCGACCATGACAGCATCACCGCCCACATCGTCAACACATATGCCCATAGACCAAGCCGGCCGACTTCGCCGAACAGGCCAAAGCCATAGCCATAGAACAGGGTGGTCATGATGATGCTGGTACCAAGATAATTGGTAAAGGCCGCACGTCCGGCGGCGGCGACACGCGACATCAGCGGACTGCCACCAAAACGTGCGATGACCAGTATCAGCACCGCCGCATATCCGACGGTGAGCATGAGACGCGGTATCGCACCCCAAAAGAAGATAATCGCGAGCGCCGTAACCGCGTCATATTGGCTGACGATCATCCACAGCGCGAGCAGGCCGGTCGCGATCAGACCGCCCGGTACCAACCGCCATGCCCAGCGGCGGTAATCGGCGGGCGACCAATTGCCCAAAATGAACCCGCTTTTGTTCATGGCCATGCCGATCATCATCAGCGGCAGCGTTTCGGCAATCGACATGAACATCATGCCAAACAAAGCCGGCCAATCGGCGAGCTTGTCCGCGACAATCTGTAGATATGGGCCGCGGTGCAGATCGACCTGCGCCGGGATATCAAAGCTGAAATCAGGGCTCGATTTCACGTCATTATATTGCCGCACCAAATCCGCCGACGCGTCGGGCTGGGTCGCCAGATATTGCAGGATTTGCAATCCGCCAAATTGCAGCCCCCAAAAGACAAGGCCGACGCTGAAGATAATCAACGCCCATTTGACCAAACGCACGGGCGCCCAGTCGCGGAACAGAAAAGCGACCATCCCGGCCATGGCGTACAGGAACAATATGTCGCCAAACCAAATGAAGAAATAATGCACGAGGCCGAAGACCGCGAGCCACGCCATGCGCCGATAGTGCACATGCGCCGCGCTTTCGCCGTTGGACGATGCACGCTCCGTTACCAAAATCAGGCTCGCACCGAATAACAGCGAGAACAGCCCGCGCATTTTGCCGTCGATGAACACAAAGGAAAACAGCCACGCCATCCGGTCGGCAAAGGTTTCACCGCCATAAGCCGCAGGGGTGATATAGGCCCATTCGGGCATCGCGAAGCCGATGATGTTCATCGCCAATATGCCCATCACCGCAAAGCCGCGCATCGCGTCCAGCGTGATGTATCTGCTTTCCGATGTCTGCATAACATTCCCCTGTGTTATTTGATTAATACAGAAGTCCGCGAAACCCGTCCAGCGCGTTAAGCTTTTGTTATTGACATGAATGTAGGTAGTAAATATCCCTATCGCATAATTAGCTTTGGATTCGCCATGACCGAACTGTATTTCTCGCATCCTGATCGCCCCCCTGCAAAGATTCAGCCGCTGAAAGCGTGGCGTCATTTTCGTAAGCTGATCGCGAATAAGGAAGACACAGAGCAGGTGTTTCACATCATTGCGGCGCTCAGCGGCCGCAAGTTCGGCGAAATGGCGCGGAAGTTTTGGGAAACACCAAAGGGTCGGGCATTGCTCGAAAGCAATGAACGCCTCATCGACATGCTCGATGACCATGACAGCATCAAGAAACTGCCAGCCGGCACCGTTGGCCGTGCCTATGTCGAATTCATGGAGCGCGAAGGTCTGACCGCGGCGGGTCTTGAGGCCGAATATGCCCAGTTCCGGACATCCTATCCCGTTTTCGGCGATGTGGTTGACCGTTATGGCGACCGCTTGCGTGATACCCATGACATGCTGCACATCCTCACCGGCTATGGCCGTGACGCGCTGGGTGAACAATGCGTGCTTGGCTTTACCTATGCGCAAAACCACAATCTGGGCGTCGGCTTCATTGCTTATGCCGGCGGGTTGGAACTGAAATATCGTGTCGCGAAATCCGCGCCGATTATGAAAGCGGTCCACGAAGGCTATCGCATCGGCAAAGCAGCGAAGAACATTGCGCAGGAAGATATTGCCGCCTTGTTACGCGAGCCTTTGGCCGACGCACGCAAGCGTTTGGGCATCGCAGAGCCAGTGACCTACAAAGCCGCGCATGCCGCGATGCGTTCCAGCGGCATTGATCCCTATAATCTGCTGGCCCCTGCCGTTTAACGCCTGCTTCGGCTGAAACGGAAGGATGATGGAAAGCCTTAGCTTTCCATCCAGTTTTTGAAGAAGCTTTCATGTGCGGTGCGGAGGTCGGCTATTTCGACTTCGAAACCGGGGCCCTTCACTGACGTTCCGCCAACCGTGCCGATCCGCGTCATCGGAATGCCTGCGGCCTGTATTTGGTCGGCAACGGCGCTGGTCACAACATAGCGCGCCTGATCTTCGCCAAACGCCGTGAAGGCGTCGCCGATTTCTTCGAGCGCACATCCCTTGCCGCTGGCCAAGGCCATTTCGGTCAAGGCCACAAGCAAGCCACCGTCGGCAACGTCATGCACCGCATTGACCTTGCCGTACTGAATGAGCTGGCGGACAAATTGCGCGTGCGCGCGTTCTTGGGCCAGATCGACCGATGGGGCAGCGCCGTCTTCACGGCCATGCAGTTCGCGCAGCCATAATGATTGGCCCAGATGCCCTTCATTGTGGCCAATGACGAAGATGCCGTCGCCATCGGTTTTAAACCCAATCGTCGCCATCTTGCCGACGTCTTCAAGCACACCCACGCCGCCAATAGCTGGCGTCGGCAGAATCGCGCTTCCACCGCCGGTGGCCTTGCTTTCATTGTAGAGCGAGACATTGCCCGACACGATTGGGTAATCGAGCGCGCGGCACGCGTCGCCCATCCCTTCGAGGCAGCCGACGATCTGCGCCATGATTTCGGGCCGCTGGGGGTTGGCGAAGTTCAGGCAGTTGGTGATCGCAAGCGGCGTTGCGCCGACCGCGCTGATGTTGCGATAGGTTTCGGCAACCGCTTGTTTGCCGCCTTCATACGGGTCAGCATAGCAATAACGCGGGGTGCAATCGGTGCTCATCGCCAGTGCGCGGTTGGTACCGTGAATACGCACGACGGCTGCATCACCGCCCGAAAGCTGCGCTGTGTCGCCGCCGACCTGGCTATCATATTGCTGCCAAATCCACGCGCGTGACGCGATATCAGGGCTTGCCATCAGCTTAAGCAAATCCGCGCCCAGGTCTTTGCTGGCGGGAACATCACCAAGCGGCTGGACATTGGCCCATGCCTTATATTCGTCCTTCGACGCCGCCGGGCGGTCATACAAAGGCGCGTCTTCGGCCAATGGTCCAAGCGGAATATCGCAGACGACCTCGCCCTTCCACGTCAGCACCATATGGCCCGTGTCGGTGACTTCGCCGATGACCGCGAAATCGAGTTCCCATTTGTCGAAAATGGCCTTCGCAAATTCCTCACGGCCGGGCTTGAGCACCATCAGCATGCGCTCCTGGCTTTCCGACAGCATCATTTCATAGGGGGTCATGCCCTCTTCGCGGCATGGCACCTTGTCCATGTCGAGGATGATGCCGGCCTTGCCATTGGTGGCCATTTCGACGCTTGAGCTGGTCAGGCCAGCCGCGCCCATATCCTGAATCGCGACAATCGCATCCGACGCCATGAGTTCAAGGCATGCCTCAATCAGCAGCTTTTCGGTGAATGGATCGCCGACCTGAACCGTCGGGCGTTTTTCTTCAATGTCTGCACCAAAATCCGCCGATGCCATGGTCGCGCCATGAATACCGTCGCGGCCTGTCTTCGATCCGACATAGACAATCGGGTTACCAACGCCGGTTGCGGCCGAATAGAAAATCTTGTCCTGATCGGCGACGCCAACGGTCATGGCGTTGACGAGGATGTTGCCGTCATAAGCCGGGTGGAAATTGGTTTCGCCGCCCACGGTGGGCACGCCAACACAATTGCCATAGCCGCCAATGCCCGCAACCACGCCCTGCACAAGATGCTTCATCTTGGGATGGTCGGGACGTCCGAAGCGCAGGGCGTTCATATTCGCCACGGGGCGCGCGCCCATTGTGAACACGTCGCGCAAGATACCGCCAACGCCGGTCGCCGCACCCTGATAGGGTTCGATATACGATGGGTGGTTGTGCGATTCCATTTTGAAGATCGCGGCCAGCTTGCTGCCGTTCGGGCCTTCGCCAATATCGATAACGCCCGCATTCTCACCGGGGCCGCAAATGACCCAAGGCGCCTGTGTCGGCAGTTTCTTCAAATGGATGCGTGAGGATTTGTAGGAACAATGTTCCGACCACATCACCGAAAATATACCGAGTTCAACCATGTTGGGCACACGGCCCATGGCGTGCAAAATGCGCGCATATTCTTCTTCATTGAGACCATGGTCGGCGACGATTTGGGGCGTGATTTCAGACATGAAACGGCCTTAGCGATGCGGCGATTTTTGTGCC
>NZ_JBILOS010000104.1:0-6793 GCF_044374345.1 Sphingorhabdus sp. | reverse complement strand
CGATGCTGGAAATGGGTGCGTAGGTCAACCCACCTCCAATCTCTCAAAGTCACCCTGAACTTGTTTCAGGGTCTTACTTTGTCCACCGCGGTCAAAAAAGTAAGATGCTGAAACAAGTTCAGCATGACGGTAATGAAAGTTTAAAAGGGCCGAATATCGGTCGGACGCCCAATTCGCCTACATATGGTCGAGATTACACCCGCGCTGCAACAATATCGGGCGGAGCGCGCGGTATGCCGCGGGGGTCTTGTTCAGCGGGATCGTGGGGTAAAGATGATGGACGATGTGATATTGCATGCCCGATGACCAGATATTGCCCATGCGGCTTTTGAAGGCTCTGGTGTCCTTATAGCGTCCTTTTTCGGCGCCGGGATGATGCGGAGCCCAGCTGAGGTAGAATGAAATATAGGTCAACGCCAAATGCCGCGGCAGCCACCACAGCAACGCGGCCTCTATCGCATAGCCGCTCAATGCCAAAGCGGCGAGAATGCCGAAGAACAATGTTTTGCTGATAATCGCGTCCGTCAAAGCGGACTTCGCGGCTGGACTGTCCCACTGCTGCAACAGCTGGCCATAGCGGTTAAAGCCCCCTTCGGCACGGGGTTGGCGGTTGACGATGGTTTTCCATATTGCGTGCAACGGGCCGGTTGCGTGGGTCGAATAATCGGGGTCCAACAGCGGATCATTGGCGTGCTTATGATGCGCCATATGCGTGATCCGCGCCGTCCGTAGCGGCAGTGTTAACGGAATGAGCGACCAGTGTCCGACAAGCTCGTTAAACCATTCTAGTTTTGATCCCTTGGGCGCGATGATATAATGTTGGGCATCATGCGAGGGCAGGTAGCTTGCCGTGATATTGATCGTCGCGATGATGAAGCCAAGCCACAACGGCATAATGCCGGTAAAGACCAACGGCCATAATGCGATCCAAATGGCGGTGTTCGTGATGCCCCAAAACACCATGAGCCACGGAATGCCGCCCATAAACTTTTCGGCAATTGCCTTTTCCCGCGCGCGCAGGCTTTGACTATTCATATCCATTTGCCCCGATATGTCGCGATCAAGCCCAGCACCGTCCCGATAATCAGGCCGAATTGCAGTGGCGACAACGCAAAGGGTGCGTTCACATCCAGCCGGACCATCACTTGCGCAACCAAAGGCGCAAGGAAGGCGAGGCCAAAGAACAAGGGCCCGAAAAAGAAGAGAGATTTCACTACTGACATTGGTGTCGACAATGCTGGAAATGCGCGATTAGGTCAAGGCAGCTTGCGTCTTCCAACCTTTTACATCCAACCGTCACCCTGAACTTGTTTCAGGGTCTTAATTTTTGCCTTTTCCGCCGCGAAAGTAAGACCCTGAAACAAGTTCAGGGTGACGGTAATTAAAGTTTAAAAGGTCCGAATGTCAGTGTTGCGCTACAGTCGAGATGCACCCTTCGACGGACGCAGGCGCTGCCTGCTGCTCAGGGCTACGGTAATATTTAAAACCCGTCTCAACGGATTGCTTGCCCACGCCGCGGCGTAGCTGTGTGAAAGGCAAGCTATTCCTCGTCAAACAAGCCGGCGAGCTGTTCGATCATCGTACCGCCCAATTGTTCAACGTCCATGATGGTGACGGCGCGTTTGTAATAACGGGTGACATCATGGCCGATGCCGATCGCGACCAATTGCACGGGCGAGCGCGTTTCGATCATTTCGATAACCTTGCGCAAATGCTGTTCCAGATAGCCGCCATGGTTGACCGACAAGGTGCTGTCATCAACTGGCGCACCGTCGGAAATCACCATCAAAATGCGGCGGTCTTCTGCGCGCGCGATCAGGCGGTTGTGCGCCCAAAGCAAAGCTTCGCCGTCGATATTCTCTTTCAGCAAACCTTCGCGCATCATCAGGCCAAGGTTGCGCTTGGCATGACGCCATGGCTCGTCGGCTTTTTTGTAGACGATGTGGCGCAAGTCATTGAGGCGGCCGGGCATGGGCTGCCGTCCAGCGGCGAGCCAATCCTCACGCGCTTGACCGCCCTTCCACGCACGGGTGGTAAAGCCCAAAATTTCGGTTTTCACGCCGCAGCGTTCCAGCGTGCGTGCCAATATGTCGGCGCTGATCGCCGCGATGCTGATCGGTCGTCCGCGCATCGATCCGCTATTGTCGATCAGCAAGGTCACCACGGTGTCGCGGAAATCGGTTTCGCGTTCGATCTTGTACGACAGCGAGCTGCCCGGCGAGACGACGATGCGCGCGAGCCGCGCTGCGTCGATCATGCCTTCTTCCTGATCGAAATCCCAACTGCGGTTTTGCTGCGCCATCAGGCGGCGTTGCAGACGGTTTGCGAGCTTTGTCACCACCGATTGCAGGTTGGACAATTGCTGATCGAGATAGGCGCGCAGCCGGTTCAGCTCTTCTTCGTCGGCAAGCTCGGTCGCGGTGATGGTCTCGTCATATTTGGTCGACCAGATTTTGTAATCGCTTTGCGGCAGATGGTCCCAATTGCGGCGTTGCGGGGTGACGGGCTGCATGCCGTCATCGCCCATTTCGCCGTCGGAACCGTCCTGATCGTCCATATCCTCGCCGTCATAATCGGCCTCGGTTTCTTCGCCTTCGCCCTGCTGCGGTTCAGCGCGCGCTTCGGCTTGGCCAGCTTCGCCTTCGCCATCATCGTCGCTGTCGCCATCTTGGTCTTGGCTGTCCTCGGCATCATCGCCGCCTTCATCAGCATCGGACGGGTCGACGTCGCCTTCGGTCAGGTTCAGATGTTCGAGCATCGATTGCGTGAGCGCGGCAAATGCACCCTGATCGTCAAGCGCGAGGGCAAGTGCATCAAGATCGCCGCCTGCTTTTTCCTCAATCCAGCCGCGCAGCATATCGACGCCAGCAACCGCCGCGTCCGGGACAGGCGCGCCGGTCAGGCGTTCGCGCACGATGAGCGATAAGGCGGTCGAAATCGGTACTTCGTCAGCGGACTGTGCGCGGCTGATCGGGTCGGTGCGCAATTTGAGTTCAAGCGCGTGGCCCAGATTTGCGGCAATACCCGCCATATTGCGGGAACCCAATGCCTCAACGCGCGCATTTTCCACCGCATCAAATGCAGCGCCAGCAATGACTTCGGATGGACGCAAGGCGGCATGGCGCGCGGCATTATGGTGCTTGAGCTTCAGTGAGAAGCTGTCGGCAAAGCCACGTGCTTCGGCGACTTGGTCAGGCGGCAACAACCGGCCGGGCATGGGCACTTTAAAGTTTTTGCCCGCTTGTGTCGGCGCGTCGGCGGTGAAGGCCAGTTCAATCTCCGGCTCATGCGCGAGCGCGCGGGCCGTGCCGGTCAGGACTTGCTTGAACTGTTCAAGTGGAGATTCGTTCGCCATCAATCCGCCACCCGCTTACATGCCGCTGCAATGTCTGCTTTCGTCGGCTTAACCGGCGCACGCAGCGTGAAGACATGCGCCTGCGCGGTCGCAACGCGATCGTCGGTTGTCCGCGCGCCATTCACGACCGCCGCAAAATCCTTGCACACGGCAAGGCTGCGCAAATAATCGCTATGGCCAGCGCCGCCGCCCGATAGGTCGGTGGTGTCAATGATGGTAAAGCCCGTTTTGGCAGGCTCTGTCTGATATTTGGTCTTGCTCGCAAAGCAACGCTGCGGCAATCCTTTGGCTTTCAATTCCTTGGCTTCAAACGGACTGAAGCAATAAGGTGACCCCAGACGCGGATAGCCATGGACAGCGCGCGACACCGCAAGCGCGCGGTCGTTGAGCGAGGCGTAGACGGTCACGCGCCGGTCGTTGTTGACGCGGCGGGCGGCCAACACTTCTTCGGCGATATCGCGCTCGAAATCTTCACGATCAACATCCGGAGAGGCCAATATGATATTGGAAATATTGCTGGAATCGGCGTTGGTCGATGTGCGGTCGACATATTCCACGGCAGGCGTGACAAGCCGAGCGCCAAGCGAATGCGAGACAATGACGATTTCCTTGATCCATTCGGCGCGCGCCAATTTGGTCAGGAAGTTCCGGAAATTGCGCTGGTCCCAATACATGTTGGTTTCATCAACGGCATAGCTCAACAGATTGCCCTGCGATGGCCAGCTATAATGGATAATCGGGCCGTCAAAATTGCTCATCGCGCCAATCTGGACGGCGTCGCGGGCGGTGGTTTGCAATGTTTCGCGATAACCATGCACATATAAAAGGACGCGGCCGTTGCGCAGGTTCGCGGCATCACGCAGGCCATCCCACCATGCGTCTTCCGGCTGAAACGCGACAGGCACCACCAACTGCTTGTCGCCCTTGGCGGGCTTGATCGTTTCTGGCGGCGAGAACCGGCCAAATCGAACGCGATCGGCGCGGTGGTTGGTCAGTTTAATAGTATCGCCGCGGCAATCGGGCAGGCGGCTGGTGACGATGAAATAATCTTTTCCGTTAACCGATGCGCTGTCATTTTCCGCCGGGTTACAGCGCGGGTTTTCCGCCAGCACATTGTGGGGAATGTCGCCATATTCGACAGCCACAGTGCAGCCAGCCAGCAGCATCGGCAAAAGGAGAAGGGGAGCTTTGCGCATTATTTCCCTTTAGGATTGGCTGCGCGCCATGCCTTTACCGCGTTCAATGCGCCGGACACATGACCCTTCACGCCCAGTTCCGAATACGCGAACAACACTTTTCCATCCGGTGCGATGACGTAGGTCGTGCGGTTCGTGCCGCCCATGATGGGCAGGCTGACCTTATAATTTTTGATGACCGGTTTGGACGCGATGCCAACGGTGAATTTGTTGCGGCATGCTTCCACCGAAAAACGCTTCAACGTGTCGATATTGTCCGCCGACATGCCAATGATGGATGCGCCATAGGCTGCAAAATCATCGGCGGCTTCGGAAAATTCATGCGCCTCGACCGTGCAGCCCGCGGTGAATGCCTTGGGATAGAAATATAAAACGACGGGGCCGCGTTTCAGGGCCTTGTTCAAATTATAGGTGTATACGTCGCCCGCCAAAACAGCCTGCGTGGTGAAATCGGTCGCGCGCGTGCCGGGCTTGAGCGCAGCGAATGCAGGCGATGCGCTAAGTGCGAGCGCCAGAATAAGAGCAGTGCGTTTCATAAATGGTCCCTTCAACGGTGTTTCGGCGAAATGGCCAATATGCTTATAACTTGCCAACGACGCTTTCGGGCAGATCCTGACCAAAGACGCGCTGATAATATTCCGCGACCAACGCGCGTTCGGCATCGTCACATTTGTTGAGGAACGACAGGCGGAACGCAAAGCCGACATTTTTGAAAATGGCGGTGTTTTGGGCCCACGTGATGACGGTCCGTGGGCTCATGACCGTCGAAATATCGCCATTGATAAAGCCCTGACGCGTCATTTCGGCGACCTTGACCATGTTGGCGACGGTCGCGGCATCGGTGCCCGATGCCTTGGCCAAAACGATTTCGCTTTCGACCTGCGCGGGCAGATAGTTCAGGCCAACGACAATGTTCCAACGGTCCATCTGACCCTGGTTGATCGCTTGCGTGCCGTGATACAGCCCGCTGGTGTCGCCAAGGCCAACGGTGTTGGCAGTCGCGAACAGGCGGAAATATGGGTTCGGGCGAATGACGCGGTTCTGGTCGAGCAATGTCAGCTTGCCCTCGGTCTCCAACACGCGCTGGATCACGAACATCACGTCCGGACGGCCGGCGTCATATTCGTCGAACACCAAAGCGGTCGGTGTCTGCAGCGCCCAAGGCAAAAGGCCTTCGCGGAATTCAGTGACTTGCTGCCCGTCGCGCAGAACGATCGCATCGCGGCCGATCAGGTCAATACGGCTGATATGCGCGTCGAGGTTGATACGGATGCACGGCCATTTCAAACGCGCGGCTACCTGTTCGATATGCGTCGATTTACCTGTGCCGTGATATCCCTGAACCATCACGCGGCGGTTGTGGGCAAAGCCAGCAAGGATCGCGAGCGTCGTGTCGGGGTCAAAGACATAGCTGTCGTCGGCATCGGGAACGCGCTCATCGGCAACGGAAAACGCAGGACATTCCATGTCGACGTCAATGCCGAACATTTCGCGCACGCTGACGGTTTTGTCAGGGGCAGCTAGAATGGTCGTGTCGCTGCTGTTGGGCTGGATATTTGGAATGTCAGTCATGTCGTTCTCGTCAAATAAAGGCGGGCGATGTTTTAAGGTGCGTATAGGCAGCAATGACGTCTTGCAAAGCCTTTTCATAAGACCGGTTGCCGCCATTTTTATCAGGATGATAGGCGCGGACCTTGGCCGAATAGGCGCTGCGTAAGGCGCGCCTATCCGCATCCTCGCCAAGCCCTAGCGTCTTAAGCGCTTTGCGGTCCTCAGGTGACAGGAACTGCCCGTCGGCACGTTCCTTGGGCATGCGCGACCGGAAGCGTGTGGATATGGCATCCAACGGGTCTTTAAAGTCCGCCCATTTGGGCGGCGAATCGACATTGCCGCTGGCACGAAAGGCACGGGTTTCGCTTGGCCAGACGTTGATGGGGCTTTGCGCCTCCATAATTTCTTCGGCGGTCATGCCGGCGAACCAGTTATAGCCTGCATTAAACTGCCGCACATGTTCAAGGCACAGATATTGATAGTCGCCGGGTCCATTTGCCGACGCGCGCTGGCCATGTGGGTCAGGCGCGCGAAATTCGCCTGCTTCGCGGCAGTGCGGATGCGCGCAATGCCGCTGTGCACCGCGAACGCGGCCGTGAAATCGGTCAAAGGGCTGCCGCGAATCCATAATTCCCCTTGGCGAAAAACTGCGGATATGGGAATACAGAGCTTATGGAAAAAGGCCCTGCAC
>NZ_JBILOS010000103.1:0-6816 GCF_044374345.1 Sphingorhabdus sp. | reverse complement strand
TGGCTACCGTACACGAACACACCCAGCAGGAAAGCAATGGACGGTGCCGTATATTGCACAAAGCCCAGGCTGGTATAGCTCATCCGGCGGGCGGCGGTCGCGAACATCAGCAACGGGATGGCAGTGACCGCACCTGCCAATATCAAAAGCACCGACGTCGTCACATCATCCCCAAATCCGCCGCCGCCAACGTGCGCGAAATAGAGTACCGCGCCCAAGGCCAGTGGCGCCAGCAATGTTGTCTCGGTCGCAAGGCCGGGAACAGAGCCAACGGGGGTAATCTTGCGGATAAGGCCATAAAGGCCAAAGCTTAAAGCGAGCGATATCGACACCCATAAGGTATCGAGCGCATCACCGATGAGGATAGAAACGCCAATGGCGGCGACGGCAACGGCGACCATCTGAAGCGGTCGCAATCGCTCTCCTAAAAACAGACGCCCCAGCAGGACGTTCACCAAGGGATTGAGATAATAGCCAAGGCTGGCTGCCAAAATATGGTCTGTGGAAACGGCCCATATGTAAATCAGCCAGTTAATGGCGACCAGCGTGGCAGAGGCGAGCAAATTGCGCAAATGCGCCTTGTGCCGGAAAATGGCGGCATATTCGCCAAGCTGTTTGCGAAAGGCCATAATGACCAGCAGCAGCGGAATGGACCACAAGACGCGTTGGGCAACGACCGCGATTGGCGAGACATGGCTCAGCAGCTTGAAATAAACGGGGACGAAGCCCCAGATGAGATATGCCGACAGGGCATAAGGCAAGCCACTTGGCTGCGCGGTTTCAGATTTGTCGGTCATATGTTTTGCTAAGCCTTCGCGTGGGGATCAAATGATCCCGCCGCCGATCCAGAGGCGCAGCGCGCAAATGGCTATAACGACCAAGCAGAAGTTGCGGCCGCTGTCCTTTTCCGACGCGAAGCCAAAGGCCGCGCCGACGCCAGCGATCAGAATAATGAGCCAGTTCAGCCATCCGAGCAACGGAATGAACCCGATGATCGCCAGCAAGAGCGCAATCAAGCCAAACAGAAATGCGAGGATATTTGCCATGAGGCGACTGTGGCGGGTTTTTCGAATTGTGGCAAGCAAAGCCAGCCGTCCCACGCGGCGAAGCGAACATCGCGGTCGAAATGACAAGAGGCTCAACCTGTCTCCAGATTGAGCCTCATTATACCCACGCGAGCTTTTAAAAATTTAGCGCCACTGTTCCAATCCGCGATAGTTGATGTCGACCACGCGGCCACGCTCTACAAAGCAGGTGAACCGGCCCTTGTCATAACCGCGCTGGTAAGCGTTGCCACCAAATCGGTCATTGCCGTAATGGTTATTCTCGTAACGGCCACGTCCGCCGTCTTGAACAACGACATTGCCTGTGACCCGATAGCCAAAACGCGTCCGTTCGATGCTGCGCACTTGCGTGACGTCCGAACGGCGGTAGCCATTGGCCCAGCGTTCAACGCTGGCGACGCACTGGTTTACGGCGGCGCGGCCGCCGCCGCCACGATTGTCGTAATTATAGCCTGCGCGGTTATCATCATAGCGATCATCATAACCGCGGCGATCGTTGCGGCCATTGTTGCCGCTTGAAAGCACAGCAGCAAGACCACCGAGCACGACCGCTCCGGCAATAATTTCGCCGGCACTTATGCTGTCACGGTCGCGGTTGCGGTCATGGCGATCACGCGCTTGGGCGGGAACGGTTACACTCACCAAAGCTGCAGCAGCAGCTCCCGCGCCAAGCAAAGTTTTGGTCATGAAATTCATCTTCGTTCTCCTTGAACCGGTCCAGTCATTCTGTGCCGATGGAGAGCGAATAGGCGATTCGGGTTGTCCGGATGCTGAATTGACCTGTCAGCATTTGTTCATCTAAATCGCCTTTTTTATGAACAATTATTCGGTGAGGGTCAGCCCCGTCCATTTTGCGAGAAACGCATAAATGTCCGAATATTCGTCAATAACCTTATCGGTCGGCTTGCCTGAACCATGGCCCGCACGGCTTTCGATGCGGATGATCTTGGGCTTGTTGCCGGTTTCTGCAGCTTGCAGGGCGGAGATATATTTGAAGCTATGCCCCGGAACCACACGGTCATCGGTATCTGCGGTCGAGACGATGACCGCTGGATATTCGACCCCCGATTTGATGTTGTGATAGGGGGAGTAAGTCATCTGCATTTTAAAGTCGGCTTCCTTACTGGGGTAGCCATAATCATCGACCCAATAACGGCCCGCTGTGAACCGGTCGAAGCGGACCATATCCATCACGCCCACTGCGGCATGGCCAGCAGCGAACAGGTCAGGGCGCTGGTTCACAACGGCACCAATCAGCAGTCCCCCATTGGACCGCCCTTCAATGGCAATCTTGCCCTTGGCCGAAACGCCGCTGGATATAAGATATTCCGCTGCGGCGGCAAAATCGTCAAAGACATTTTGTTTGTTCATCAAACGGCCGGCATCATGCCAAGGCTTCCCATATTCGCCGCCGCCACGAATATTGGCGAGGGCGAATACACCGCCCGATTGCAGCCAAGCCATACGCGTCGCTGAATAAGTGGGTGTCTGCGAAATGTTGAACCCGCCATAGGCATAGAGCAACGTCGGCGCGCCCTTCGTCAGATCAAGATCTTTCTTGTGCACGATGAACATCGGGATCTTCGTGCCATCTTTCGACGGATAGAACACTTGTTCGACCGAAAAGTCCGCCGGGTTGAAGCTTAGCTTTGGCTGCGCGAAGGGCGCCGAAGCCCCCGTCTTGCTGTCGAAACGATATACGGCGCCGGGCTGATTGAAGCTGGAGAATCCGTAAAATGTTTCCGCGTCACCTGGCGTTCCTGAAAAGCCACTGGCCGTCCCGATTGCGCTGAGCTTGATTTCCTGCACAGGCTGGCCTGCGAGATCTGTCATCAGCGCCATCGATTTGGCATCTTTGATATATGACAGGATGAGGCGATCGCCGACGATCTGCGCGCGCGACAATGTTTCCGCCCGCTCCGCTATAACGTCCGTAAATACAGGCGTCTTCGCACCCAGATCGACCTTAACAACCTTAAGCTTTGGGGCGTCCTTGTTGGTGGTGAACCACAAAGTGTTGCCCATGCCTTCGATCAGGCCCCAATCATGCTCCAGACCCTTGACAAGCGGTTGCGGCTTCCATGTTGGCTTTTTGCCAAGTGGCATGACGTGCAGTTCATACTTCTCATCGGTTCCGGACGACGTCGTAATGACCGCCCATTTGCCGTCGTGCGTCACTTGCGCACTATGGCCATATTCGGGCTTGTCCGGCGTTGCGTATATTGGCTTGTCTTCCGACTGGGGCGTGCCGATTTTGTGGTAATAGATCGTCTGGTTATAATTCAGCTGCTGGAATGCGGCGCCTTCTTTTGGTTCGGCAAATCGCGAGTATAAAAACCCGTCATTGCCCACCCAGCTTATGTTGGTGAATTTTGCCCAGTTGATTTCGTCGGCGAGCACCTTGCCGGTCACGGTGTCGATGACTTTAATCGTCCGCCAGTCGGAACCGCCGTCCTGAACAGCATAAGCCACCAGCTTGCCATTTTTCGACGGTACCCAGCTATCGAGCGCAGTGGCACCGTCTTTTGCCCATAGATTGGGGTCGATCAAAATACGGTCCGCGCCCGTTAGGCCCTTGCGCACATACAGCACGGACTGGTTTTGCAGGCCGTCATTCTTTGTGAAGAAATAATAGCCGCCGGCTTTTTCAGGAAGGCCAAAGCGTTCGTAATCGAAAAGCTTTTTCATGCGCTCGGCGAGTATTTTCTTGCCGGGCAATGTTTCCAGATATGCATCGGTGACGGCATTTTGCGCCTTCACCCATTCGGCGACTTCTGGATTGACGCGCACATCATCTTCCAGCCAGCGATAGGGATCCGCAACCTTCACGCCGAATTGCTCCTCGACCACATTGACGGTTTTGGTCTGCGGATAGGTCAATTTGACCGCGACATCGGTGGTGGCTGAATTTGCGGCCATAGCAGCCGACGAAATCGGGGCCATCATGAAGGCTGCACCGACCAAAAATACACTTCGCATATTATCATTTCCCCAACTCTCGAATTCTTTGTCATCCGACTATAGCGTCCACGCGTGAACGCCAACTATTCCCGCCGTCGCCCGCAAGAATATTTCGCATTTTCGTCGAAATCATGCACCCCGTTGCCGCTGCGCCAGCAAGATGGCAGCGGTAACGCCTGCCGCAAACAACATGCCCTCCAGACCGGCGGTGACGATCTGACTGATGGGGCCAAAGCCCGTTTCGCCAAAGAAGCCACCAATCTGATCGAACCGCAGCCGCGATTGGGGAAGAAGCCGGGCCAGCTCATATATGCTGCCGCCAAGCAAGCGCCCACCGGCCATCGCAATGCCTGCACCGCCGAGGCCACCGATCACAGCTGCCGGCAGTATCGCGAAACGCAGCGGCATGTGGCGCGCCTGCCGTCGGCCAAGCCATACACCAAGGCCGACAGAGGCACCAATCACCGCACCTTCCAGCGCGCCCGTCATTTGGGTGGGCGATTGCCCGAGCACCAGATTAAACGCATCCAAGCCAAGCAGCTTCACAATACCGCCGATCAGGAAACCGCCCACCGCGCCGCCGGCCATAATCGCGGACCAACGCCCGGAATTCCAAAGGCCAACCGCAGCAATGCCGAAGCTCACGCCTGCAGCGCCCAATAACGCGACCAGCACCGTAATCGCCGTCAGGACAAGGACGATAGACGTCGCGCCCATGCCCGGTGCCATTGGCTGCGAGGCCCCGGCAAAACCGTAAAACAAACCACCCAACAGCCCCGCCAGGCCACCGCCGACAACGCCCGCCCCGCCCAGTGCCCAAAATGTCGCCCAATCGTTCGTGGCAGCTGTGGTGATGGATGCGGTTGCCGCGTGACCAATGTCGCGTTCGACAGGGGCGATGAAACGATAGCCATGCTTTGGAACGGTTTCGATAAAGATCGGCCGCGCGGCATTATCCCCAAGCACACGGCGCAGGCTGCGGATACATTGTGTGAGCGCTTCGTCGGTTACCGGAACGCCGCGCCAGACATCGTCCATGAACTGGTCTTTCGAGACAAGCGCGCCGGCGTTGGTTGCGAGCAAAACAAGCGCATCAAAATAGCGGCTGGAGACATCAACGACCGCGCCATCACAGTGCAGGCGTCGGCTGCTAATCAGAAGCGTGAAGCGGCCGAACCGGAGACTATCTGATTTCATTTTTCACCAAATGCTCATGTCCTGCTCATGCCCGCAATGTCGCTGCGCTGTATGCATAGCTCTCATTCACGGAAAAGGGCAATGCTATGCATGCAGAGAATAATGGGCCGGCAAGGCCGGGACGGAATATCTGGCGAATCTTGGGCTGGGGCGGCGCTGTTGCGCTTATCCTGACGCCGTTGGTCGCGATGCAGTTCACAACAGAAGTTAATTGGGACGAAACCGACTTCATCGTCGCCGCTATCATTTTCGGCATAGTGGGTGGCCTGATTGAATTCGCGGTGCACCTGTCATCCAACTGGTATTTCCGCCTCGGGTCAATGTTTGCTGTGCTGGCCGGGTTCATGGTCATCTGGTCCAACTTGGCTGTCGGCATGATTGGCAATGAGGATAACCCGACCAATCTATGGTTCGGCGCGGTATTGCTGATCGCCATCGTCGGCAGCATCGCGTCGCGGTTTCGCAGGCGCATATTGCAGCAGGCCATGTTGGTTGCTGGCATAGTGCAGATCAACATTGGCGTCTTTGCCGGCATATTGGGCAGCGACGCGCGCGGCGGACGGTTTACGATTGTGCTTTCGGTGGCATGGTTGATTTCCAGCCTGCTCTTTTGGTTGGCCGGTCGAAGCGCTCGGACGAAATAATCACTCCATGAAAAAGGGCGGCACCCTTTCGGATACCGCCCTTTTGAAACTCTTAAAGCAAGACGTGCTTATTCAGCGTCGTCCAATACTTCAACTGGGCCGCTGTCCTGACCCTTGGCGTCGACATTGCGGTCAACGAGCTCGATGACGCCCATTGGTGCAGCGTCGGAACCACGGAAACCAGCCTTGATCACGCGGCTGTAACCACCGCTGCGGTCGGCATAGCGCGTTGCCAGTTCGTCAAACAATTTTACCAGCTGCTTGTCGTCCATCAAACGGCTCATCGCGAGACGACGGTTGGACAAGCCACCCTTCTTCGCAAGCGTGATCAGCTTTTCGATGTAAGGACGCAGTTCCTTCGCCTTTGGCAAAGTCGTCTTGATCTGTTCGTGTTTGATAAGCGACGCTGCCATGTTGCGAAGCATCGCGGTACGGTGCGACGTGGTACGTTGCAGCTTACGGTGGCCAACTTTATGGCGCATATTTCATTCCTTCGTTCGTAGGGGGGCCGTATCAGGTACCCCGATCCTGGCCGTTTAAGGGCGGCCATTTCCCTTTTGGTTGGGCCGAAGCACTGCCTCGGCCCAATATTCTTTAGCCAAGCAGTTCTTGCTCAAGCTTCTTTGCCATCTCTTCGATGTTTTCTGGCGGCCATCCGGGGATGTCCATGCCAAGGCGCAAGCCCATCGATGAGAGCACTTCCTTGATTTCGTTCAGCGACTTGCGACCGAAATTAGGCGTACGCAGCATTTCGGCTTCGCTCTTTTGCACGAGGTCGCCGATGTAGATGATGTTGTCGTTCTTGAGGCAGTTTGCGCTGCGGACCGACAATTCCAATTCGTCGACCTTCTTGAGAAGGTAACGATTGAGCTGGTTTGCATCCGATTCTTCCGAAGAAGCTGATGGTGCAGCCATGCCAATCATTGGCGACGATGCAGACATCGAATCTT
>NZ_JBILOS010000029.1:0-23700 GCF_044374345.1 Sphingorhabdus sp. | reverse complement strand
CCGGTTTGCGCGGTCACGGGATTGTCGTTGACCAAAGCTACGGCGGCACCTGTCATTAAAAGCGCGGTGGTAACTGCATAAGCGTAACGCACGGATATCATTCCTCTCGTATATTCATCTGGGCAGCAGGCCCGAAAGTCCGCCATTCGATGGCGTGGTAAAGCTTAACGCCAATTGAATGGATGCCATCCAATTGGCCAAAGTCATCCGTCGTTCGACTAACGCCCGGTACGGAATTTCTCAAGATACGCGTTTTGCGGCGACAAGATGATGTTGCTTGATCCTTCGCCATTTTGGAAAGTCTGGCGATAGCTCTGCATGGCGCGATAGAAGTCGTAGAAACCCGGATCCTTGCCATAGCTTATGGCATAGATGCGTGCGGCTTCGGCTTCGGCGTCTGCGCGGATAATCTGCGCTTCTTTCTGGCCCTCGGCATCAATCGCAATCGCTTCCTGATTACGCGCGCTGCGCATCCGGTTATAGGCCGACTGCAACGTTGCTGCGGGCAAATCCGCGCGCTTAATGCGGACATCAATGACTTCAGCGCCATATTTCTTGGCTTCGCGGTTCAACGCTGTCTGGATATTTTCCATAACTTCGCCGCGCTCGGCACTCAGCAAGGCAACAAAGGTGCGCTTGCCCAATTCGTTGCGAAGCGATGAGCCCAATATTGTCTTCAACTGCTCGCGCAGGCGATCTTCGGTACGGATGGTCCGATACATGACATCCGGTTGCGTGATGCGGAACCGGGCAAAAGCGTCGACTTGCAGACGCAGCTGGTCCGTGGAAAGCACTTCCTGCTGATCCATTTCGACGCTCAACACGCGCTTGTCGACAATCTGGATTTGTTCAACAAAAGGGATGCGGAAGGTGAGGCCCGCGCGCGTTTCGCCAAATCGTTCGTTCGGACGATATTTGTTCACAACGCGGTCAACCTTGCCGTAGCTGCTGATAATCGCTTGTTGTGTTTCGGGGACGATGGTGACCGACATGCTCCACAAAATGAGCGCACCGATACCAATCAATGCCAGATAAATCGGGTTTCTGATGATATTCGTCATCATTGCTTTTTTCCTGTCACAACAACGGGTTCAGCCTTTTGCGCGGCCTTTTTCTGAAATTCAGGGAGCGGAAGGTATGGCGTCACGCCACCGGTTTCGACAATCGTCTTGTCGACCTTGCCAAGCACCTGCTCCATTGTTTCATAATATAGCCGCCTTTTGGTGACTTCGGGCGCTTCACGATATTGCACATAGATTTTGTCAAACTCGGCAGTTTCACCCAAGGCCAACTCGGTAACGCGGCTGGCATAAGCACGGGCATCGTTCAGATAGCTTTCGCGGCGTTGTTGCGCTGCGTTTACTTCGCGGAATGCATCATTCACTTCCGCCGGTGGGTCTGACTGACGGATCGAAATGCTTTGCACCAACACACCAGAGCGATATTCGTCCAATATCTGCTGCATGCGGCGGCGCACTTCCAATTCGATTGCGCCACGGCCGGGGCCAATGGCTTGGGTCAGATCAAAATTGGCAACGGCGGCGCGCATGGCGCTTTCCGCGACTTCCTTGACGGTGCCTTCAGGGCTGTCGAGTTGAAACAGATATAGCGATGGGCTCTTGATCGACCAGCGGACGTCATAGGCCATATCGATGATACTCTGGTCTTTGGTTAGGACCAGATTTTCGCTGCTTGCCTTGGGCGAACCGATGGAGGTCGTCTGGATCTGTTTGGTATCAACTTTGGTGATACTCTCAATGGGCGAGGGCAGCGTGAAACGAATGCCGGGCTGCACCGTGCGGGCAAATTTGCCAAGCTGGGTTACAACGCCCTCTTGTTCCGGGCCAATCCGGTGGATCGTTGACCAAGCGAGCCAGAGCACGAGAAAGCCACCGGCGATAATCGGCCACCAGCTTTTGCCATCCGGCCGTTGCGGAAGACCACCAAAGCCACCGCCTTTGCGGCGCAGCAATTCTTCCAGTGACGGGCCACGGGTCCGCGATTGTTTCGCCGCACCTTCCGGTGTCGGGTCCCACGGATTAACCGGATCAGGCTTTGATCGGCCACCTTTTTCATTTGCGTTACCGGATGTACCGGTGTCGTGGGAATCGTCTGAATCCCACGGTCCTTTGCCTTCTATCGCCAAAATATGTGACCCCTGCTCGTCAATTTTTTTGCTCATAAAGTCTATGTAGTAGCGGTTTTTCAGAAAAACAGTGTCAATCCCGCAATTCTGAATCTATTCGGCATGATATGCCAAATATTGAACATTTTTCTCATATAATTTCTACCGTTGCCGGCGCACGCGCGAGCGGTTTGAAAATCACCGATGGCGCGGTTTCGCTTATGCTCGATGTGTCGGGATTGAACGCGGATGCGCGCGCGCAAATGGAGGCCGATGTTCGCAGCGCCGTTGAACGCGCAGGGGCGACGTCGGTTCGGATCATGTTGACGGCGGAGCGGATTACGCCGCGCTTGATCGCTGTGGCCAGCGGCAAAGGTGGCGTGGGTAAATCAACGCTGTCGACGAACCTTGCCATCGCCATGGCGCGGAACGGCCGATCGGTCGGGCTGGTTGATGCCGATATCTACGGTCCATCACAACCACGTTTGATGGGTGTTGAGGGCGTGAAGCCTGAAGCCGAAGGCAAGAATATGATACCCGTAATGGGCGCTGGCGGCGTGCCTTTCCTGTCGATGGGCCAGTTGGTCAATCCGGGCCAGGCCATTGCGTGGCGTGGCCCGATGGCGGGCAATGCCCTGTCGCAGCTTGTCGATGCCAAATGGGGTGATGTGCGCGACATCGTGGTCGATATGCCGCCGGGTACCGGTGATATCCAGTTGTCGATGATCCAAAAGCACAAGCCCGTCGGTGCCGTGATCATTTCCACGCCGCAGGATTTGGCGTTGATTGACGCCACCCGCGCCATCAGCTTTTTTGACACCGCGAAAGTCCCGATCATTGGGCTCGTTGAAAATATGGCAGGTTACCTCTGCCCACATTGCGGCGAAATGAGTGATCCTTTTGGTTCCGGCGGAGCGGAAGCCGCTGCAAAGGAACTGGGCATTCCGTTCTTGGGTCGCATTCCGTTGGATATCAAAATCCGCATGGCAAGCGATACGGGCAATCCGCCGGCATTGGATGAAGGCCCCATTAGCGATGCCTATGCCGCGATTGCCCGGCAAGTGTCCGCATGGGTGGATGCGCCAAAGGCCGCGCCTGCATGACGGAAGACGCAGGGGCAAGCGAAGGCATTAGCCGCCGAAAGCTGCTCATTGGTGGCGGCGCTGGCGTCGGCTTGCTTGTGGCTTGGGGCCTGTGGCCACGCCGCTATACGCCCAATTTACGGACGGTAGAGGGCGAGCATCTTTTCGGACCATGGCTTAAAATAGCCGAGGACGGCAAAATCGTCGTGGGCGTTCCACAAAGCGAGTCTGGCCAAGGCGTGTATACGGCATTGGCGCAGATTGTCGCCGGAGAGCTTGGCGCTGACTGGCGGTCGGTGGCAGTGCAACCAGTGCCGCCAAGTCCGATATTCGCAAACACATTATTGGCGCGCGAGTGGGCCCCGGCATTCATGCCCGAAAACCTCTCGCTCAACGCAGAGGGCGGCCCCGTTGCCAGCGGCATCAATGAACGCGCGAGACGCGACGTCTTTGTGGTGACCGGCGGATCATCTTCCATAAGGCAATTTGAACAGCCATGCCGTGAAGCTGGCGCAGCGGCCCGGGCGGTCTTGTGTCAGGCCGCGGCAGCGCGCTGGGACATTTCATGGGAACAGTGCCAAACGGACCGCGGCTTTGTGGTCTTTGGAAAGAGGCGCCTCGCATTTGCTGATCTTGTCATCGAAGCATCAGAACTCGCGCTGCCATCGCCGATTCCGCTGAATTCTTCGCCGCGCAACCGCCTTTCGGGCCGTGACGCGCCGCGGCTCGATCTGTCTGCCAAGGTGGATGGTAGCGCAAGCTTTGCGGGTGACATTCGTTTGCCCGATATGCTTTACGCGTCGGTCCGGGGCGGTCCTGCGGGCGACAGTAGGTTGAAATCTGCCAACACAAAAGCGGCGCTGAAAATGCGCGGCGTGGTGCACGTGGCGCGGACCAAAAGCTGGGTTGCCGCAGTGGCAAGCAACTGGTGGGCAGCCAACACCGCGCTCGATGCGATGAAGCCCGTCTTTGCGACAAAAGGTGGCTTGGCGGACAGCCAGAAAATCGGTCAGTCGCTCAGCGACGCCATCGCCAAAGGCCCCGGCTTCCGTGCCTTCAAATCAGGCGACGTTGACGCTGCAATGGCACCCGAGACTGCAACGCGCATTTTTAAAGCCGACTATTCGGTGGGTGCGGCGGTGCACGCCCCTATTGAAACACGTTCAGCGACGGCGGATTATCGCAATGGTCGTCTGCAATTATGGATCGCATCGCAAGCGCCTCAGGCCGCGCGCGTTGCCGCAGCAAACGCCATTGGCATCGATGTAAATGATGTCGTTCTCTACCCCGTCATGGCGGGCGGAAGTTTCGACCGCAATTTTGACAATGTGATCGCCGCGCAAGTCGCGGTCATTGCCAAGGAAGTGGGCCGGCCGGTGCAACTGGTCTGGTCGCGTCCTGAAGATTTCCTGCGGGATCATGTCCGCACACCGGCGCTGGGCCGTTTATCCGCCGCGATAAATGCCGACGGCGCAGTAACCGCCATGAGCGTGCGGGTGGCCGCCGCATCCAGCATGCGTGAGCTTGCAAACCGGATCGATGGGCAAAGCGTTGACGCAGCGCGCAAGGCGTCCGCAGGCGAATTTGATGCGCTGGCGTTGCGCGGTGCGGAGATACCATATGCCATTCCCAATCTGACGATTGACCATTTCCCCGTGCGCATGCCGGTGCCAACCGGGCCGTGGCGCAGCCTTGCCAACAGCTACAACTGCTTCTTCGTCGAAGGTTTCATTGACGAACTTGCCCAAAAAGCTGGCGTCGAGCCCTTGTCGTTTCGCATGCAAATGCTTGTCGGCCAAACGCGGCTTGCCCGATGCCTGACGGGCGTCGCCAATATGGCGGGATGGGACGGGGGCGGCTCAGGCAGCGGACGCGGCATCGCTTGTCACAGCATGCGCGGCAGCCACATTGCCGTTATTGTAACGGCGCGTACCAGCGAAACGGGCGTGCGTGTCGACCGTATTCATGCGATGGCGGATTGCGGGCGGCTCATTAATCCCGATCTCGCGCGCCAGCAGATTGAGGGCGGCATTGTGTTTGGATTGGCGCAAGCCTTGGGTTCCACAACCGAATTTCAGGACGGCCTGCCAACCGCCCGCCGTCTGCGTGATGTGGACTTGCCGAAATTGGCCGACGTGCCGGAAATCACCGTTGAATTTGCGCGCAGCGATGCGGCGCCGGGTGGTGTCACTGAACTTGGGGTGCCGCCAGTTGCCCCCGCACTTGCAAACGCTTTATTCTCCGCAGCCGGAATACGTTTGCGTGAACTTCCATTGCTGTCCCGGGGACTATAATGACCTTACCAATTGACCACCCACCCGTAGCGACGCCCAAAGTCGGCGTCCTGCTGGTGAATCTGGGTACGCCAGACGCACCGACGACGTCAGCGGTGAAGCGCTATTTGAAACAGTTTTTGTCGGATCGACGCGTTGTCGAAATTCCGCCTTTGCTGTGGCAACCGATTTTGCGCGGCATCATTTTGAACACCCGTCCGCAAAAATCCGCGCAGGCATATGCCAAGGTATGGACCGAAAAAGGATCGCCGCTCGCATTTTTCACAGCCGGGCAGGCGGAAGCGTTGCAGGCGCGTATGGAAGGGATCGCCGATGTGCGGTACGCCATGCGTTATGGCAATCCGTCCGTCGCTGACCAACTGGCCGCGATGAAAGCGGCGGGGTGCAACCGGATTTTGATTGCGCCATTATATCCGCAATATTCGGGGGCGACGACGGGTACTGTGCTTGATGAGGCATATGCCACGCTCACCGCCATGCGATGGCATCCGGCGATCCGGACGCTGCCGGCGTATCATGATGATGCACGCTATATCGGCGCGTTGAAGTCGTCGATTGAAGCGTCGCTTGCGAAACTGGATTTCGTACCCGACGCGCTTGTGATCAGTTTCCACGGGATGCCGGAACGGACGCTCCATTTAGGCGATCCCTATCATTGTCATTGCCAAAAAACCGCACGGCTTCTGTCGGAAGCCATGGGCCGCGCGCTTGTTGTGAGTTTCCAATCGCGTTTTGGGCGGGCAAAATGGCTTGAACCCGCCACGGACGACACCCTGATGAAGCTTGCGCGCGAGGGGACGAAGAAAGTCGCGATCTTTGCACCGGGCTTTTCGGTCGATTGCCTCGAAACGCTCGAAGAGCTCGCGATGCAAGGGCATGAGCAGTTCGAAGAAGCGGGCGGCACACATTATGCCTATCTGCCGTGCTTGAACGACAGCGATATCGGCATGGATATGCTTGAACAGATTATCGCGCAGGAACTCGCGGGCTGGATCTAATCGTTGGCACAGCGTGGCTGCGGCTTTTTTGTGCTAACGTTTACGGCAACTTGCACTTGTGCCCTTGTCCATTAATCATGGTGGAAATAGCGATGAGGAGAGCAATGCATGTCACGAATTGCGGTGGTTACAGGTGGAACCAGAGGTATTGGCGAAGCGATCTGTTTGAAGCTTCAGGAAAAAGGCCGGATGGTCATCGCCAACTATGGTGGCAATGACGCGGCTGCGAAGGCTTTCTCAGAACGCACCGGCATTGCAGTGCGGAAATGGGACGTGGGCGATCATCAAAGCTGTCTGGATGCCTGCGCGGCGATTGAGGCGGAGTTCGGACCGATCGACATCATGGTCAACAACGCGGGCATCACCCGCGATGCGACGATGATGAAGATGACATTTGAACAATGGGACGAAGTGATCCGCGTCGACCTGACCGGATGTTTCAACATGGCCAAGGCGGTCTTTGCCGGCATGCGCGAACGCAAATGGGGCCGCATCGTGAACATCGGCTCAGTCAACGGTCAGGGCGGCCAAATTGGTCAGGTGAATTACGCGGCCGCAAAATCAGGCATCCATGGCTTTACCAAGTCGCTTGCCGCTGAAGGTGCGCGTTATGGCGTGACCGCCAATGCGATCGCGCCGGGCTATATCGGCACCGAAATGCTGTCGACCATCCCGGAAAATGTGATGGAAAAGATTGTCGCGCAAATCCCGGTTGGCCGATTGGGTCAACCCGACGAAATCGCCCGCGGCGTCGAATTTTTGACGAGCGACAATGCAGGCTTCATCACCGGTTCGACTTTGTCGATCAACGGTGGCCAGCACATGTATTGATGGTCGTCGGCGGGTGAGCGACATTTATCATCCGCCCGTAAAGCGCAGCATGACGTTGGCGGGGCACCAAACCTCC
Organism: Sphingorhabdus sp.; assembly: GCF_044374345.1. Lineage (GTDB taxonomy): Bacteria > Pseudomonadota > Alphaproteobacteria > Sphingomonadales > Sphingomonadaceae > Sphingorhabdus_B. The sequence continues at coordinate 16,294 of NZ_JBILOS010000029.1, read as the reverse complement.
ATCAGTCTGGAACCGCTTTTCTGGGACGCGTTAAAACGGGCTGCCGAGCAAAAGGATTTGCCCGTCAATGCGCTGGTCGCGCAAATCGATGTTGAGCGTCTGGAATCAGGCACGCCCTGCGGGTTGGCGAGTGCGATTCGATTGTGGGTGATGGCGAACGCATAAAGGGTTCGGTCACATCGGCCTGTCCGGTCGGTTAAAGCCCCGCTTCGACGGCTATGCGGACGGCATCTGCCGCATTCGACGTCGACAGTTTCTTGAACATCAGCATGCGGTGCATCTGAACCGTTTTTTCGCTTAAGGACAATCGATAGGCAATCTGCTTTGTCCGGAAACCACGGGCCATCTGCTGCAAAATCTCGCGTTGGCGGGGCGAAAGTCGGTCAACAATCTGTGCAGCCTGTTGTTGCCGCACCAGCCCAATGCTCTCCTCTTCGGGTAGCACTTCGATTTGGGACCCGACGAACAGTTCAAGATTCCCATCATTGTCGAACAATGGCGCGATCATCACCGCGTTGCGAAAGGGGGATCCGTCTTTCCGGTAGTTAATGAGTTCTGCCAGTGCAGAATGTTGCCCTTGCACTGCCGAGCGCAGCTTTTCCGTCTGGCCATTTTCGGTGTCCGGACCGCGCAAGAAACGGCAGTTGCGACCGATGACTTCGTCTTCTGCATAGCCGGTTAGCGCACAAAAAGCCGCATTCACCGCAATCAGGGGATTGTCTGGCTTGGTGGGGTCGCTGACGACGGTTGCGATGGGGCTAAAGCGGATCGAATCCAAAACTGGATGACGCGTGGCTTGGCTTGGCTTCGGATTCACATTCGATTTCACTTTGATGAGAGATGCCGCAAAAATATCAATGTGGCAACTGTTCCTTGAATGCGACGCTCCGATTCGAATGGCGCTCGTTAGTCTGAGCCCACCCGCTCAACATCCGCGCCGACAAGTTGAAGCTTTTCTTCTAGCCGCTCATAGCCTCTGTCGAGGTGGTAAAGACGGCTCACATGCGTTTCGCCCTCTGCGACCAAGCCAGCGATCACGAGGCTCATAGAGGCTCTCAAATCGGTTGCCATCACAGGCGCGCCCGTCATTTTCTTCACACCGTGGACAATGGCGGTACGGCCCTTGGTTTCGATATGCGCGCCCATACGGTTGAGTTCGGGCACGTGCATGTACCGGTTCTCGAAAATCGTTTCGGTCAGGACACTTGCGCCGTCCGCCATGCACAGCATGGCCATAAACTGTGCCTGCATATCGGTCGCAAAGCCGGGATATGGCGCGGTTGAAATCGTCAGCGGCTTTAATTTGCCATCGGACGCGATGCGGATCCCGCCTGCCGTTTCTTCTACGGTGACGCCTGATTGGCGCAGCGCATCCAGCGTTGCGTCCATTTCGCTCGCCTTGGCGCCGACAAGTTCAATATCGCCGCCGGTAATGGCTGCGGCGCAGGCATAGCTGCCCGCTTCGATCCGGTCGCTCATAACGCGGTATGTCGCGCCATGCAGACGGTCTTTGCCATGAATGATCAGGTCGGATGTGCCGATGCCTTCAATCTGCGCGCCCATCGCGACAAGCAAATTGCACAAATCGACGATTTCTGGCTCGCGCGCGGCATTGTGCAGAACACATGTGCCCTTCGCGAGGCTGGCCGCCATCAATGCATTTTCGGTCGCGCCCACGGACACGACAGGGAAAGTATAGGTCCCGCCGGGAATGCCTTTTTTGGCGACCGCCTTCACATATCCTGCTGCAACTTCAATTTCGACGCCAAAGGCTTCCAGCGCTTTTAGGTGAAGGTCGATTGGCCGGTTGCCAATGGCGCATCCGCCGGGCAGCGACACAGTCGCTTCGCCCGCGCGGGCAAGCATGGGGCCCAAAACCAGAATCGACGCGCGCATTTTGCGGACGAGGTCATAGGGCGCGATGTTTGTGGTGATACGCGTCGCTTCGAGCGTCATTACGCGGCCGAAATCTTCGGGGCGTGATCCGGCAACCGTCGTCGAAATACCGAACTGGTTCATCAAATGCTGAAAACCGTCAATGTCGGCCAAGCGCGGCAAATTGCGCAAGGTCAGCGGCTCGTCGGTCAGCAACGCGCAGGGTATCAGCGTCAATGCGCTGTTCTTTGCGCCTGAAATGGGAATCTTGCCCTTGAGCGTATTGCCGCCGCGTACGATTATCTTATCCATCGCAGGGTATTTAGCGGGAATCGATTGCGGCGCAACTTAGGAATTGGAAGTCACGACGTCGTGAGTGCAATCTCAAGCTGACCCAATCGTTCTTTGCCCCAATATATGTCGTCGCCGACAAAAAATGTCGGGACGCCAAATGCCCCGCGTTTGGCGGCATCTTCGGTATTCGCGATCAATTCTGCTTTCACCGCCGGATCCTCGGCCTTGGCGAGCAATGCTGCACTGTCGAGGCCCGCTGCATCCAGAACCGAAGCGACAACCTGTGCATCGCCCATGTCCGCGCCGTCTTCCCACATCGCCGCCATCACTGCGTCCACATAAGGCGCAAAGCAGCCCAGATGCTGCGCGGCAACAGCGCCACGCATCAGTTGCAGTGAATTGATAGGGAAGCGCGGGTTCATTTTGAACGGCAGCGCATGTGCTTTGACGAAGCGGTCGAATTCCAGCATCTCATAATTGCGTTTTGCAGGCGTCTCCGCATAGCGCATGAACGGTGCTTGGTTGTTCGTGAGCTTGAACAGTCCCCCCAGCGAAATGGGGATATAGACCGCTTCAGCGCCCGTACGCGCGCAGATATCGGGCAGCATCTTGTGCGTGAGATAGCTGTTGGGTCCGCCGAAATCGAACAGAAATTGGAAGCTTTTGGTCATCAAAAATTCTCCGTCCATGGCCGTAAATCCATCTCATGCGTCCACGCGCTTCGGTGTTGCTTGTGTAATGCCACATATTGCAGCGCAATCGCATCAGGCGACAACACGCCGTCAGCCGCCTTGGCCGCTTCGAAATTGGGGTGAATGCCCCTGATAAAGGCGGTGTCAATGCCGCCATCAATGATGACATGCGCGACGTGAATATTCTTCGGCCCAAGTTCGCGCGCCATTGACTGCGCCAGCATGCGCAGCGCGCCTTTTGCACCGGAAAAGGCCGAAAAGCCGCTTCCGCCGCGGATGCTGGCAGTTGCGCCGGTGAAAATGATTGTTCCCGACTGGCGCTCAACCATCCGGCGTGCCGCCTCGCGTCCCATCAGAAAACCCGCAAAGGCCGCCATTTCCCAGACCTTGCGATAGACTTGGGAAGTCATATCCAGAATTGAGAAGTTCACATTGGCGCCGATGTTGAACACGGCAACCTCAATCGGGCCCACATCGCGTTCAATCGCGTCGACCATTGCCACGACTTCTTCTTCGATACGCGCGTCTGCGGGATAGGCGCGGGCAGCATAGCCTTCGGCATGAATGGACTTTACCAATTCTTCCAGCTGGTCCGCATTGCGGGCGCGCCGGTTGACACAAGCGGTGTAACCTTCGCGGGCAAAAGCCTTTGCTATCGCGCCGCCCGTTGCGTCACCTGCGCCAACGATCAATGCTGCTGCCATATTATTTCTCCTTGCATGATTGGATGGCTTGCCAGCCCGGAATTTGCAACCGATAGTCGGCCGATAAAGTCTTGGGAGAGAGAATAATGCGTTTGAAATATGGCCTGCTGTGCGCATTTGCACCGTTGCTATTGGCTGCGGCCCCAGCGCAAACGACGGACGTCATCCTAACGGGCGGGTCGATACTCACCATGGCTGGCAATCAGCCGGAGTTTGTTGAGGCCATATTGCTGCGCAACGGCAAAATCGCCGCGCTTGGCACGCTCGCCACGGTCAAAAAAGCTGCCGCCAAAAAGGTCGAATTGGTGGACCTGAAAGGGCGCACCGTTCTGCCCGGATTTATCGATGCGCATGGGCATATGGGCTATGTCGGGCAGAATGCAGCGATGGCGCAATTGCAACCACCGCCGGTTGGGATCGTTACATCGATCGCAGAGTTGCAGGACGCGCTGCGCCAATATTCACGTCCCGATGGCATGCCGCTGATTATCGGCAATGGCTATGACGACTCGCAACTGGCCGAACGGCGCCATCCGACACGGGCGGATCTGGATGCGGTTTCCAGCAATGTTCCGATTCTGATACTGCATGTCAGCGGGCATTTTGCGGCGATGAATTCGCCTATGCTGAAACTGGTTGGCTATACCCCAGAAACGCCGAACCCGCAGGGTGGAGTAATCCGGCGTGAGGCCGATGGCAAAACGCCCAATGGCGTGCTGGAGGAAACGGCGCTCTATCCCGTGTTGAAGGTGCTGACACCGCCCAGCTTGGATGCCAGCATTGCGCCGCTGGTGACGGGTGCCAAAATCTATGCCGCCAACGGTATCACCACCGGGCAGGACGGACGGATCATGCCGGAAAGCTGGGCAGCGATGGATGAGGCCGACAAGCGCGGGCTATTCCCGATTGATGTCGTGGCGCTGACCTCTTTTGAACGTGACTGGCCCGCGGCGGTGCGTGCGCGGATTGGCAAGCCCTATCCAGCGGGCGGGCATTTGCGCATTGGCGGCATTAAATTGACGCTTGATGGTTCGCCGCAGGGACGGACGGCGTGGTTAAAAGACCCGGTACCCATCCCACCACATGGCCAGAAAGAGGGCTATGCCGGTTATCCGGCGATTGATCTGAAATTGTTCAACGGCAAACTGGCGGATGCCGCACAAAATGGCTGGCAGGTGTTTGTCCATGTCAACGGCGATGCCGCGGCGCAGGCCTTGATCGACGGGGTCCGGGATAACGGTCTAGCAGGTAAACGCACCATCGCCATTCACAATCAAGTGGTTCAACTGGATCAGCTAAAGGATATGAAGGCGCTGGATATCCAGCCCAGCTTTTTTGCCAACCATACTTATTATTGGGGCGACTGGCACCGCGATGTAGCCCTTGGGCCCAAGCGCGCTGATTTTATCTCGCCACAGGCAACGGGCTGGGCACTGGGGCTGCGCCCGACGGCGCATAATGATTCCCCGGTTGTGCCGCCCGACATGATGCGGCTGGTCTGGTCATCGGTGAACCGGCTGACGCAAAGCGGCGATATATTGGGGCCAATGGAGCGGATATCGCCCTATCGCGCGTTGCAACAAGTGACGATCAATGCCGCGTGGCAAATCGGAGAGGACGGGGACAAAGGCAGCCTATCGCCCGGGAAGCGTGCGGATCTTGTTGTTCTGGACGGAAACCCGCTGACGGTGGACGCGGCCAACATATACAGCATCAAAGTGGTTGCGACGATTAAAGATGGCAAAACAATATATGGGTCGTTGGGTTCGCCGCGCGAACCATAGGTCCAGACCCTAGTCTTTTTCCAACGTACATTGCAGCGGGTGCTGATTTTTTTGGGCGAAGTCCATGACCTGAGTCACCTTGGTTTCGGCAACTTCATAAGTGAAGATGCCGCACACGCCGACGCCTTTTTGATGGACATGTAGCATCACGCGGGTGGCCTGATCTGTGTCCATCTGAAAAAATGCCTTCAACACATGAACGACGAACTCCATCGGCGTATAATCGTCGTTGAGCAGCAGGACTTTATACAGGCTGGGCTTTTGGGTCTTTGGCCGCGTACGCGTGGCAAGGCCGACGCCGGGTGTGCCCCCTGATTTGTCGTCGTCATCATGTGCCATGTGGATCTGCATCACTCTAAAATAGGTCAGGGTAGGGTGCCTGTGCAACCCCTGTTCCATATCAATTTCCATCGGCTAAAAAGAAACCGCCCTTTCCGCAGGGGAAAGGACGGCTCTTTTATGATTGCGCTAGCGTGTCTCGGTTGCCCACCACCATAAGGAGGAGAGAGAGAAGGCAGCGGACGCGAAATGCACCAGCGCAATGACCTCGGAAAACTTATGCAGCTTTCTTGAAAAGCTCAGTCGTTACCGCGATGCGGTTCGAAATCGGCTGGAACATTTCGTTTACCAGCTTGACCATCGCTTCTGTGTTCTTCGAACCCTGCGCTACTGCAGTGTCAAAGCCCTTGCGTGCAAGTTCACCCTGCAGCTTCACGAAATCGGTTGGCGTTTTGACGGCAGTCAATTCTTTCACCGCAATCTGAACATCTTCGAAGTTCTTCTTGGCGAATTCGATGTTGGTCTTGCCCATTTCCTGAGCGCCCTTGGCAACGATCTTGCCGGCTTCAACGATGGCTTCGACGTTGGCTTTGTTGAATTCAACGGCTTCAGCCGCGAACTTCTTGCCTTTTTCAGTCGCTTCGCTTGCCTTTTCACGCACGTCAGCGAAAAACTCGGTCGCCTTTTCAGCGGTGGCTTTTACAGTGTCAGTCATATTCGTCACTCCTTGAGCAATCGGTTCAGATCCAACAGACACGGCTTTCTTGGCCGGTAAAGCAGCAGGTTTCGCAACCTTCTTCTTTGCAACGGTGCTTGGTGTAGCTTTCGCAGGCGCAGCCTTCGACGCCGTTGGTTCAACGGTTTTAGTCGAAGACGTAGCTGCTAATTTGCGTACCATGGCGTGCACCATTTCTGTTGTGTTGCAGTGCACAATAAAGATTCGTGCACGCACTGTCAACAAAAATGTTGCACTGCACAATAAGTTGAATTGGCGCGTTAATCCGCCAATGTCAGGCGTTCAAAACGCTCATAATGATGGTCAGCCGAACCAAATTGGCTTTCGATCATCGTCGCGCGCTTGAAGAAATGACCGATGGCCAGTTCCTGCGTGATGCCGATGCCGCCATGCGTTTGAATGGCGCTTTGGCCCACGAACTTCGCGGCGCGCGATACCTTCGCCTTACATGCCGATACCGCAGCCATACGCTCTGCCGCTGGCAAATCGAGCTTCAGGGTAGCCATTGTGGTCATGGATTTTGACTGTTCAACTTCCATGAACATATCGACCATGCGGTGCTGCAATACTTGGAAGCGCGAAATGGGCTGACCGAACTGGTTGCGCTGACGCGCATATTCCAGCGTATCCGAATGCAACTTGGCGGTAACACCGCAGGCTTCTGCACAGACGGAAACCGTTGCTTCGTCAACAATGCGCTCGATCAGCGGAAGGCCAGCGCCCTCATCACCCAACAACGCGTCACCGGGGATCGCAACATTTTCAAAATAGACTTCAGAAGCCTGGAACCCATCAACGGTGGGATAGTCGCGGCGGACGATGCCAGCGCTATTTGCGTCAATCAGGAACAGCGACACGCCATTGGCTTCGCTGCCTGAACCGCCGGTGCGGGCGGTGACCAGCAAATGTGTTGCCCAAGGGGCGGCGTAAACCACACCCTTATGGCCGTTCAACACATAGCCTGCGCCGTCTTTTTTCGCGGTCGTGCGAATGTTCGCAAGATTATAGCGACCCTGTGGTTCCGCATAGGCAAATGCGATGATGACGTTGCCACCAATGATTTCTGGAATGACGGCATCGGCAATCGCGCCGCCAACAGCCTTCAACGCACCACCGCCAAGAACGACCGTCTGTAGATAAGGTTCGATCGCGATGACCTTGCCCAATTCTTCCATGATCAAAGCATTTTCGAGGTGGCCGCCGCCAAGTCCGCCATGGGCTTCGCTAAATGATGCACCAAGCATGCCGAGATCTTGCGCCAGTGCCTTCCAAATGCCGGCGTCACGTCCGCTGGCGCTGGCAATCATCTTGTTGCGGCTGTCAAAGTCATATGTGTCCGCCAGAAAGCGGCTCAGGGTTTCGCGGATCATGTCCTGCGTTTCGGTGTAGCTGAAATCCATTATAATTATCCTGTCCAGTGGTCCGTCATGCTGAACTTGTTTCAGCATCTTAATGTCAACGATGCGCATTAAGACCCTGAAACGCGTTCAGGGTGACGGCAAAATGTTAGATTAAATACCCAGCACCATCTTGGCGATGATGTTGCGTTGGATCTCGTTGGAGCCACCGTAAATCGTCGTCTTGCGGGTGTTGAAATAGGTCGGAGCAGCGCGATGCGCGTAATCCGGACCAATTGGATGTTCGTTGTCGCCTTCGCCAAATCCGCGGAAATAGGGCGCGCCATAATGGCCGACTGCTTCCAATGCGAGTTCGGTGATCCGTTGCTGGATTTCAGAGCCCTTGATTTTCAGCAAGCTGGATTCAGGGCCAGGGCCCTTGCCCGCTGCTTCGCCCGCAAGGCTACGCAGTTCGGTGAATTCCAACGCGGTCAGATCGATTTCAAGTTCCGAAATCTTACGCTTGAAAAATGGGTTGGCGATCAATGGACGGTCACCGTCCTGCTCTGTGCGTGCAATCGCTTTGATCTTCTCAACGCCACGCTTCGAACGGGCAACGGCGGCAATGCCGGTACGCTCATGCGCCAGCAAGAACTTGGCGCAGGTCCAGCCCTTGTTTTCTTCATAGACGCGGTTTTCAACGGGTACGCGGACGTCTTCCAACCATACTTCGTTGACTTCATGCTCGCCGCCCAAGGTGATGATTGGGCGAACAGTTACGCCAGGCGTCTTCATGTCGATAAGAAGGAAGCTAATGCCTTCCTGCGCCTTGGCATCGGAATCGGTGCGGACGAGGAAGAAGCCCCAGTCAGCATGTTGCGCCATTGTGGTCCATGTCTTTTGACCATTCACAACATAATGGTCGCCATCGCGGACGGCCTTTGTACGCAGTGAAGCAAGGTCCGAACCTGCGCCAGGTTCCGAATACCCTTGGCACCACCAATCGTCGCCGGACAAGATGCCAGGCAGGAAGCGGGCTTTTTGTTCCGGCGTGCCGAAGGTGTAGATGACGGGTCCGACCATCGATAGGCCGAATGGCATGGTGCCGACGCAATCCGCAGCGGCGAGCTCTTCGGACCAGATGAAGCGTTGCGTTGCGGTCCAGCCAGTGCCGCCATATTCGACAGGCCATGCTGGTGCGATCCAGCCTTTTTTCGCAAGGATGCGATGCCATGACAGAAAATCTTCTTTCGAAAGATCATGCCCTTCATCTTGCACCGAACGGAGATTCTCGGGATAATTTTCGGCGATGAATGTGCGCACTTCCTGTTGGAAGGCGATTTCTTCGGGACTAAATTCCAATTGCATCACGATTCTCCTAAAAAAAGCTGAATCAGAACTAGTGAACGTTTACGTAAACGTCAACTGAATCTCATCGCGCTTTTACATAGCTTCCCGGGGCAGATTCCAGCGCCTTCAACGCGCCTTCACCGGCTATGCGTGCACCCTGTGCAGGGACTTTTGCATCACCCTTGTCCAGCAGCCAAACAAGCCAATCGGGCCACCAGCTGCCCTTGGTTTCGGTGGCGCCGTCGATGAATTCTTCGAGCGAGCCTGCGGTGCCTTCGTTGGTCCAATATTGATATTTGTTTTGCGCCGGAGGGTTCACCACACCCGCAATATGTCCGCTGCCGGCCAATAGGAATTTGACCGGGCCGCTAAAGTGTTCCTGCAGCTTCCACACGCTTTCGGCAGGCGCGATGTGGTCTTCACGTCCGGCCTGAATAAAAGAAGGCGTTTGCACGCGACGCAAATCAATCGGCGTACCCAGCGCAGATAGACTATCCGGATCAACCAGACGGTTATCGCGATAGAGGTCCGCGAGATAGGCCTTATGCCATTTTGCGGGGAGATTGGTGACGTCGCCATTCCAGTGCAGCAAATCGAACGCAGGGTAATCTTCACCCAGCAAATAATTTTTGACGACCGTCGACCAAATCAGGTCCTTGCCGCGCAGCATGTTGAACGTCAGCGCAAGGAAGCGACCGTCCAAATAGCCATGCGGCGCACTCAACGTTTCGACCATCGCGATCTGGTTATCGTCGATGAAATTCAGCAGCTCGCCGCCCGTGCTGAAATCGACTTGCGCGGTAAAGAATGTCGCGCTGCGCACCTTGTCGGCACCGCCTGTTGCGGCGAGCACGGCAAGCGTCGCTGCCAAGGTCGTTCCTGCAACACAATATCCTATCGCATGCACATCTGGCACGCCAAGGCCGTCGCGTACGGTATCGATCGCATCAATCTGCGCCGCGATATAATCGTCCCAGATGATGTCCTTCATCGAGCTATCAGCAGATTTCCAAGACACGACAAAAACGGTGATGCCTTGGTCAACGCAATATTTGATGAAACTTTTTTCCGCTGTCAGATCGAGAATGTAGAAGCGGTTTATCCATGGCGGAAAGATAATCAGCGGCGTTGCCAACACGTCCGGGGTCGCCGCGTCATATTGGATCAGCTGGTATAGCGGCGTTTGATGCACTACCTTGCCCGGCGTTGCCGCGATGTTTTCACCCAGCCTAAAGGCAGAGGAATCAGTGTGCGTCAGCTGACCGCGTTGCAAATCTGTCATCAGGTTCTGCATGCCCGCCATCAGGCTTGCGCCGTTGGTCTCTATCGCCCGTTGTAGTGCGACGGGGTTGGTGAAGGGCGAATTTGCGGGGCTCATAGCCTCTATTATGCTACGCACAGCAAAGCCCATTTTTGCTTTGTCACTATCGGCGACGCCATCCAGCTGGTCAGCCGCGCCTAGCATATAGTCAGACATCACCTGATATCCCTGACGCATCAGGTCGAAAACGGGATGTTCCCATTCAGGTGCAGCAAAGCGGTGATCCGACGGGTCAACGTTGCCGCGACCGGCCTTGGCCAGTGGCGCAAGTATCGTCCCCCACGCGTCCATCGCGGCGCGATATGCCCTCATTGGGTCAGCCGCAGAGGCTGCCGAACCCTCAAGCATTTTGGCGAATTGGTCGAGATCCAAGAAGGGGGGGAATTTCGGTGAATCGGCCATATTCAATGCATAACAAATGTCACAAAATTGTCGAAGATTGTTTTGTTGTGCGGCGCAGCATGGACATTAGGTAAAAAAGGGCGCAAAGGCGCGCCATAATGACGTTTGAAAATCTTCCCCCGCTTCTTGATGAAGCGCTCACCGCTCGTGGCTATACTGCTTTAACCCCTGTTCAATCTGCTGTCATGACAGCTGAGGCCGACGGCCGCGACCTTGTCGTGTCGGCCCAGACTGGATCAGGCAAAACCGTTGCTTTTGGCTTGGCCATGGCACCGCAAATCCTTGATGGTGGACTGGTCAGCCTTGCGCGCGAACCCGCCGCACTCATCATCGCACCAACGCGCGAACTGGCCTTGCAGGTCAGCCGCGAACTCATGTGGCTATATGCCAAGGCTGGCGTCCGCATTGCTACCTGCGTTGGCGGCATGGACGCGTCGAAAGAGCGCCGCACGCTGAATCAAGGCGCACAAATCGTCGTCGGAACCCCCGGCCGTTTGCGCGATCACTTGGAGCGTGGCGCACTTGACCTTTCCGCTTTGAAGGTCGCGATTCTCGACGAAGCGGATGAAATGCTCGACATGGGTTTCCGCGAGGAACTCGAAGAAATATTGAACGCGACGCCCGAAGGCCGCCGCACTTTGCTTTTCTCGGCCACGATGCCGAAACCAATCGTGTCGCTGGCCAAGCGTTACCAACAAGACGCCCTGCGCATCTCCACCGTCGGTGAAGACCGCGGCCATGGCGACATCAGCTATCAGGTTGTAACGGTCGCTCCACCGGACATTGAGAACGCGGTTGTGAACTTGCTGCGTCTGCATGAGGCCGAAACGGCTATCCTGTTCTGCGCGACGCGCGAAAATGTGCGCCGCCTGCATGCCAGTCTGACCGAGCGCGGCTTCAATGTGGTTGCGCTGTCGGGTGAACATTCGCAGTCCGAGCGCAATCACGCGCTTCAGGCGCTGCGTGACCGCCGCGCCCGTGTATGCGTTGCCACCGACGTTGCCGCCCGCGGTATCGATTTGCCCAACCTGTCATTGGTGGTCCACGTTGAATTGCCGCGCGATGCCGAGGGGCTTCAGCACAGGTCCGGACGCACCGGCCGTGCGGGTCGTAAGGGGACTGCCGTTCTCATCGTGCCCTATCAGCGCCGCAAGCGCGTTGAATCGATGTTGCGCGGCGCGAAGATTGAAGCAGACTGGATTAAAGTCCCGACTGCCGCAGATATCCGCGCCAAGGACCATGAACGTCTTCTCGAAACACTTTTGACACCCGTTGAAGTTGAAGACGAAGATCGTGCGTTGGGTGCAAAGCTGCTCGAAACGATGTCGGCTGAAGACATCGCCGCCGCACTTGTTCGTGTGCATCGCGCCAAAATGCCACAGGCAGAAGACATGCTGGATGACGGCACGCGCGAACGTCCACGTGATGACCATCGCGCAGGATTTGACGATTCTGTTTGGTTTAAGCTGAACGTAGGCCGCCGCAACAACGCAGATCCAAAATGGATATTGCCGCTGCTGTGCCGCCGCGGCGGTGTGACCAAGAACGACATTGGTGCCATCCGGATTGCTGCGAACGAAACCCATGTGGGTATCGCTGCTGCCGCTGTTGCAAAATTTGCCAAAGCAATCGCGCAGCCGGGGCATGAAGAAGACAATGATGTTGAGATCGTGCAAGCCAGTGGCCCGCCACGTGAAGCTGCGCGTGAAAACAAGCGCATGGGTCGTGACAGAGGTCGCGATGGGGGCCGCGATGGTGGCCGCCCGCAACGTCCCCAATTGGGCGTCAATCCACGTGGCGATGGACCGCGCGGTGATGGCCCGCCACGCGGCGGTCCACGTGGCGGATCCAGCCGTGACGGTGTACGTCCATTCCGCAATGATGGGCCACCGCCGTCAAAGCATGGCGTGCGGCACAAGGCGAAAGGCAATCGGCCGCGCTAATCCGCGGACCGAAAGCTTTTTCTGGAAATGCGCGAAAACTTCGCGCATGAGGGTGGCTCTGTAAACAACTAACCGGAAACGGGAGCCAATGTCCGAAGAATTCTACCGCATCAAGCGTCTGCCACCTTATGTTATCGCTGAAGTTAATGCGATGCGTGCGGCGGCCCGTGGTGCGGGAGAGGACATTATCGATCTGGGCATGGGCAATCCTGATTTGCCCCCGCCACCGCATGTCATCGAAAAACTGTGCGAAGTCGCGCAAAAGCCCGATGCCCATGGCTATTCGGCTTCCAGAGGTATTCCCGGCCTCCGTAAGGCGCAGGCCAATTATTACGCGCGCCGCTTTGGGGTTGATGTTGATCCCGAAACCGAAGTTGTCGTGACAATGGGTTCGAAAGAGGGGCTCGCAAGCCTTGCAACCGCTATCACTGCGCCGGGTGACGTCGTATTGGCGCCGAACCCAAGCTACCCGATCCACACGTTCGGTTTCATCATCGCGGGCGCGACCATTCGGTCAGTCCCCACGACGCCTGATGAAAATTATTTCCGGTCGCTGGAGCGCGCCATGGCGTTTACAGTGCCGCGGCCTTCGATATTGGTCGTCAACTATCCGTCGAACCCGACTGCAGAAACCGTTGATCTGGCTTTTTACGAACGATTGGTGGCTTGGGCGAAAGACAACAAGGTCTGGATATTGTCCGATCTTGCTTATTCGGAACTGTATTTTGACGGCAACCCGACCCCGTCGATTTTGCAGGTGAAGGGCGGCAAGGATGTGGCCGTTGAATTCACGTCATTGTCCAAAACCTATTCGATGGCAGGATGGCGTATCGGTTTTGCCGTGGGCAACCGCGAACTGATAGCTGCGATGACGCGCGTCAAAAGCTACCTCGATTATGGGGCATTTACGCCCATTCAGGCGGCGGCGTGCGCTGCATTAAATGGCCCGCAAGACATCGTTGAACAAAATCGTCAGCTCTATCACAAGCGCCGCGATATCCTTGTGGAGGCATTTGGCCGTGCTGGATGGGATATTCCCGCACCAAAGGCGTCGATGTTCGCATGGGCACCATTGCCACCTGCGCTTGCGCATTTGGGGAGCCTTGAGTTTTCCAAACAGCTGCTGACCGAAGCAAAGGTCGCGGTCGCGCCGGGCGTGGGATATGGCGAAGACGGTGAAGGCTATGTCCGCATCGCTATGGTTGAAAACGAGCATCGCCTGCGTCAGGCCGCACGTAACGTGAAGCGTTATCTGCAATCGATGGGGGTCAACACCCCTGGCCAATCAAAGGCAATCTGACATGGCGCGGAGCGAGTTTGCTTTCCATCACCGTTTCCGCGTGCGCTGGTCAGAGACGGACGCGCAGGGCGTCGTTTTTAACGCGCGCTATCTGGATTATGCCGATGTTGCGGTGACCGAATATTGGCGCGAGGCGAAATTCCGCGATTATGCCGATGGCGCGCCTTTGGAGTTTCATGTCAAAAAGGCGACCGTCACATGGTTTGCGCCGATCAAGCCGGACGAGCTTATTGAGGTTATGGCGCGAACGGTTGCGACTGGGCGGACGAGCATGACCCAAATCGTCGAAATCCATGGCATTACCGAAGATGGCTCAGACGATTTGCGCGCAACAGTTGATCTTGTCAGCGTGCATGTCGACCTTGACACGCATCGCCCCATTCCCTTGCCACATTGGGTGAAGGATGTTTTCCAGAAGTTCGATCAACAGGCTGCTACCCCAGCAGCTGTAATGGCCGACGCGTAAGACGGGTTGGGCATGCGCACGAACGCCCGTTTGAGCTTTCTGGCCATCATCGCGGTTCCACTGCTATTTGTGAGCGGCTGCTCGCCAGCGGGCACCGCAGACGAACGAAGCGAGAGTGCGGAAGCATTCCCGCGCGCGGAACGTCTAGTCTCCACAGCGGGTGATACCGAATTTTCGACTGAGGCCGCACGTGATGAAGCCGGTGAGGCCGAATTCGTGATGGATTGGGCCGGGATTCAGCTTGGGACCACAGTGGCGGATATCGGGGCCGGCGAGGGCTATTACACCATCCGCCTTGCGGACCGCGTTGGCCCAAAAGGGCGCGTGCTTGCGCAGGATATCAATCGGGATGCGCTTGACCGACTGGGCGCGCGGGTCACACGCGAACAGCTCGATAATGTTGCCATCAAGGAAGGCGCTCTGGATGATCCCCGCTTGCCAGAAAACAGCTTTGACCGCATTTTCATGGTGCACATGTACCACGAAATAGCCGAGCCCTACGCGTTCCTATGGCGCATGCGGCCTGCGCTCGCCAAGGGCGGACAGGTCATTGTTGTAGATCGCGATCGTCCCACCGCCCAACATGGTATTCCGCCAAAACTGCTGTTCTGCGAATTTGATGCCGTGGGCTATCGTTTGACCGGCTTTACCGAGCAATTGAAATTGGGTGGATATATCGCCCGCTTTGAAGTCAGCGGGAAGCGGCCTGAGCCGTCAAAAATTAAGACATGCGCGTCGCGCTATCCGCAAAACTAAACCAAAAATTTCGGTGCGCTTAATCGCCGTCAAAACCTATCAGCGATCCGACCCGAACGCCTTGGGCGCGCAACTTGGCCGCGCCGCCAAGGTCAGGCAGGTCAACGATGAACAAAGCTTGTTCAACCCTGCCGCCGCCTTGCTGGATTAAGTCAACGCCAGCGAGGGCCGTGCCACCCGTGGCAATCAAATCGTCGACCAGCAGCACTTTCTGGTCAGGCTGCACATGGCCGACATGCATTTCAATGCGGTCGGTGCCATATTCGAGCGTGTAATCCGTGCCGATTTTCTCGCCCGGCAGTTTACCGGGCTTACGCAGCATCAATTGGCCAAGGCCCAGCACATATGCCAGAGCAGACGCCACGATAAAGCCACGTGCCTCAATACCAGCGACAAGCTGCGTATCCGGGTCCACCAGCGCCGCGAGCCGGTCAATGGTCATGCGATAGCCGTCTGCGTCGAGTAGCAGGCTGGAGACGTCGCGGAACATGATACCCGGTTTGGGATAATCCGGAATGTTGCGAATCAGGGCGGCGAGATCGGCGTTGCTATTCATGCGTCATGACTGCCCGCAACCCTCAGGATTTTCAAAAGAAAAGGGCCGGAACCTTTGTGTTTATTGATGCCGAACGCGCGGCCATAAAAAAGGGGCAGCCTATTGCTAGGCCGCCCCATTTTATATCCCTTAAGGGAAACCGAATTACTTCAGTTCGACGGTTCCGCCGGCTGCAAGGATCTTCGCCTTGATGTCTTCGGCTTCTGCCTTGTTTACGCCTTCCTTGAGTGCCTTTGGAGCGGCCTCAACAAGAGCCTTTGCTTCGGTCAGACCAAGGTTGGTGATCGCACGGACTTCCTTGATGACTGCAATCTTGTTGCCGCCGTCGCCGGTCAAGATAACGTCAAATTCAGTCTGCTCTTCAGCAGCTGGTGCAGCGGCACCAGCAGGTGCAGCAACAGCAACAGCAGCAGCGGCGCTAACGCCCCACTTTTCTTCCAAAGCCTTAGCAAGTTCAGCCGCTTCAAGAACGGTCAATGCCGAAAGTTGGTCTACGAGC